>JALVEE010000194.1 GCA_027008645.1 Saprospiraceae bacterium
CGGGGATGAGAAAGGAAAAAGAAGTTGATGACGCTACAAAAAAAGAATCTGTCAAAGAATTTAGTTTGTGGAAAGGGCTATTGGTCGCTTCAATTTCCGGTATTTTGAGCGCGAGTTTCGCATTTGGTCTTGAAGCAGGTCATCCTATTGCCGATGTGTCTTTGGCTCATGGAACAAAACCTCTGTTTCAAAATAATGCAGTATTGGTTTGGATACTTTGGGGTGGTATTAGCACCAATCTTGTATGGACATTATTTCTCAATTTTAGAAATAAATCATTCAAAGATTATACGGATAAATCATCTCCGTTATTGAAAAATTATCTATGGGCTATCGCCGGAGGCATTACTTGGTATTTACAGTTTTTCTTTTACGGCATGGGAACCACCTTTTTAGGTAAACAATATGATTTTGCCAGTTGGTCAATTCATATGGCATTTATCATTTTATTCAGTAATCTATGGGGATTGTATTTCAAAGAATGGAAAGGTGTCAGTAATAAAACAAGTAGAATTCTCGCCTTAGGTCTCACAACTATCATTATTGCGATTTTGATGGTAGGGCTGGGAAGTAATCTTTAAAATTAAATAAAAGTGACTACTCAGGTGTTTATTTTACCAATGTTTTGTGCCTAAGGGCACATTGATGTAGTATATTGACTTGATACTAATAATATTGTTCTCTTGAACTAAAGGAAGATATCAATATAAATATAAAACCTATCAATAAAAAAGCACTGGCTATCATCATTGAAAATGCGTAATATGGAGTAAAAAAAGATATGCTCCCCCACAACAAAAGCCCTTGTATAAATAAAATTATTTCGGTTAAAGCAAATCCAATTATAAAGAAAATAATTCCCCAATCCAGATATTTATTTTTAGAAAGCAGTTTTGATTTAATCAAAAATGCAAGGATAAAACTCGTAATAAATCCCAAAGTTACTAGATGAATATACCCGATAATCAATTGGGATTTTAGCATGTAACTTATATTTGAAAATACAGGAAAACTTTGGAGCAATTGCAATGTAGTTTTTAAAATATACATTGATATTGCCAGCCTAATCAGCAAGACCGGATAAGCTTTATACGAATATTTATTCATGTATGTTTTATACAGAAAGTACAGACCTATAATCAATAAAATTGAACTTATAAAGGCTAATAAATGAACGATTATACCTGGTTTGTTCCACAATAATGATTCGCTATAATTAAATATTGTTCCTGTAAAAAGAAAATACAAGGCTTTTTTAAGATTTGACCACATAATCTTGTCAGTGGATTTTTTGTGCTCCAAATCCAAAAAGAATAATGCTACCATTGCAAAAGTTACGAATCCATTGTATAAAAAATGTAAATAGAAGAAGATGTCGTTGTAATACAAAGCGGTTTTTTTATAACCTTTTGCTATTATAGGACCAAGCAACCAAGGTGAAATGCTTGACATAAGATAAAATATAATACCTGCTATTAAAAATTTGTAGCTGATAGTACTTTTTATTTTAATATCAATGTTTTTGTACAGATAATAAAGAGAATAATATGAAAAAATCAAAAACAATGATAAAAACAATATGGAAAATAAGCCATATCCGGTAGCAGGAAAACTTATTGTCATCCCAAGGATAAAAACAGCTAAAATTGTTAGGATAATATTCGTTTTCTTTATTTTAAGCAATTCTTCTCTTCCAAAATATTTAAGAAGAAGAAAATACAAAATCATATACACCCAACCCAAAAATCCTGTGTGGGAATGAGATTGTAAAAGACCAAAATAATAAGAATCAGGGATGACACTTTGGAGTGGAAGCAATCTGATTATAAAACCTAAAAGTGCAGTACTTACCAAAAAAAACAATGAAACTCTTAGCCAAATTTTATCTATAATGTCCATTTAAATAAAATTAAATAAAAAAAGGCTTGGAGCAATTCCAAGCCAATAATTCTTTTTCTAAAATCTTTATTCCTTTTCCAATACTTTTTGGATTGCCTCTTCCAGATTGAATCTTGGATTGACGGCAGCAATAACACCATTTTTATCAACTAAAAATGTTCTTGGGATACTTCTTACACCGTAAAGCGCAGCAGCCTTGCAGTCCCATTTGTCAAGATCACTAACATGATTTTCCCATACCAGACCGTGCTTTTCAATTGCTTTTATCCACCTGGTTTTGGAATTCTCTTTTGCCTTTTTAAGAGCTTCTGCATTGGGATATCTCCTTTGTGCAGTTCTCTGATCGATACCGTCCAATGATACGCTAAATACAGTGAACCCTTTATCTTTGTATTTGTTGTATATCTTAGTCAATTCGGGGAATGATCTCACACACGGTCCGCACCAGCTAGCCCAAAAGTCAATCAATACAATCTTGCCTTTGAGATCAGACAATTTTCGTATTTTCCCGTCAACTCCGGGCATTGCAATTTCGGGAGCTGGTTCCCCAACTTTTATTTTCTGTCTTGCTTGCTCTCTCTGGTACGATTTTTGCAAATTGCTTACAATTCCCTCATATTCTTTTGTAAGATAATTGTCAGGATATTGCTCTTTCATTTTTTTACTTACTGCAGCGTGCAAATCAGCAAAACTGGGTTTTGTTCCATACGTAGAAAATAGTAAAATAGACCCGAGCAAAGGATTTGATTTTTTTGCTTCCTCTTTAATACTCATTATATCTATTTTCCTAGCTTTTAAATCCTTAAGGACATTATTGTATTTTTCTGTCAATTTAGAACCTGAAACATCAGCATAGCTATTATTGAATTTGGTATATTTACCTTGGATATCAATATTATTTTCATTCCCCTCCAAAATCAGCAATACTGAATTTCTTCCTATCCTTACTTTGTATAAACCGGGACCCGGATTTTGTGCGACATTAATGTTAAAACTGCCTTTATCCGCTTTCACTTCCTTAATGGTTTCATTAACTGAATTGAAACTTGTTTTTTCAAAATATACGGGCTTGTTTCTTGCACCCTCGACCGTCCCTTTAATATTAAAACCACTTTTGGAACTTGTTTTACATCCGGTACTAAAAATAATTAATGATAGTATTACCGGAAGTAAATAATTGATTTTTTTCATTTTCATATTAATTTTAATTTTTAAGTATAAAATATTGACAAACTATAAAACTAAACATCCATTAAAAATATTATAATATATTTAATAATTTAGTACTATTCAATTGCAGCATATTGTTGATTAAATTCATCAAGATTACTGAACATCTATTGATGCCAAAAAGTTTAACAATGCAATTTATTAAAGAATAAATTTTTTATTTCAGGACAAATTTAAGAAATAATTATGTATATATTGATGTCAACTTAATTTATTAAATGAATTTTTTTAAATTTTTTATTTTTTTTTAAATATTATATTGCTTTTATGAATAATGTGTACACAACTTTTTATTAGAGACGGAATATATGTGAAATTTATGTTACTTTAAATTTTACATGATTTTTTCCTGTTTTGTAATTCGTTTGATGTTAAAATTATGCATAATTAAAAAAATTAGTACGATATTTGTATAGTTATAGTAATAATGTTTTTAAAAATCAACCGAGGTGATTATGAGAATAAAAATTTTACCGATATTACTTGTTTTAATAATACCTATGAAAGGGTTATTTTCTCAAGACTTTCATTATAGTCAATTTTATAATGAACCTTTAAACTTTAATCCGTCATTATCCGGAGTATTGGATGGCGATAGAAGGCTTATATTCAGCCTGAGAGATCAATACAGGACGGTACCTGTGCCTTATTTTACTTTTTCCGGTAGTTATGATATGAAGTTTATGCCCAAAAAGCAAAAGCCCGGATATTTCTCCGGTGGTGCTGTTTTTAATTATGACAAGCAAGGAGATGCCAGATTCACGATTTTCAACTTCAATTTGGCTGGAAGTTATACTCTTGCTTTGACCGGGAAGGATTTTGTTTCCGGGGGGGGACTTGTGGGCTTTTCTAATCGAGGGTTTTCAGATAATGATTTGAGATGGGATAGACAATATGATCCTACGAGAGGGGTTCCGGATCCGTCAATAGACCCCGGTGAGAATTTTGAAGGTTACAGATTTAGCTATTTGGAAACAGGCTTAGGGCTTAATTATCAACATAAATTTAGTCAAAGAACGAATGTTGTCTTAGGAGGATCTGTATTTCATTTGTTGACACCTAAGCAGAATTATGAAAATGTAGGAAGTGATAAATTGGATATGCGTTTTTCATTTTTAGCATTAGCTAATATTAAGATAGTCAAAAACCTGGATTTGCAAGGCAATTTCCTATATCAACAGCAAGATGTCTATAAAGAATCGATGGTAGGAGGTATTGCTAAAATCTATATCAATAAAAAAAGAGGAAAACAACTTGCATTGCATTTGGGCGTTCTCGGTCGAATAGGAGAGGGTTGGGCTCCAACACTGGCAGTTGAATACAATCAGTTTTACTTGAGCATGAACTATGATATAGCTACAAAATTGGATTTGTCTGAAATAACAAATTACAGGGGAGGCCCTGAATTGCATTTCATTTACAAAGTAAAAGATGTGAAGCCATTACACGATTTTAAGATATGCCCAATATACTAAAATTATAAATTCTTGAAAACGGATTTGATATGAAAAAAAATAATATTTTTATAATAATAATCATCTTGATTTTCAGCAATGGGGTTTTGAAGAGTCAGTCTTTGAAGGCTTTTTTGGTTGCTGCTGAACAATCATTTGAGAACAAAAATTACGGGGCTGCTCTGAAGTATTACCTCGCTGCAAATGAATTCAAAGATGATAGATATGATTTGCTGTACAAAAGTGCCGAATCCGCACGGATGTTCAATGCGTTTAATTTAGCTGAAAGCAAATATCAAGCATTGATAGAAGCGGATAGTACTAATCAGTACGGACTTACATCATTTTGGTTAGCCGATATAAAGCAAAGGCTTGGTAAATACAATGAAGCTATAGATTTGTACAATATATATCTGTCTGAACACGGTGGTGAAGACGAGTATTTTATGAAAAGGGCAAATAAGGAGATTGAAGCATGTAAATGGGCTTTGGGCTTGATTGAAAATCCAAGTGAAAGCATAAAGATCAGCCACATGGACGGTGATGTTAATTCGCCTTATTCGGATTTTGCGGGGATGGAGAATGAGCATATGTTCTATTATACTTCCATGAGATTTAAGAGGAAAAAAGATTCCAATAATCCTCCAAGACCTATTTCAAAAATTCTTAAGCTTGAAAATGATGTTAGTGTTTCAGCTGATTCTACTTTGAATAAAGGCGTTTTCTTGAATGCACATCTTACGTATAACAAAGATAAATCCAAAGCATTCTATACTATTTGTGATTATGAGGGGGTAGCAGAGATAAGATGCGATATCTACTCAGTTGATGCACACAAAGACGGTTCATTCGGAGAACCTGTTAAGTTACCTGATTTCATCAATAATCCAAGTTCTACCAATACTCAACCCAATATTGGTTACAATAGTGTATTGAATAAAGAAGTATTGTATTTTGTATCAGATAGAGAGGGAGGAAAGGGCAAAAGGGATATTTATTATTCAATCATTGGTAAAGACGGAACATATACACGTCCTTTGAATTTGAGTGCAATTAATACAAAAGAAGACGATATAACCCCATTTTACTGTAGCAATACTAACACATTGTATTTTAGTTCCAAGGGTTATATGCATATGGGAGGTTTTGATATTTATGCAGCACCTTTTGAAGAAGAAGATTTTGGTAAACCTGTTCACCAAGGTTTTCCGCTCAACAGTTCCTATGATGATATATACTATTGGCTGTCCGATAGCGGGGATTTAGCTTATTTCTCTTCAAATAGAGAAGGTGCTATTTACTTGGATCCTGAAACAGAGGCTTGTTGTTTTGATATATTCAAAGTTGATATTAAACCTATAGATATTGACTTGAAAATCCTTACTTTCAACAAAAGGACTTTAGGTGAATTACCGGGAACAACTGTTAAGTTATATGATGCCAATACCAATGAATTACTTGCAGAAGTAACGGAGCCGGGAAGCAATGAATCACATTTTAAATTGCTTAGCGGAAGAAATTACTACGTTGTTGCTTCAAGACTGGGATATGATCCTGATACGATACATTTCAATACTTTGGATGTTAAAAAAACAGAAACAGTCACCAAAAAGATGTATTTGAATCCAAGGGATTTGAAATTGAAAGTATTGACATTTGACAAAACTACTTTACTTAAACTTAATGGTGTTGAATTGACCTTGGTAAATGTTACGGATAAATCAGTAAACCCTGTTGTGATAAATAAAGATAACAGCAATGAATTTAATTTTGAAGTTTTGCGAGGCCATACTTACCAAGTAACAGCTAAGAGAAAAGGCTACCAAAGTGTAAATTCCTTTATTAATACAAATAATTTTGATGGAGACGAAATAATAAAAAAGCTTTATTTACCTGACTTACTCAATGCTTATTTGCCTCTTGTAGTGTATTTTGATAATGATAGACCGGATTTGAGATCAAGAAAAAAGACTACAAAGAAGACCTATACCGAGACATACAACAGATATATAAACAGAGAAGATATATTTATCAAAAAATATACTCAAGATATGACAGAAGACTATATGATTACTCAAGCTAAAAATGAAATTGAAAGTTTCTTTGATTATGATGTCAAAGCAGGTAAAGAAAAATTTGACTTCTTTATGACTACATTGTTAGCTGTGTTAGAAAACGGTCATCATGTAGGTATTCAACTAAAAGGATATGCAAGTCCGAGAGCCGATTACAAATACAATTTGATTTTGGCTCAACGACGTGTAAATTCCCTTGATAATGAAATCAGAAAATACAAAGGAGGAATCTTTTTACAATATTTAAAATCAGGGGCTTTGGTCATAACAGATGTTTCTTATGGCGAATCATTAGCACCTAAGGATATCAGTGATAGCCTTAAAGATGAAAAGCACTCAATATATAGTGTGAGAGCCTCTAAAGAGAGAAGAGTAGAGGTTATACAAATTGATACGGACTTAAATGAAAAATAGATAATTATAAATAATTCAATTATGATTAATAAAATACTAAAACTTTTATTGTTTTCAACATTGCTACTCCTATTTTCGACCAAGAGTAATGCGACACATATGGTAGGTGGAGATTTTACTTACCGTTGTTTGGGAAATGGTTATTTTGAAATAAAATTAACGATTCGAAGAGACTGTTACCTTGGAGCAGATGATGCTGAATTTGATGAAAAAGCTGTAATAGCCATTTTTGATCAGTATAATGGTCCATTGAAACCAAACCAAGGCGGACTACTTCTATTGACATATCAAGGTAGTGATACATTGGACGAATCATTGCATAGGAGATGTGGTATTCTCGGGGACGATGTTTGCGTACACGAGGCTGTCTATATTGATACAATAAAATTGCCAAGACCTTTGCCTGGACGAGTACATAGATTGTACTATCAAAGGTGTTGTAGAAATGAAAGTTTGTTAAATATCGAAAATCCGTTAGAGACAGGAAATTCTTACATGATCGAGATTGATGAATTTGCTTATGATGAATGTAATAATTCACCTGAGTTTAAAGATTGGCCTGATATTTATATTTGCGCCGGAGAAAATCTCCAGTTTGACCACTCGGCTTTAGATATTGATGGAGACTCACTGGTATATAGTTTATATACACCTTTTTTAGGAGGTACAAAAGCCAATCCTAAACCGGAAGTACATGCTGATTTTGTTCCGTTTTTAAACAGAAAAGTGACGTGGAAAGCCGGTTTTAGTAAAGATAATGTATTTGGAAGTACCGATCCGCTCACAATTGATCCTCATACAGGGTTAATTACAGGTACTCCGGATAATATCGGACAGTATTTGGTTGGAGTGCAAGTTGAGGAATATAGAGATGGAGAATTAATAGGATTCGTGAGACGGGATTTTGAATATAATGTCAGAGAATGTGTTGCGCCTCCCGAACCGATTATAGAAAGTCCGGATGCAATATGTGGTTCTGCAATAACAGATACTCTAAAGTTGATAAATGCAAGTTTGAATGCTGATAGCTATACATGGAGTATTTATACTTTTTCTACCGGTCAAACAATTACATCTACGAATGCTGATGAAGTTGATTTGGTTTACACATTACCTCAATCAGGAAAGGATACTTTTGATATTACCTTGATAGCTTATAGTCAAATAGCAAATTGCTCTGTTGAGACCACAAAACGTATAATTGCAGTAAAGGATGAATTAATCGCTGACTTCGATGTAAATATCAATGAGTGTTATTCTGATTCGCTTGATATTACTTTGAACCTCGTTGATAAATTTGACCAGTTGAATCCTTTATATACATGGAAAGATAGCAAATGGACTATTAAGTTTCAAAATGATACCTTGTATGCTACGGGAAAAGTTGTTAGTTTAACCGTACCAAAAGAAGATACTGCTTTTATTAATTTGTATATAGATACGGAAGAGGGATGTGAAGCGGAAACAGAAAAGATGGTGCTGCTTACTTTTGCAAAAGTTGTTTTCTTTGGTGATACAATAGTTGTTTGTAAAGGTGATACAAAAAAAATAATTAAAAATCCACATTCCGAATGGACTTATACTTGGAGTACAGAGGAAGGTTTGGATTTCGGTGCTAATCCCAATGACAAATCAAATCCTACTTTTACATTGGATAGAGATATGCAATATTCTGTTACTGTGACAGATGGTATTTGTACCGATTCAGGAACAGTTCAAATGATAGTAAAAGATTATTTTGATATTAAGATTGAAGGGCCTGATACCGTTTGTGTAGATTCAGTGGATTTGACAGCAATCGGAGATGGGAGCCCCGGCAATATTTACCAATGGTCTTATTCCGATTCATTTAATAATATTGTTGCAGAAGGAGAACATGTCAATATAAAACTGAACGGTGTCCTAACAAAAATTTATCTTAGAGTAGATCCACTTACTGCATGCTCAAATAATATTGATAGCATTTCTGTTGTGAATGGAACATTGAGATTGGATTATAAAAAAGAAATATGCTATTTAACGAATTTCAAGACAAGGATCGAAATTAAAGGTGTTGATGATAAAACTAAGATTACTTGGGAAGAGAACCCAATTATTGTCAGTAGCCTTGATTCAAATGTGGTATTTATCCAAACGGAAACAACAGGAGATTACTATTTGGTTTTTCATGCTTATTCGGAGTATGGCTGTGAGTTAACTGATACAATACATGTTTTTGCGGAAGAAGGACCGGAGTTAGTATTGGGTAGTTATTTGCAATGTGGTTCTTATGAGATGTGTTTTGATTTGACTGCACCCAATGGAAGTGATCCTTTGAGTGATTACCATTGGGATTTTGGAGTTGAAGGAGTAGATAATGATACTTCCAATCTTGTAAAAGATTGTTATACATATCCGGGTCCAGGTAAATATACAGTATCTTTGAGTGTGAAAATTGGTGATTGTGATGATAAATCTATATTGGAGAAAGAGATAGAAATACCTGAAATTATAGATGTAACTATTGACTTGGGGGATTCACTTACTTATTGTTCCGGAGATGAGGTCGTTCTCAAGGCAAATGCCAATGTAGAGACTGTTAATCTCGATTGGTACAATGGACAAAACAAACTTGGTTCAGGAGATAGTTTGGTCTTGTATCCAAAAGGTGATATGGAAATATATGTAGTAGGGATAGACGCTTTTGGCTGTTCTGATACTGCTACTATTAATCTTGAAGAGTATGTTTTTGATTTGACTTATGTAGATCCGGGAGTGAGATGTGCAGGAGATACATTACAATTGAATATTATTAATAATACGGATAGTGAGCTTAGTTATAGTTGGTCAGGTAACACTGTAATAGACGGTGCTGATACCAATACTCCTACAGTAGTTGTTACGGAGAGTACCGACTTTGAAGTATTAGTGAAAGATCTCAGTGATATAGGATGTG
>JALVEE010000195.1 GCA_027008645.1 Saprospiraceae bacterium
TATTTTTGTCGAGAACAAAGCATATAATTTTCAGCATAGCCGTAGCTATGGTGGAAATTATTAATGCAGTTATCGGCAAAAAGAACGATTACTTGGCGTGAAAGAGTATGCTTGACTTGACATTAGTATCCAAATCGTGACAATCCTCATCCCTTGTTTCAAATTCCAATGTAACGTGATTGATATTCATATGCAACAGCTTGTGTTTGATCTTTTCTTTTAGTTTCGCCAATTGTTTCATGTCCATATTTTTATTTATTACTATATGGGCGGTAAGAGAGTTCTCGGTTGTGCTTATAGCCCATATATGCAGATGATGGACATCTTGAACTTTCTCTATCTCTTTGACGGCTTTCAATATATCACCTGTATTTATACCTTTTGGCACTCCGTCAATCGCAAGATTAATACTGTCTTTGAATAATTGCCAAGTCGAAACAAATATAACTATAATTATTATAATGCTAATTATAGTATCGACCATATACCAGCCTGTGTAAAGTATGATAAATCCTGATATTACTACACCTAAGGACACCAAAGCATCGGCTGCCATATGCAAATACGCTCCTTTAATGTTGATATCTTCCTCTTTGTCTTTTAAGAATAAGTAAGCGGTGAAAGCATTGATTAATATACCGATTGAGGCTACAATTACAACTGCTTTCCCCTCTACCTGAACTGGTGTTATGAATCTCTCAACAGTCTCTTTGATGATAAATCCAATGGCGATAAATAATAAAACCGAATTAGCCAAAGATGCAAGAATTGTGGTTTTTCTATAGCCGTAGGTAAGTCGATTTGTTGACTGAATCTTGGACATCCTGAAGGCTAATAATGCCAAAATCAGACTGATTACATCTACCAGATTATGCCCTGCATCTGACACCAATGCCATAGAATCATAATATAGCCCTGAGACGAACTCAATTATAACAAAAAGAGAATTCAGAATAATTCCTATCAAAAATGCCCTGTTGATATTTGTGAGTTGGATATTGTGTGAGTGATAATGTTCTTCATCGTGGTGTCCCATAAGTTAAAATTTTGTTTTGTTTAATATTTTAACAGCTCTGTTATACTCGATTTGTGTATTTATATTGAGGAAAAGGTGTTTTTTATAAAATTGCAAGTTATCGTCTATTACTATTTTTTTATAATTTACTTTATCCAAAAGTTTAGTCAATTTGAATCTTTTTGTTGCAATCATCTCCTCTACCAATGGAATTATATCTTTGTGGAAATAAGAACATAATGGCTCAACATATTTTCCCTCAAATGCTGATGCTATCAGAGAATTGTCCTTTTTCTCGAGAATATATTGCAATAATTCATTCCCCACAAATGGCATGTCACAAGAGATGATGATATTGTCATCGCTATTTGATTCCAATAGTGCGGTATAGATTCCTCCAAGTGGACCTATGTTTTTCACTTTATCGGGAATGACCTTATATCCAAGATTGAAATACCTGTCATCATTAGAACTGATGATTATTTCATCACAAATACCACTTAAGGCTTCAAGAGGATAGTCTATCATCCGCTTTCCACCAAGAGTACAGAGCCCCTTGTCTTCACCGAATCTACAGCTTTTTCCTCCACACAATATTATACCCGTTATCTTTTTCATACTGCAAAAATAACTATTATTTTATCAAACTATTGCAAAAAAGGTGCATTTCATTTTTTTCGCGTTATTACAATAAATATACAATACCCCTAAATAAATTTGGGGGCTAATCTTATGGTGCACTCACAAATCAAATAGGTTTCAAAAACTTATAAGACCTATAAGGTTTAGACAATCGAAGCATAAGGCCCCTAACTTCAGTTTGGGGTTATAGGAGTAACATAAAATACGAGTAGAGTGCGCTTTAGCGTACTTTGCCTATTGAAAAAATAAATGTATAATTATTTTCAGCGCAGAGCACTATCTTATAAACAGTATAGGAGAACAGTTTGCAATAATGTTGCGACAAGAACTTTAGTAAATAGTTAAAAAGATATGGAGCCGGTAAGGCTAAAAGTTCTGCCAAAACCAAAGAATACTTTGTTTTTCTTGTTGATCCCTTTCCAATTTTCTTTGTCGTCTTTGGCTTTTTCATAATTAGTAGCCGATTCTGCTATATATTTTGTGTCAAATAAATTGTCTATTTTTAAACCGAAGTCAATGGAATTGACACTTGCATTTCCAATCGTGAGTTTATATAAAACTTCCAAACCGGTCAAGGTATAATCAGGTAATCTCAAGGGAGTATTATACCCTTTCCAATTGTCTTCGGCTGCTATATTGCCATACAATTTGCTTGAGAAATATTGGTTTATATTTAGTTTTAAGTTGTGAAGCAATTCGTATTTCACTGCCAATCCGGCATTGAGTTGAGAAGTATTCGGAATAGGTAATCTTTTGAGTTTTAAGTTGACTTCTCCAATATATTTAAGTGATTTGTCATAAGCTTTTGCCCGGACATTATTTGAGTAATACCAGTCTCCAATCGAAAACATCCCTTGTAATTCAAGTTTTGTGTCAAACTTATAAGTTGATTCAAATTCAAATCCCCTGTGAATTTCGCCCAAGTTTAAAATCTTTGCTTTTCCTCGAGTATTTTCGTTTTCAAAATCTATTTGTATAAATCTGTTTTTCCATTCTGTTTGGTACAAATTAGCTTTTATTCGCAATTTTGAATTTTTGAAACTATAGCCCAATTCTATTCCGGTTATTTTTTCATTTTTATAATTATCGTTCACAGTATTGTCATGATTCAAAAAAACGACATTAAATCCGGGTTGTTTGGAGTAATAGCCGATATTGGTATATATACTATTATTTGAGTTGATATTAAAATTGATACCAGATTTGATATTGCCTCCCAAAATATCTATCCAATTTGATTCTTTTTTGGAATCGTCTTTTAAATAATTGAAATAATCTATTCGCTTAAAGCTTTGTTTTGATAACGAAAACTGTAAAAATGCAAATATCTTATCTTTGGAATACTCAATACCGCTAAATAATCCTGCCCACTTTACAAGACCACTTTCATGGAAAAAAATCTTTTTATCTTTATCAGTATCGTGAAATACATTTAATACCGAATTGATATTAACATCATAAGTTTTATCTACAATATTATTGGGATTGTTTTTATCAAAAAAATCTAAATATGCATCAGCTCCCAATAAATTATTTAATCTCACGTAGTTGGTTCCCCTGCTTGTCCTGATATCCGTCCCTAAATTAGTTTTAATATATTTACCGAATTTTCTATTGATATCTATTATAGTTCCAAACCAAGTATGTGAGTTGGTAAATGCTCGTCTAGTCAAGCCGGCATTTTTAAAACTATTTATATAAAGACCGTCTTGGTTGCTTTCTCTTTTATAGCTTTTTCCGTCGGAAAATACAACTTCGCTTCCACTGTTATATTTCACAATATCATCAAATCTTACCAGTCCTTTGTCATCCCTAAATATGTAGCTTGAGGCAAATTTGTTGCCCGGTAATCTTCCCAAATCACTTGTGCCGCCACCTCTTCCTAATGATGTGTAAATATTGGTGGAAATATTTGTACTTTTATTGATATTCCAATCCCAACTCAAGGAAGAAATAGGTTTGTGATAATAATTGGAGTACCAATTGTATCCTTTATTCTCAAGATATCCAAAATTATAATTATAGTCACTTCCGTATTTTAAATATTGCTCAATTGTTGCCATATTAAAATACGAGTATGCTCTTTGTCCATGAACTTGAGGAGAACCCAAAATCAATAATTGAACAGAATGGCTTTTGTTTTTCCAAGCCAAATCGAAAAAATAATTGTAAGCTAAGTATGATGTGCCTTTTATCTGTGTTGCACCGTTTTGTCTGCCCACATTGGCACTGAATGACAATCCATTCGCAAGCAATCCTGAACTGTATGATAATTGCAAGTTTTTGCCATTATTATTGGCAATACCAAATTCTATCTTAGCTCCTTTCTTCTTTGAAGAGGGGTTTGTGATTAAGTTTATGGTGCCACCGATAGAAGATATCGCAAGTTTTGAAAACCCGAGACCTCTTTGAACCTGAATAGCAGATAAATTGTTTTCTATACCTAAAATATTGGACCAATACATCCCTGAATTCTCCATATCATTTAGAGGAATTCCATTTAATAATATTGCGACATGTTGTTGGTCAAAGCCTCTGATGCTTATCTTGGCATCACCAAATCCACCCCCTGATTTTGTTGCATAAACAGAAGGGGTGAAATTTAAAATTTCCGGAATTGATTTGTTTTTTATAGCATGAATTATATTTTTTGAAAGGATGACACTTGAAGAGACAGGAGTCTTCCTGTTCAAAGCATAATCCGTGATTCCCGTTATTATTATTTTGTTCAGCGAATTGTCTATTATTCTGAGTTTTATTTTACCGAAATCTATTGATTTATCAAAGTACAAAGACTTAGGTTCAAAAGATATGTGTCTGATATTTAAATATCCTTTTTTTATATCTGTATTTATTTGGAATTCACCGTTTTTACCCGTTGAAATAATGCTTTTGTCTCCCGTGATATATACACTGGCATTGGAAACCGGTTCATTGTCTTTGTCGATTACTATACCGGAAATAACCATTTGAGCATTGGATATTGCGGAGTACATCGATACAAGCAATATGATATATATAAATCTCTTCATTTTTTAATCGTTTTTAATTTTGCGGCGAAGATACTTTTATGAAGTGAATCATATTGTTTTGCCGTCATTATTTAAATGTTTTTAAATTAATTCTAAATTTGATATTTTTTATTGCAGACATCATATATTTGTGTCGAAAAGTATTTACGTTGCAAAGCTATAATTATGAAAAAAGGTATATTTGTTTTGCTTTTGTTGTTTTTTTGTTTTTCCTGCAATAATAATAGAGGGAAAAAAGCAAGTTATATTATTGAGACTCCTGCCGGAAGTAGATATTGCCAAGTTGATAGAGAGGATGTCACGATTATTCCAAATGGAAGATTGATAAGACCAATAGGCAAATCCTATGTTGTTGCTCCTCATCCATTTGGGCTCGTATTGAGGGACGATATTGTAGTGACAGCCAATTCTGGGGTTGACCCTTTGTCAATTACAATTTTGAAGGGCATAGCTGAATCAAAGCCCGGGATAATACAAATTCCTGATACCGCTCATACTGATAAAGGTGTGATTGAGTCGGTGTTTATGGGCTTAGCTGTATCTCCTGATAAAAAAACGGTTTTTGTCTCCGGAGGTCAGGCCAATAAAATATATATGTTTGATGTCGATACAGGAAAATCTTTGGGTGAAATCGATTGCTCTTTTCCAAATAAAGACTCTATTCAGACAAAAGGGTATATAGGCGATATGGTGATAAACAAAAAAGGAGATAAACTTTTTGCTGTAGATCAAGTGAATTTTGTTGTGAAAATTATCGATGTCGGTACAAAAAAGCTGGAGAGTGTTGTTAATACTGGTAGATATCCTTTTGGGATTTGTTTATCGAGAGATGAAAAAAAGCTGTATGTTGCTAACGTTGGAATGTATCAATATAGCGAGATAGAGGGTTATGACAAGAAAAGATTGAAAGAGACAGCTTTGGATTTTCCTCCATTTGGCTATCTTACAAAAGAATCTATTGAAGGCTATAAAAGAGATTCGTTGTATATACCGGGCTTGGGTGAAGCCAATACCGCTGAATCTTTTTCCGTGTGGACAATTGATATAAGTAATCCGGAGAAGCCAAAAGTCATGTCAAAGATCAAAACCGGGGTTTTAATTGGAGAAAAGGTAGAAGGAATTCCTGCTGTAGGAGGTTCAAGTCCCAATTCATTGGTAGCTACTGACAAATATGTTTTTGTTACAAATGCTACCAATGACAATATATCCGTTATAGATGTGGAGAAAGATACCGTTGTGAGAACTATTCATCTCGATTTGGATAGCAGGGTAGATTATTTGCGGGGTAAAATACCTTTTGGATTAGCGCTTTCTCCCGATGATAGCACCCTGTATGTAGCGGAGTCAGGAATCAATGCCATTGCTGTAATAGACTTGGCGTCAATGAGGACTCTGGGACATATTCCAACCGGCTGGTTTCCCTCAAAACTTGCCGTATCAGCCGACAATAAACAATTGGTAGTTGCCAATGCTAAGGGGTATGGAAGCGGGCCAAATGGAGGCGTCGAATTTGTTCCGGGTGCTGCGGGGACTTATATTGGAAATCTTATGAACGGTACTGTTCAAGTGATTAATATCCCGGATAAAAAAGAATTAAGCAAAATGACAAATGAGGTTGTAGAAAATAATTTTAAGTTCAAAAAAATAGATGAATCACTAATCAACAGTCGTAAGGATAATCCGGTACCGCTCTTTCCCGGACAAAAACAATCCCCTATAAGTCATATTGTATTTATTTCAAAAGAAAATAGGACTTTCGATGAGATATTCGGACAAGTAAAAAATGCAAATGGAGACGCCTCTCTTGCGAGATATGGACTAAATACATCATTTTACAATAGAAAGAAAACCGTTTGTATTGATAGTGCTAATATTATGGTCAATCACTTAAAGTTAGCAAAAGAATTTGCAATAGGAGATAATTATTATGTTGATTCGGATGTGTCTGCAGATGGTCATAGATGGCTTGTGAATACCTACCCGAATGAATGGGTGGAATCATCCGTGTCCGCAGCTTACGGTGCCAATAAAAGTTTTTATAAAGTAAAAGGAACACCGGGTGCATTGGCATTTTGTGGGTTTGCCGGAGCCATTTATCCTGAAGATTACAATGAAGCAGGTTCTATGTGGGAGCATTTGATGAGAAATAATATTGAGTTTTATAATTTTGGATTTTCCATTATGTTTGAACCCGCATCGTATGACAAAACATACACGGATATAGGTATGCGGTATCTGTATAATTTTCCTATACCTGCACCTTTGTTTGACCACACTTCAAGGATGTATCCTACATACAATACCGGAATTCCCGATCAGTACAGAATAGATAGATTTATAGAAGAGTTCAATCAAAAATGGAGTTCAAACAGGGATTCGATGCCTGCTTTGTTGACTGTAATTATACCAAATGATCACGGTTCAATGGATCGACTCGAAGACGGATACCCTTTCAAGGAAAGTTATATGGCAGACAATGATCTGGCTGTCGGGAGGATTGTAGAATTTCTTTCCCATACTCCTTATTGGAAGAATATGTTGATAGTGGTTACTGAAGATGATGCCCAAAATGGAGTGGATCATATTGATGCACATAGAAGTGTATTGATGATGATTTCGCCCTATGTCAAAAGAAATTATGTTGGAAAAGTGCACTATAGTTTTGGAAGTATATTCAAAACTTTTTGGAATATACTGGGTGTTCCATACCTCAATCAATACGATGCGTCTGCTACGGATTTGTCTGATTTTTTTACTGATAAGCCCGATTTTACTCCTTATAATGCAATTGAAGTGGACAAAAGAGTTTTTGATCCAAATAAAGCGATGTCTCCCCTTGATTCGAATTTTAATTGGAAAGCTGTGGCAGAAAGCCCCGAAATGGACAATATCGAGGATATGATTAGAGATAGCAAAGAAACGGAAAAAGAACGAAGAATACATTGATATGGTATATTGCAAAGATTCAGTCAATCATACAATAATATATTGAATTTGCATGATAAACTTGTTTAGGTGTATTTCATTTTTTCGCTTTTTTACAAGAATTTTTGTTGATGTGTTTAATATAGCGTACCTACGGCACGCAAGTTAGTTGGTATAGATTTTTTTACCCATATTTTGTGCCTAACGGCACATTGGTGTAGTATTTAGTGCCTGGTCGAAAACAGGCAATTTTTGAAATTCAGATAATTATTGATCAGATTTTGGCTTTTTTGCAATGATTTGATGCTTTTGTATCAATCACTTGTAAAAAAGGCTAAAGATGACAATAAGAATCAATTTCAAATTTGATGTGTTTTCGACCAGACACTATTTAGAAGTATAACTGATTAATTTCATAAGTGGGGTTGTCTATGTAAATAGAAAAAATTACATTAAATGCGAAAAAATGAAATACACCTACTTGTTTTTTGTTCAAATTGATAAAAATAGACGGGAAAAGAATAGTTGGATGTAACGGTTTTTTGAATAATTACGGAAAATTAACCTTATCTTAATATAACAATTTGGTTAATATATTTTATTAACTTACATTTGTAGAAAAATAAAGCGTATGTTTTTCAAAAAGACTAAAACCACAATTCGAGATATAGATGAGTTTTTGGATACCGTAGATCAAGGGATATTGGTGTTTAAAGAGGGAGTGAAAAGTTATCTCAATGAAGATAACGAAAGTTTCCAAAAAAATCTTGAGAATCTTTATCAACTTGAAGCTAAAGCCGATAAAAAAGTGCTGCGTATTCAAAATGAGTTTTTTGAACACTCACTTATACCGCAGTATAGCGCAGAAGTAGTGAAATTGCTCGATAGTCTTGACGATATTATCGATACGGCTAAAGAAAATCTTTATCAGTATGATGTGGAAATTCCTTTTATTCCAAAAAAATTAAAAGATGATTTTTTGAAACTATTGGATGTGTCCTGCTCTGCCGCGGAAGCAGCGATACCGGCTGTGCGCTCCTTTTTTAATAATCCAAGTAGTGTTAAGGACAATGAACACAGAGTTTATTTTTATGAAAAAGAGACAGATGGATTGGCAGCGGATTTAAAGCGTAAAATATTCAAAGAAACAAAACACTTAAAGCTTAGTCAGAAGATACATTTAAGATACTTCACACTGCACATTGAACAAATTTCGGATAAAGCTGAGTATTCTGCAAGGATACTTTCTGCTCTGGCTATAAAAACTAAAGACTGATGATATTCTTTTTTCTATCCAGCGGGTTGTTTTTAGGTTGGTCATTAGGAGCAAATGATGCTGCCAATGTCTTTGGCTCTGCTGTTGGTACAAGGATGGTTAGTTTCAAAAAAGCTGCTATTATCGCCTCAATATTTGTGATTTTAGGTGCTGTTATACAGGGGGCGGGCGCAACACATACATTAGGTAAGTTGGGTACGGTCACAGCTTTAGGTGGTTCATTTACAGTTGCATTAGCTGCTGCCGTTACCGTGTATTGGATGACCAAATTCAAAATTCCGGTATCTACATCACAAGCTATTGTTGGAGCTATTATCGGTTGGAACTTTTTTGTCGGTTCATCTACTGACGTAAAAGTTTTGGGTAAGATTGTCTCTACATGGGTTATGGGGCCTATATTGGGTGCTATTTTTGCTATTCTACTATATTATCTTCAAAACCTGTTTTTTAAAGTAGTGAAGATTCATTTGTTAAAACAAGATGCTTATATCAGGTTTTCACTTTTACTGGTTGGTGCTTTCGGCTCATACAGTTTGGGGGCAAATAATATTGCCAATGTTATGGGAGTATTTGTTTCGGCAGCTCCGGATAGCTATCTCGATTTTGGTTTATTCAGATTGAACGGTGTACAACAGTTATTTTTACTTGGTGGAATTGCAATTGCAGTGGGGATTTTTACTTATTCCAAACGGGTAATGGACACGGTAGGAAACGGATTGATGCAACTTTCGTCCAAATCCGCAATTATCACGGTACTTGCCAACTCAATGGTTTTGTTTGTTTTTTCTTCTACTACATTGTCCAATTTCTTTGTTAGTATCGGATTACCTCCGATTCCTCTTGTTCCTGTTTCAAGTTCTCAAGTTATCGTTGGAGCAATACTGGGACTTGGGCTATTAAAAGGGGGATACAATATCAACTACAAAATGCTTGGGAGTATTGCTGCCGGATGGGTTGCTACACCATTTGTAGCAGGAATATTATCTTTTATCGCTCTGTTTTTTATTAGTAATGTGTTTTTGATACCGGTAAGTAGTAAATCCGTTGTGAAAAAACAAGAACCAAAAATAATCAAAATCGATAGTTCACAAATTAAGAGTAAAAACGAAGCAGAGGATACAAGTGATACTCTTTTGAAGACTAAAAAAATATTGAATTAAAACTTATAATTATTAAACTAAAACCTGAAATTATGAAACAAAAACAAAACTTTTATTATTTCAAACATATGATGGCAATTGTACTATTGCTTTTTGTGTTTACAGCTTTTTCCCAAACTACGAAAGACAGTATCCGGTACAATCAATACGGATTAAAAGTTAATAGAGTAAGTCTGGATGCAGAAGCCAGAAATGGAGTATTGGTTTTTGAAAGTAAAGACAAGAGATTTAAATATTGGTTTGACAATAGAGTATATTTAGACGGTGAAAAGTATATTGGAAAACAAATCAATCCGATTGGTGATGGACTGTCGATTAGAAGATTGAGGTTTGCGATTAAAGCCAAACTGCATAAAAATTGGTATGGTGAAGTGGATTTGGATTTTGCCGGTTCAGCTACCGAAATAAAAGATGCATATGTAAAATATAAATTTAAAAACGGTTTTGCTAAAATTGGTAATTTCAAAGAATCATTTTCGATGGAAACTACTACATCATCCAGATATATCACTTTCATTGAAAGATCTCTTCCGAGTAAATTTGCTCCCTCTAGAAACTTGGGTTTTGCAGCTTCCAAATGGGGTCATAATTGGTTAGCAATTGCGGGGATACATTTCAATGATGTTGGTGGATTTGAGGAGGTGGAATTATCCCAATCGCACAATAAAAAACAGGGTGTTGACGAGGGAATATCTTATACGGGAAGAATCGCATTTATGCCTGTACAAAAAGATCATAAAGTAATCCACTTGGGATTAGCGGCTTCGTATCGAACACCAAAAACCAGTGATTCTGAAATTAATAGTTACAGGTTTAGCACCAGAGCCTTGGCATCGATTAACAGAAAAAAATATATTGATACTGACGATATGAGTGATGTGGACCACCGTGTGTTATTGGGATTTGAATTGGCAGCGGCCTACCGCAATTTTATGTTCCAGAGCGAATATATGAAAAATACGGTTTATGGAATTGATAATGCATATACCGCTAATTTTGATGGTGGATATATGCAAGCAGGTTGGTTGATATTCGGTTCGCAATACAACTACAATAACAAGGAGGGCGAATTCACTCATATATCACAAAAAAATGATTGGGGTGCATTGGAATTGGCTCTAAGATATAGTTATGTGAATGTCAATGATAAAGATGCAAATGTATATGGAGGAGCAGGTGAAAGCTATTCCTTGGGTTTGACTTATTATGCAAATTACAATGTAAGAATGATGCTAAATTACAACTATTTGAATCACGACAGGTATGCCAATGGTAAAGGAAAACTGTATATCTACGAAGACAAAAATGGAGAGAAGTATAAAGATGTTACAGATCTTAATGTTCCTGCCGGAAAAGCCGGTGATGATTTTGGCTTTATTTCAGCCAGAATCGAAATTGATTTCTGATTTTTTGAGAAAAATATTTATAATTAAAATTAAAAAAGCATAAAATGAAAAAATTAATTATATTTTTATTGATGGTTTTTATAGGTATTGTTTCATGTGTGAAAGATGAAGACTTGAAAAAAGCCACTCCTAAAGAAAATGAAAACCAAACTTTGCTATTAAATGAAATTGAGGGTAAAGGAGATCCGGATTATATAGAACTTTATAATGGTTCGGATGCAGCTATCGACCTTGGAGGGTACAAATTGCATGATAAAGATCCTGCGGAAGCATACGTTATTCCGGCAGGAACAATTATCAGTGCCGGAGGATTTTGGACACTGGATTGTGATAAGGATGTATATACGAAGTTTAAAATTTCAAGTGGTGGTGAAAATGTAACACTTCTGGATGCTTCCGGTAAGATTGTGGATCAATTGCTTGAGGAAGATTGGCCTGCCGGACATGCCGGATTAGTAGGGAGAGTTCCTGATGGTGGCGAAAATTGGGTTGTATTAAGTGAAGAGAGCAAAGGAGCTTCAAATGGCAAATAAGACCAATAGGGTATTAGTACTTGGAAGTTTATTAGCCCCTATCTTAATGGTTATCTTTGGTGCTTGTAATAAAGAATCTAAGATAAAAACATTTATAAACCTGGAACTTGTCAGAGAAATTGATTTAGCTGTCAAAGAGCCCTCCGGATTGTGTTATTCGGCAGATCATAATGCATTTTATACGGTAAGTGATAATTCTGCCGGCGTATATAAGCTATCTTCATCAGGAGCTCTTATAAAACAATTGAAGTATAAAGGTCAGGACTTGGAAGGTGTGACTGTAAATCCTAATAACGGCAATATTTATGTAGTGGAAGAAAGAAAAAGAGAGTTAGTACAACTCGATTCAGAAGGTAATGAGATCAATAGTCGGCATTTGGATATAGAGCAAAATGATACAAATAAAGGCTTAGAAGGTGTGGCTTTTAATCCAAAAAATAATCATATCTATTTACTAAATGAAAAAAATCCGGGTTTGCTTATCGAATTGGATGAATCCGGTAAAATCATTAAACAGACGGATCTCGATTTTGCTATAGATTATTCGGGTATATTTTATGAACAGACGGAAGATGTCCTGTGGATAGTTAGCGATAAGTCTAAATCCATAAGCAAATGTGATTTGAATGGCAAAAAGCTAAATAGTTATAAAATCAAAGAATCAAAAGCAGAAGGGATAGTTGTTGATCCTGACTTGAAGATGATTTATGTTGTTTTGGATGGATTGGATAAATTACAAGTTTATAAATATTAGAAATAATCTCATATTTTATCACAGATAACGAAGAAAAGCGTTTGTGTAATTTATGATAACAAATAAAACGAAAAATGACAAAAGAAAAACTAAAAATTGGAGAAATTTCAAAACCCAGATTTGAATTCAGGTCTTTCGGTCAGGATTTTGATAAAGCTGCGAAGAAAATGGCTAAATTATCAGCTCCGGTACCAAAAAAAGTGAAAGAGAGACATTCTGATGAGATTTATATCGTTTCAAAGACAAATGATATAAACAATACTAAAATCAGAAATGGTAAAATGGATATAAAAACCTTTGTGAAAACAGTTGATGGACTCGAGCAATGGAATCCCTTAATGAAGACCAAATTTCCTATATCCAAAGATGTATTGGTGAATGATGTATTCCCTGCTTTTATGGTTGATATGCCCAAGTTGAATAAGAAGACTTATACCTTGGAGGAGTTTTTGGATTTAGTGAAAAACCACAAAGATCTTCAAGCAGTAAAAGTACATAAACACAGATTCGGTTATATGGTAAATGATACCATTTGCGAAGTTGCTAATGTGCTTATCAACGGAGCAAAAGTCGTCAGTGTAAATTCGGAATCAACAGAGATAGAAGATATAAAAAAGACCTTGAAAGACCTTGGATTGGAAGGGGTTGAAAATATAAATTATCTTCAAGCTATTAAGAGAGTGATTGGTATGATTGATAAACCATTGGCTAATTAGCCATAGTCTAAAATTAATAAAAAATGGCAAAAGAAATAGAAAGAAAATTTTTGGTAAAAAACGATGATTTTAAAGAATGTGTCAGGCAATCCCAAAAAATTGTTCAAGGTTATTTATCATCAGTTCCTGAAAGGGCTGTAAGGGTGAGAATCAAGGGGGATAAGGGGTTTTTAACGGTAAAAGGTATCGGTAATGAGTCAGGTATGAGTAGATTTGAATGGGAAAAAGAGATAAGCGTGGAAGATGCAAAGGATTTATTGAAAATCTGTGAGCCGGGAATTATTGATAAAACCCGTTATATAGTCCAGTACAAAGGTTATGTGTACGAGATAGATGAATTTTACGGGGATAATGATGGATTGATAGTCGCGGAAATAGAGCTGGAATCAGAAGATGATATTTTTGAAAAACCCGAGTGGCTTGGAGAGGAAGTGACCGGTGATGTAAAATATTACAATGCGATGTTGATGAAGAATCCATATAAAAACTGGAAGGATAAATAATATTTGTGCTTAAGTTTGTATTGTCCTATAATACAGGCAAATAACAATATCACACATAAATTATTAGCAAGTACTCAGGTCAAATATTTAGTTTAAAAGAAATAAAATATTATTATGTAATCAATGCTTAGACAATCAATGAATTAAAATACCTGAGCAGCCACTATTATTATATTTTTTTGAAATCTTTAAAAATATTTTAATAATTCAATTAGTTTTCGTATCTTTATCCTGTAAATATTTGAAAAGTATGGATTGAGGGTATCGGGGATTACGCCCAAATTGATAGCTAATGATGAAAAAAGCAGGATTAATTATAGTATTGGTAATTTTTCTTATAAATTTATTGGATGCTCAAATATTGCATGTCAATCTTCCGGATACAATGGATAAATCTCGTCATTATACATTACCAAGTGTTTGGGGAGACAGAATGGTAATAATTGACAAAAAGTATTCTTCTTTCAATCCGGAGGAAGATTATTTCTTTAGATTTTATAAAAGAATTAATCGTCAATGGAATTTGCAATCTTCTATAAAAGCTAAGGATTATCATATTATTCAACGTGGGTTTAGAGGATATATGGTAAAAGATTATTTTATAATATTATCAATTGCACCCGGAGATGTAGGTGATAATACAGATTTATTTATTTTTAAAGAAAAAAATGATTCATTTATATTAAATGATAAAATTGAACTTAATCAAGATTTCAATCCACATGCTATGGCAGTAAGTGAGGATTGGATTTTGGTTCGATTATTCACAAATGATGCCGAATTAACCGATTATTTTATTCATAATGAGCAAGACCACTGGATACTTAGAGATAAGCACAGTTATCCACAATCGTTTCAATATGTTAATAATAGTCGTGATGATAGAGCTGATATTTCTAAAGATTATGCTGTGGTTTCCAATTATATAAAAAGAACTCAACATAAAAGTCGGGGGATTTTGTCAGTATATAAAAGAAATGGGTTGAAATGGGATATTATTCAAAAGATTTATGAACCTAATCTTGATAAAGAAAAAAGTAATTTGGGTTATCAAATATCTATGTCTCCAAACGGGAGATTAATTGCTACGAGGACAGTAGATGGTATTCAAGTACCTAACTTTTTTATATTCAAAATGGATGAAAATACAGGGAAATATGAACTTGATTATCAAGATACAATTTATAATAGGGTTAGATTTGATATAGGAAATGAGGATTTGATAATTGCTTCAGACAGCAATGTTTGGTATCACGTAAATCAAAATGATAATTGGAGAGTAAAATGCAAACTTAATTCAAGATTAGAAGGTATTGGAGGCTTAAGTTTTGGAAGTTATTATTCTGAATTTAGACAGGGCGAGACAGCAGTTACAGGTCATCGTATTAATGATAGCACTAGCTTAATAACAACCTTTCAAATTCCTGCTCGTGATACACTAAGTTTATCTATTTGTCAGGGTGCTGCATACGACTTTAATGGGAGAATGCTTACTCAATCCGGTCATTATGTTGATACTCTTGAGTCATCATACTGCATTGATAGCGTGGTGCAGCTATATCTCAATGTACATCCGACGCCACGAGTAGAAATTGATACTTTTATCTGCCCGGGAGATAGCATCAAGATTGGAGAGGATATATTTACAGATGAAGGGGAGTATGAGGTGGTGCTTGAGAGCAGTTATGGATGTGATAGCATAGTGCAGTTGAGTCTTGGTATAAGTGATATAGAGCTTCTTGATAGTACTATAATATCGGATTATGGTTGTGGGAGCGGAGCGATAAATATTAGTATTGACGGCAATAATCCGCCTTATGCCTTTGACTGGAGCACCGGAGAGCGAGGAGAGGATATATCGGGATTGACCAAGGGGACATACAGCGTGACGATAAGGGATAAGAGTGGTTGTGAACTGCAACAATCCTTCATCGTACCCGACTCAATTCCTTATCTGATACCCAATGCATTTTTTCCTTCCGGAACAGAAGAGATAAACAAGAACTTCAAAATATACCAAGCACAAAATGTGCATATAGAGTCCACACAGATATTTGACAGATGGGGAGAGAAAGTATATGAGTCCGAAGGCGATGAATATTGGGATGGTAGCTATAAGGGAAAAGCACAAGCTCCGGGCGTATATCTGTATAAGATAGTGATAGATTCTCCATGTGGTACGGAGACGGAGACGGGGCAGGTTTTGTTGTTGAGGTGATTTGATTGTTCCGTGTTTTGAGCTGGAGCGAAGCGGAAAGCTGAAGCAAAGGGGAAGCTGAAGTGAAGCGAAAAGCTGTAGCGAAGCGGAAGTCCCGAGTAGCGAAGCGTACTGCGGGATTTTGAGTTCCGTGTTTTGTGTTCCGGTTTTGAGTTAGTAGTAAAATAGGGAAAACTTAGGACTCGAAAGCACGACTGCAAGGAGTGATTTTGAAGCCGGTTTATAAAATACGGATCGTTGTTGCATCCCTCTTATTTTTTTTGGAATAGAAAACATAAGAGGGGAGAGCAGAGCATTTGCAGGATGAATGAGGTCTGCCCAGTAAAATAAATTTATGAATATTTCATAGGGAGGCAGCTGTGTCAAGATAAAGGAGCATCGCTCCTGCAACAGCTATTTTAATAATGTCGAACACCAAACAAAGAATGCCGATTTTAGATTTGGAAGGGATGAGATAATCAAATAAATCATATATCACTCTGTCCCGCTGTAGGGCGGGGCTGATTTTAGATTTAAAAGGAATATTGATATTCAAGATAAATAAGCGAGGTCAAGAGAAGGTCGCTTGTTAGGGGAATATGTTCCATTTTGCGAAACTCTGCGATACCTCTGCGACACTTTGCGGGATAAAATACATTGTCTGATTTCTATTGATTTTTCCGCTAAGTTGCGCTAAGGATACGCAAAGGAGCGCTGTGTATTTGGTATCTCGTTGTTTATTTGCTGTAAGATATCTTACCGGTATCTATAATTTTAAGGCTGCCGGGATGAATTTTTATCAAGGTTGTTGTGTCGAATTCTATCGGGTCTCCGTCGATATGGAATTTATTATAATCGGCTTCAATTTTAATATCTGAATTTGTTTGATGATAAGATATATACTTTGATTCTTTGATTTTTCCTGCAAACATATTGACAATAAACACCGGATAATAGTATAGAGGGAATGGCTTAACCAATACAATATCCAGTTTCCCACTGGCAGGATTCGCTTTGGGAGCAATTAGGGCATTATTGCCAAATTGTCTGGTGTTGGCAAGTGTTACCATTTTGAAGTTATCATCGATATTTATATGGTCAAATTGAAGTTTAGCATTGAAATTATTAAATTTGCGCATACATTTCAGAGTTGATGCAATATATCCGGACAAGCCCCGGCTTTTTCTTCCGGCGAACAGATGAGCGACGCAACTATCAAAACCTATTCCGGCAGCGTTGATAAATTTTTTACCGTTTATTTCGATGACATCTACATATAGAGTTTTCCCATTATAGATGTGATTTATAAGTTTTTTTATATTGGTGTTAAAACCCAGTTCTTTTGCAAAACCATTGCCTGACCCACGAGGTATTACAGCCATTATTTTATCGTTTTTATTAAATAAATAATTGGCAAAATGGTTGATTGTACCGTCTCCTCCTGCTATGACAAAAACTTTGTATTTATCGATAATTTTTTTTGCTAAAGCGTCTATGTCCTCAATAGAATTGGTGATGTGAATATCAAAAGCAGGATCTATTTTTTTTATTCTTTTTAGCAGCGACTCGGGTTTTTTCTTACCTGAATGTGGATTGATAATAAATACGATATCCTCTTTTTTGAAACTCATAATTGGGTCTAATCTCTAAATAAGAGCGCGAATATACCTATTTTATGACTTACATAGAGTAAAATTATTTAAAAATTCCTTTTTCTGTCAAAATGACACTTTTTGGAATAAAAAATCTTATCTTTGCGCTCTGAATAAAATTAATAGTGAAAAATATGTTTAAAGAAGTAAGAGATGATGGGAAATTTATCGATGAAAATAGGCAAGGGGAGGCGTTTTTTAAGCTTGATGACAAGGTACAATCAGGAAACAAAAAAGTGTATATTGAGAGCTATGGATGCCAAATGAATTTCAATGATTCTGAAATTGTGGCAGCTATTATGCGCGAAGACGGATATTCTGCCACAAGAAATATTGATGATGCAGACTTGATATTTGTAAATACTTGTTCGATCAGAGATAAAGCTGAGAAAACATTGCTAAAAAGGCTTACGGAGTTTCAAGTGTACAAAAAGAATAATAAAGACTTGAAAGTAGGTGTTTTGGGATGTATGGCAGAAAGATTGAAAGAGGAGTTTTTAGAGAATAAAGTGGTTGATTTGGTTGTTGGACCCGATGCTTACCGCAGTTTGCCTGAGTTAGTAGAATGGTCAAAACACGGGAATAAAGGAATAAATGTACATCTTTCCAAGGAAGAAACATACGATGATATTACTCCGGTCAGACTGGATGAAAATGGAGTGTCAGCATTTATTTCGATTACCAGAGGCTGCAACAATATGTGTTCATTTTGTGTAGTGCCATATACTCGTGGAAGGGAAAGGAGCAGAAATGCTTTTTCGATTGTGGCAGAGGCAGTCGATCTGTTTGGTAAAGGGTATAGGGAAGTAACACTTTTAGGTCAAAATGTCGATTCATATCTATGGGAAAATCCTGAGACAAAAGAACAAATATCTTTTGCTAAGCTTCTTGAGATGGTGGCTGAAGTTAATCCCTTGTTGAGAGTGCGTTTTGCTACATCGCATCCAAAGGATATGGTTGATGAAGTGATTTATACTATGGCGAAGCACAAAAATATCTGTAAGTATATACATCTTCCCGTTCAATCCGGCAACTCCAGAGTATTGGAGTTGATGAACAGGACTTATACAAGAGAGTGGTATTTGGAAAGGGTGAAAAAGATATATGAAATCATTCCTGATATCGCTATATCATCTGATATGATTGCAGGTTTTTGTACAGAGACCGAGGATGAGCATAAGGATACCTTGAGTATAATGAAGGAGGCAAATTATAGTATGTCATATATGTTTTATTATTCCGAAAGACCACGGACAAAAGCCGAAAAAACTTTGGAAGACGATGTGCCGTTGGAGGTTAAAAAAAGGAGATTGAGTGAAATTATCAGGCTTCAAAATCAGTTGTCGTTTGAGCATAATAAAAATGATATCGGTAAGGTATTTGAAGTCTTGATAGAAGGAGACTCTAAAAAATCAGATAATGAATTTAAAGGAAGAAATTCTCAAAATAAAGTAATAATTTTCCCGAAAGAAGAAGGTTTGGGCATTGGTGATTATACTTATGTGAAAGTATTGGATGCAACAAGTGCTACTTTAATAGGAAAAATAGAAAAATAACAGGACTTTTCATTAAAATGGAGATTTATCTCAAATATAAAATCAATTAATTATGGAATTACAAGCAATTAAAAGGCGATTTGGAATAGTTGGTAATTCTGAAAAATTAAACAGGGCTATTGAAACAGCTTTGCGTGTAGCTAATACCGATTTGACAGTATTGATACAGGGCGAAAGCGGTGTAGGAAAAGAGGTGTTTTCTAAGATAATCCACAGTATGAGCAACCGTAAGCACAATGATTTTATC
This sequence comes from Saprospiraceae bacterium, assembly GCA_027008645.1. Taxonomy (GTDB): domain Bacteria; phylum Bacteroidota; class Bacteroidia; order Chitinophagales; family Saprospiraceae; genus JADJGA01. Next base: position 19,615 of record JALVEE010000195.1, read on the forward strand.
GCTTTGAACTGCGCAGCAATTCCAGCCGGAACTTTGAATTCAGAGTTGTTTGGTCACGAAAAAGGGGCATTTACCGGAGCTACATCGGATAGAAAGGGATATTTTGAGACGGCTAATGGGGGAACTATTTTTTTAGATGAAATAGGAGAGATGCCCAAGGATACCATGTCTTATTTATTGCGTGTTCTTGAAAACGGAGAGTTTTTTAGAGTCGGTTCATCAAAAGTTCGCAAGACTGATGTGCGGGTAATCGCAGCGACGAATGTTGATCTGCGTGTCAAAGTCAAAGAAAAGAAATTCAGGGAAGATTTGTACTACAGATTGAATACCGTGTCGATTTTTCTTCCGGCTTTGCGGGAAAGACCAGAGGATATTATTTTGTTGTTTAAGAAATTTGCCAGGGATTTTGCCGAAAAATACAATTTTCCTACTATTTCCCTTGATGAACATGCACAATTGTATATCAAGAATTATTCATGGCCGGGAAATATAAGGGAATTGAAAAATGTTGTTGAGAAATTGTCAGTTTTATCGGATGAACGTCTGATAACAGCAGAAAAATTAGTTGAGATTGTCCCTGAAATAAGAATAAGGCACCTACCGGTTTCTTTTGAAGACAAAAGCAAAAGTGAAGATTTTAACGACAGGGACTTGGTCTATAAATTCTTATTTGATATGAAAAAGGACTTATCTGAATTGAAAACAATGTTTTTTGAATTGGTTAGAGCCAATAATTTGGATATGCCTGCTTTAAGTGGAAGGGATTACAATTTGTCAATTGACAAAAATATGATACCGGCATTTGAGAAAAAAATAAACGAATTTGAAAATGATGTTAAAATTGATTATCCGGTAATAAATGATTTTTCTAATGAAATAAAACCAAAGGATTCCGGTTATGAAGTTGAAGTTCTTGACGAAAACCTTAATTTGAATGAAATGGAGAAGTCGATGATAATAAAGGCACTGAAAAAGTACAAGGGAAGAAGAAGAAATGCAGCAAAAGAACTCGGATTGTCAGAAAGGACACTTTATCGAAAAATAAAAGAATATGGAATCAAAGAATAGCCTTATTAAAAAATTATTGTTTGGATTTTTTTTGACTGTTACATTTTCGTCATGTTTTATCTTCTATACCTTTAAAGATATCTCGATAGCACCTGATGTCAAGACCTTTTATGTTGAAGATTTTGCAAATAATGCAACAAATTCGCCTGCTACATTGAATCAAGATTTTTCAGAAGCATTGCGAAAAAAAATAATTGATGAGACAAGTTTGACCTACGATGAAAATAATCCACATGTGATTTTTTCCGGAGCTATAAGTTCATTTGTAGTCACGGCTCAAGCACCTGATAAAGAAGGTGCTTCACTTAACAGATTGCAGATAAAAATTAATGTTGAATACCTCAACGCTTTACACGAAAAAGAGAATTGGAAAAAGCCATTTACTTGGTATGCTGATTTTCCCAGCGACCAATCTTTAGATGAGGTACAAGAATCATTAATCAAAGAGATTTTTGATCAAATATTGGATGATATTATCAATAAATCATTCAATAATTGGTAGCTTATACTGAATTTGGAAAAAAACTTATAGATATTTTTACTATTTGTTGCAAATACTTGTATCTTCGCAGCGATTTTTAACAAAAATTAAAAAAATAATATGTCAAATTACGGAAAAGTAAGTCAGGTTATAGGCCCGGTTGTCGATGTGTCATTCACTGAAGAAGGAGCAAAGCTACCGGAGATTTTGAATGCCTTGGAAATCGATAGAGGTGATTCTACATTGGTTTTGGAAGTTCAGCAACATTTAGGCGAGGATACGGTGAGGAGTATCGCTATGGACTCAACCGATGGTTTGAAACGAGGAGATAAAGCATTAGATACAGGAAAACCTATTGCTATGCCTATAGGTGAGCAAATAAAAGGTAGATTGTTTAATGTGGTTGGTGAAGCGATTGACGGTATCGGAAAAATCGCAAAAGACGAAAATGCCTATCCTATTCACAGAAAGCCACCTCAATATGAAGATTTGTCAACTGAGACAGAGGTGCTTTATACGGGGATTAAAGTTATTGACTTGATTGAGCCTTATCCAAAAGGTGGAAAAATTGGTCTGTTTGGAGGTGCAGGTGTTGGTAAGACTGTTCTTATTATGGAGCTAATCAACAATATCGCCAAAGGATATGAAGGTATCTCAGTATTTGCAGGAGTGGGGGAGAGAACCAGAGAAGGAAACGACTTGCTTAGAGAAATGCTTGAAGCTAATGTTATAAAATACGGTAAAGATTTTATGGAGGATATGGAGAATGGCGGATGGGATATAACCAAGGTTGATAAGAATGAATTGTTAGAATCTCAGGCAACATTGGTTTTTGGTCAAATGAATGAACCTCCCGGAGCTAGAGCTAGAGTTGCTTTGGCAGGATTGACTGTTGCTGAGTATTATAGAGATGGTGATTTGAATGATCCCTCAGGAGGAAAAGATATATTATTTTTTATAGACAATATTTTCCGTTTTACACAAGCGGGTTCTGAAGTATCTGCTTTATTGGGTAGGATGCCGTCAGCTGTTGGTTATCAACCTACATTGGCTACTGAGATGGGACTGATGCAAGAGCGTATTACTTCTACCAAAAGAGGTTCTATTACGTCAGTACAAGCGGTATATGTGCCTGCGGATGACCTTACTGACCCGGCTCCGGCTACCACTTTTGCTCACCTTGACGCTACTACGGTTTTGAGTAGAAAATTAGCTTCTTTGGGTATTTATCCTGCTATTGATCCTTTGGATTCTTCTTCAAGGATTATGAATCAGGATATGTTGGGAGAAGAGCATTATACTACTGCTCAAGATGTGCTTCATATACTTCAAAGATATAAAGAATTACAAGATATTATTGCTATTTTGGGAATGGAAGAATTGTCAGAAGAAGACAGGACTGTAGTCAATAGAGCCAGAAAAGTTCAGAGATTTCTTTCTCAACCGTTCCACGTTGCCGAACAGTTTACCGGTATTTCAGGAGCTTTGGTTTCAATTGAAGATACAATCAAAGGGTTTAGAATGATTTTGGATGGCGAGATGGACAAATATCCTGAAGCAGCATTCAACTTGAAAGGAACTATTGAGGAAGTAATTGAAGCAGGATCAAAAATGCTTGAAGCGTAATATAAATAATTGAAATTATGGAATTAGTTGTTTTAACACCTGAAAAAGAGTATTTCAAAGGAGAAATAGTTTCACTTACTGTTCCCGGTGTTTCAGGAGAGTTTGAAGTATTGAAGGATCACGCTCCTTTGGTATCTGCATTGACCGCCGGAGAAGTTAAAATTAAAAAGAAAGACGGTGATATATTAAAATTTAATGTTAACCAAGGATTTCTTGAAGTGATCAATAATGATTTGGCTTTATTGGTAAAAAAAATAGAAGATAAATAATAAATTATCACCAAATTGAGATATACAAAGCCATTTCGATTGTGAAATGGCTTTTTTTTCGCTTTTACCCAACCAAATTGATATAATTAGTGTCATTAAAAGTGACATAGTTTATCCAATAGATATCAAAGATAGAGTTGAAGCTAATTAGGTATTAAATTTAATTTGTTGAATCTTTTTGAGTGATTAATTGTTTGTTAATTTGATTAGTTGTGTTTTTTAATATTATTGAATATGAAGATAGGTTTTACTAAGATGAAGATATTATTTGTTTTTATTGTATTCTTGTTTTTTTCTTGTCAAAAAGATGAGAAATCCGGATATTTTGAATTAGGAAAAAATGAGATTGAAATGAATTATCAAGAAACTCAATGTTCCGATCCTTGGTATGAGCTTGTTATTTTGCATCAAGACAGGTCAAAAAAAGCTATTTTAAAAGAGTATTTGGACTTGAAAAAAATCAAGTATCTTGATATGGTTTATGATAAAGCTAGCTCAGACGAGGTCATTAGCTGTACTGCCTGTACTTGTTTTACCGGGTCAGTGTTTTATATTAAGATAAAGGATAAAAGCGATAATATTGAAAAGCTAAAGGAAATTGGATTTAAATTATAAAAATATTTATTTTATTTTGGGGTAAACTATGTGAAGGATAACGGTTTTGATATTGGCTTAATAGATGCTTGCCGGTCTAATGACCGTAAAGCACAGGAGAAGTTATATCGTTATTTTTTTGCCAAACTTTTGCCGATGATAAGAAGATACGCAATAAATGAAGATGATATAATAAGTATTTTTAATGATGGTATGCTAAAAGTTTTTACTCAACTGGATTCTTTTACAGGAAAGGGCAATTTTGAAGGATGGGTAAGAAAAATAGTGTTAAACAGTTTGTATAATTATTTTAGGAAATACAATATTAAAGTTAAAATTTTTGAATTACATGATTATGATAAATCTCTGAATGGCTCCGGGACAAGTGTATTGGATGATATGTATTATGAGGATTTATTGAAATATTTGAATATTTTGCCAAAAAGATCTTCTGAGATATTCCGGATGTATGTTTTAGATGGATATACGCATAAAGAAATTGCCGTAAAATTGGATATATCCGAAGGAACATCAAAGTGGCATGTTTTTAAGGCTAAAGAACAATTGGCAAAAACTATAAAATTAAATATTGCAGGTTATGAATAATAGTAAAGAAAAGATATTGATTGATAGGGGCTGGAAAGAAATGGCTACTATCTTGGACAAGGAAATGCCTCTTGACAATAGTACAAAAAGCAATTCCGGGATAGCGGTTGCTTTGTTATTGCTTTTGTTGTTTGTTGGTATAGGAGGGGGCTATTATTTGATGAATAGTAGCAAAACTGAATTGAAGAAAAATACTATTGAAAAGAAAAAAAATATTGTTAATAAGAATAGTTTTGCGGATATAGCTGAAGATAATAGCGATAATTTGATTGGAAAGATTAATTCAAAAAACAAAAACACTACTAATACAATTGACCGGGGTACAATAGATAAAATAAGCGAAAACAACTATACTAAAATTTCAAAAAGCAGGGAAAATAAAACACAGGTTTTTGTATCTTCAGCTAAAGGTAGAAATGAACTGATTTCTACAAATAATGCTTCTCTTATAAGCGCAAAAAGTTTTGAGCAATATAAAAACATACTGCCAATTGATGGATCGGATAAGAATCTGTTAGCATTGAATAAATTAGATAATATTTCCAATGGGGTTTACGGTGAGGATTTTGAACTATTATACACAAAAAAAATCTCTCCGGTAGTATCGCATTTTAAACACAAGAAGCATTTTAGCAAGGACTTTTCGCTTGGTGCTGCTATCGTATCGGAGAATTTGACTAGTTTTGGGGGAGTGGAATCAGAAGTGGAATATCAATTGGGTATTACTAAGAAAATGGGATTGACCGTAGGAATTGATTTTTCTTTTTTTAGGAAAAAAGGCATGCAAAATTCTTTTCTCACAAATTTATATATAATCAGACCTTATGACGGTAGATATGAGGACGATAAGGTTGCAGAAAGGAATTTGTTTAGCACTAGATATAAAGAAGAATTTAATATTTCAACACGTAATCCATATGCTTTGGGAGGGTTTGTTGATAAACTTTACTATATCAGTCTGCCTGTAAGCGTTTATTATAAAGTCAAAAGATATAGATTGTCCATTGGATTTAAAGCCTCATATTTGCTATATGGCACTAATTTTACCTCAAGAAAGAACTATGTTGGAGGACAAAATTATATTATATCATCCGATAAAGCTTTTATAAAAAGCAAGGTGTATAATAGATTTGATTATAGCTCTTTTGCAGGGTTAGATTTCAGGGTATATAAGAGGTTTAGCTTATCTGCAAAATTCAGTTATTCTTTTACAAATATATTGAGCAATCCGAAAACACAGTTGAAAAATGTCAGCGGAAGTTTGTTTGCTTTTAGAACCGATAATCAGTATAAAGACAGATATGATAACAATATCTACTTTAGTCTGGGGATAAAATATAAGTTGTGATTAAAAATGAAATGCACTTAGCAGAGGTCACGCCAAGGTACGCCAAAGCGGATATATTTGCTTTTATGCCTTGGCGTACGTAGCGAATCCTTAGCGCCCGCAGCGGGATAATTAATAAAATAATTACGGCTATTCACAAGAACTTTCACCTTGTCTAAATAAAAAAAGATTATTAATTATTAATCAAATTTATTTTTAAAATTATAATAAAGCTAAATCGTTTGGAGATTTTTTGAATATCTTTGCCCTCCAAAAATATAATAGGTGAAAAAATATATTGTAAAGTATGCGGGTGAGATTAGTACAAAACAATCTCGTACAAGATGGAGAATGATAAACCAATTGTATTCTAATATTATCAAGGCTCTGAAGTACCATAATATAAAACTCAACAAAGGAAAAGCAACATGGGATTTTATCTATGTAGAACTTGAAGAAAAAGCTTTGGAAATATTGAGATATATTCCGGGGATTCAGTATCTGGCTGAAGTTGAAGTGATTCACGAATTAGAAAAGGAGAAAATATTGGAGAAGGGGCTTGAACTTTTTAAGGATAAAGTTGGAGGAAAAAGATTTGCCGTAAGATGTCGAAATAGATTGACCAAAAACAAAACCTATCGTTCAATGGATATTGAAGTCGAATTGGGTAGTCTTTTGTATGAATATGCTGCCGGAGTGAAACTGACTAATCCGGATATTACGTGCAAAGTAGAAATAAAGGATGAAGGGGCTTTCTTTTATTCTGAAAAAATAAATGGAATAATCGGGTTTCCAACAGGGAATACCGGAAAAGGGATAATGCTCTTATCGGGAGGTATCGATTCGCCGGTAGCTGCATATAGTATGATAAGGATGGGGATGATACCGGTTTTTGTCTATTTTGATTTGGGAGGAGTAGAACAAAAGAAATTGACGGTTAAAGCTTTTAAATATTTGTATGAAAAATATTTGCCCGGTCAGAATATCGATTATATAAATATTCCCTTTGAAAAAACTATAGAATATATCAGGACTTTGCCCCAGAAATATCAGAATTTGTTGCTTAAGTATTTTTTCTACAAAGTTTCTGAAAAATTGGCTTACAAATATAGAGCCAAAGCAATAGTAACGGGAGAAGCATTGGGACAAGTGTCAACACAGACAGTCGATAATATCATTATGTTGGACAAATATTCGTCATTTTCGGTATTTAGACCTACTTTATTTATGCCTAAACTTGAGATTATCAACCTTGCAGAGCAGATTGGGACAATGGATTTTGCCTATACCGGAAAAGAGTACTGTGCTATTGCTACAAAAAGAGTTGCGACAAGCGGTAGAAAAGATATTTTTGATAAGATTATAGAAAATATTCCTTTGGAGGAGAAGTTGAAAGATATCCTTGAAAGTATGGTCGTTTATACAATTGACACTATTGATGAAGCCGGAGAAATTACAAGCCTTAAGGAAGTTGACCTAAACGAATATGTGTTGATAAACTTAGGTAGCAAGAAGATAGCTGATGATGAAATGAGAACAAATCTCAATAGTGCTTTGGCTCTATTTGAATCTTGGGATAAATCAGAAGTTTATAAGATAGTTTGTGATGAGGGTATCCAAAGCGGTATCCTTGCTGAAACTATGAGAAGAGCCGGATTTAAGGTATTGGTGTGAGAGTGGAGCTGCAGGGATTCGAACCCTGGTCCAGAGAAAGCACCAATAAGCTTTCTACATGCTTAGTGTTGTATTGAATTTTCGAGTTTGAAATTGGTCACAACACATACCGTTTCAAACCTTATCTCCTGTTTCTCGACCTGACATCGGAGTATCTGTCAGTATCCAGCCCGAGTTTTTTTCGATGCGTGTTACGCTGTGTATCAGGCGTCAAGCGTAAGACGCAAAAGCTTTCTAATTCCTAGAATTAGGCAGCCATGGCCAATCTATGATTGCCAATTGAAA
>JALVEE010000196.1 GCA_027008645.1 Saprospiraceae bacterium
AAACTTAACCTGGGCGAATGGCAAGGTATATATTTATGCGAGTTTAGAAATAGAGCGAGATCGAGGAAATTGGTGATTACTATTTATTCATAGTTTTTTTATAATATCAAAATCATGTTTTTTTTTAAAAGAGCATATATTCTTTTGTTATTTGTTGTCTCTATGCTTTTGTATAGTTGTGGAGGAAATGATGAAGTGCATAAAGCTGATAATGGTATTGAAATCATAAGGTATGACAAGCTTGTTTTTGGCTTGGACACAAACAATATTAAACGGGAATTTGATTCGATTAAGTCGGTTTATCCCAAAATGACCCATATATTTTTTAAGAATGTACTCGATATGCCCGGTTATAATTCCGATGATTCTACATTTTTTAGTGAATTGAAGATATTTGTTTCAGATACATCAATGGTGGATTTATACAAATTGTGCATTAAGGAATTCGGTGATATGCGCGATATCAGACAAGAATTTAAAGAGGTTTTTGACAGGGCAAAAAAAATTGACAAGAGTAATGAGATTCCAAAAGTCTATTCATTTGTATCCGGATTTGCAATGCAAAGATTTATATTTGATGACGAGGAAGGTCGCCCTGCTCTTGCATTTGGAGAAGACATGTTTTTGGGAAAGGCTTTTGACTACGGGATATTGGAAAGAGGTCAAGGAACTTTTTCGGATTATTTTATCAGGACATACAATAAAGAGCATTTGGTAAAGAAGGTACTGGAATTGTGGTTGGATGATGTATTAGGGGAACCAAAGGCTTCGAGAGCTATCGACTATATCATAAAAAACGGAAAAAAATTATACATAATCAAACAATTGATGCCTGATATTCAGGATAGTTTATTATTGGACTATTCGCAGGAGCAAATGGATTGGTTAAGAAACAATGAGCAAGAATTGTGGTCATTTTTTATTAAAAAAAACCTTTTTTTCACCACAGAAGATTACGAAATCAAGAGACTCACCAGTCCTGCTCCCAATTCTCAAGCACTGGGAATGCCCAGAAAATCACCGGGCTATACAGGCAATTACCTTGGCTACAGAATTGTCGATACTTATATGAGGAGAAATAAAGAAAAAACGACAGAGGCACTAATAAAGGATAAAAATGCAGAGAAAATATTATCCAAGTCAAAATTCAAACCCCTTAAGAGAAAATAATTGATGAGGAAAAGTAAAATATTGAAGTGGAACGACTGGATAGCATTTATAGCCTTGAGTCTGATATGGGGGACATCATTCATTTTGATAAAAAAGTCCTTGAAAGCTTTTGATAGCACTCAGGTCGCAAGCCTGAGGATATTGATAGCCACAATTGCATTTACACCGGTAGTAATATTTAATTTTAAAAAAATTGATTGGTCAAAATGGTATTTGTTCTTAATAGTAGGTCTTGCAGGAGGTGGGATACCACCATTTTTGTTTGCGATTGCACAGACCAAAATCAAAAGTGGTCTAGCCGGAGCACTTAATACATTGACACCGATTTTCACACTATTAGTTGCCGTTATTTTTTTCAAAAACAAAATAGACAATCGAAAATTATCAGGAGTTCTAATCGGATTGGTTGGTGCCGGTTTGTTGATTTACTTAACAAATAGTTCTTTTGAAGGAGGAATGATGTATTCGTCTTTGATTATTTTGGCTACGATACTGTATGCGCTTAATGCAAATTTGGTTAAGAAGTTTTTTGATAAGCACGATCCTTTATTATTGACAGCGGTTTCTTTTATAGTATTTGGACCTGTAACAATTTTCATACTATCCAATGGTGATTTTTTGGATGTGATGCGTACTGATTCAAATGCATACTGGTCTCTTGGAGCAGTCTCTTTACTATCATTGATGAGTACTGTTTTTGCCACGGTTTTGTTTTTTAAGCTGGTTCAGAGATCAAGCACTATATTTGCTACATCAGTTAGCTATACTGTTCCGTTTGTAGCTGTTTTATGGGGTGTTTTAGATGAAGAGCATTACAATTGGTATCATATGCTTAGCATGGTGGCTATTATTTTGGGAGTTTATTTGATAAGACCTGTTTCCGGTGAGTCAGACAAGAAATGAATGTATGAATAGTGGATGTTTACCGATTGGTTTGAGTATATTTGTGTTTTAGATAAAATATTATTTTGTGGATAAAAAGGAGAAAGTTTTATTATTTATTTTTGCTATCAGTTTTTTTGGATTGTACTATTCCAAATCTGTACTTTCAGTCTTTCCATATTTATTATTATTGATGGGTATTTTTCAAAAGGGATTTCGCCGGAAAATAAGTGAATTAGTAAGGAGGCCCGCAATATTAAGTTTATCCCTTATATTTTTTGTGTATTTGTTGTCGGGAATCAATAGTAGTAATGTGGAAATGTGGATTGGGAGACTCAATACGAATCTCATATATATGGTTATACCTCTCGGAATTTATCTGTCAGGACCATATAAAGAAAGTTTTATCGACAGGGTTTTGGGCATATTTACCTTGGTTAACTTTATTATCAGTATCTATTTATTAACTGAATATTTTTATCATTTTGAGGAAGTAAATAGCAGCTATCTCAAGGGGCAAACCATTCATACGCCCATTATTCACGTCAGATACAGCTATTTTGTCGCCTTATCAATAGTATTTTCTATTTATCTTTTCTTAAAGGAGAATATAAAAATAAGGAAATACTTATTTGGTTTTGTAGCGATTTTTTTAATAGTATTTATACATATTATGGCAGTTAGAACAGGTATTTTATCTTTATATTTGAGCGCTGTTCTAATCGCATTTTATTATGCATTTGTTTACAAAAGATATATGATTGCTTTTTCATCAATCGCTGCATTGATTGTATTAATAGTATTGTCGTATAATTTTTTACCCTCGGTGAAGAATAAAATCAATTATGTCAAATGGGATATAAAGACGACACTTGATGGAAGTGCAAAGTATCATACTTCGGATAGAATAAGGATATATTCGATAATAAACGGCTTAAAAATCGTGAAAGATTCGCCATTGCTCGGTTCGGGAATAGGAGATATTGAAGAAGATATGGATAAGAAATATGATTTGAACTACAAAGATTTGCCAAAGGAGATGAGATTTCAGCCCGTTAACCAATTTGTCTTTACTTTATCCTCAATGGGTATTCTGGGCTTTGTTTTGTTTTATGGATTATTGTTATTTCCTTTGTTTTATTTGAAAAACAGGCATCCCGTTTTACCGGTATTTTACATATTGACCTTATTGACTTTTTTAGGAGAGACGACTATAGAACTTATGGTCGGAAAAACAGCTTTTTTGGTTTTGCTTTCATTGTTTATTTGTGTTGATTCAGATAAATCATAGATATTCAAGGTGTTTTTTAATCTTTTTCTATCCCATTCTTACAGCGAACCAACTTGTTTTTAATGGTTTTGTTCAATCTGCTAACATTTCTTTTATAGTTTTCACTGTGCAAGTTTTTATTGCTTTTACCGTGATCCAGGTGATATCCGACAGCACAAAATCTAAGGTCTCTGCGTTTTATGCCAAGATTTAGAAGTCGGATTGCAAATTCCGTATCTTCTTTACCCCAGCCTATGAAATCTTCATCAAAGCCATTGACTGCAAGTGCATCTTTCTTCCAGAAAGAGATGACACATGCTTTCATTCCCTTGTGATTTTTTGATATTCTTGAAAAAATATTGGCAAAAAACAGATTGTGAATAGTATTTTTTCGGTTCTTTATATTCCAGCTGAAAAATGAAAAGTCAAGGATATTGTTTTTAATTGCTTTCTTTGTCAAAGCTGAATTTATCAATGCTCTATGTCCTTGTAAAAACAAGCCTTTTCTTTTAAAATTAAGATGAGATTTGATGAATCTTTCGTGTAAGACAATATCTCCGTCAATCGCGATGATATACTGAAATTGCGCTGCTTTTATAGCTTTATTCCTAATGCTTGCTACTCTAAATCCATTATCTTCTTGCCAAACATGTTTTACGGGAATAGTGAATTTGGACTGATACTCTTTGATTAATTCAGCTGTTTTTGTGCCTGAACCGTCATCAGCTACAATAATTTCATCAGGCAATATTGATTGCCTCAAGATACTGTTAAAGACTAAACGAAGGGCATCCGGACGTCTATAAGTAGTGATGATTAATGTGTTTTTTGTCATTTGTTTCCTTTTCCGGGAGAAAAAAATAATATTATTTGCACAAAATGCCCGCAAATATAAACAAAGTAAAGTCATAGTAATGAAAAGAACAATGCTTTTTAAATAATTAGTTAAAAATATTATATAAAATCAAGTGGTTTGATTATGTTTGTATTTGGTGGCTGCAAGAAAACAAGTGTTTTTTTTATTAAATTATATGATTATTGCAAATATTATGAGTGTGTTTCAATGGTTTGATGCCCAAGTATCAATCACTTATGAGTTAGTCTAAAAGCAATGATGTATTGATTTAAAATTTGATATTTTTTCTTGCGGGCACGGTAAAGTCCGGATTTCATTTGGAGATTTTTAATTCAATTTTTTAGTTTGGATGTCATTATCAACTAACTATAAAAATATTTTTGCTGTAGCCTTTCCGATTATGTTGGGGAGTGCAGCTCAGCAGATTATAGGCCTTAGTGATAGTGTCTTCTTATATCATTATAGTGAATTGGCATTTGCCAGTATTGCATTGGTAAGTGTTTTTTATTTGATAATAGCATCGATTGGGTATGGCTTTTCAAAAGGAGGGCAGATAATTATAGCCAGAAGAGTAGGAGATGGAAATACGGATAAAATAAGTGAAAGTTTTTACACGCTACTATTATTTGAGTTATCTCTAGCATTTGTGATGTTTCTATTGATGCGCTATGGTTCGGAATGGTTTCTTAAGTTTTTTATAAAATCCCCAAGGATATACGAGCAAAGTTTGTTATACATCAGGATGCGAGCTTTTGGCGTGTTTTTGAGTTACGGTGGAATTTCGATAGTAGCATTATATACGGGTGTCTCCAGAACAACTTTTATTATTGTGGATTCGGTAATATTACTTGTCTCCAATTTGATTTTGAATTATCTTTTAATTTTCGGGAAATTCGGGTTTCCGGAAATGGGGATTGAGGGGGCTGCACTTGCTAGTGTTTTAGCGGAATTAATCGGATTTTCCGTATTTATTCTTTATATGCTTTTAGGGGGAAGTTATAAAAGATGGGGATTGGACAAATTTCCAAAGCTCAGTATTTCGGCTCTGAAAAGTATATTAAACTTATCATCTCCAATAGTTGTACAGTCTATCATTAGCCTTGGCAGTTATTTTATTTTCTTTTCTATGATAGAGGTTTATCTTGGAGAAAAAGCTTTGGCAATATCTAATCTTATCAGAAATGTCTCCTTTATACTGACTATACCCTCTTGGGGCTTTTCTTCTGCAATAAACACATTTGTCAGTCAATTGATAGGAATGCGCAAAAGAATGGGCGTAATGCCGATTATCTACAAGACAGCTAACCTAAATCTTCTTACGACTATGGTAATGACAATTCCGGTTATTTTATTTCCTACCATAACCTTGTATCCTTTATTTGGAGGGGATGATATGTCATTGATTATTGAATCCAAGAGTGTGTTGTACGTATTGTTTTTTATACTTATTTTAGCTTCATTGGGAATGATTTATTTTAATGGTTTGTCCGGTACAGGGGCTTCAAAACACGGAATGAAAATACAGGCTTTTGTTTCGATAGTGTATTTGTTGTATATTTATTTGGTGCTTAAATATGGGGGAGGAAGTTTGGAATTGGCATGGACGGCAGAGATTGTATATTGGGTTTTGGTGGGAGGTCTAAGCCTAAAATACTTGTACTCCAATAGGTGGTATGGTAATAAATTTTAGTCTAAATTTTCCTTTTGAAGCATTTTTCTACTTGGAATTCTTAATAATTTAAATGATTTTATTATTTTGTGCAATGTAATGATAGTTGTTAATAAAAAACTGATTTGTTATGGAAAATAAAGCACCCGAAAATCCCCAAGTTGATCCAAATTCTGAATTGAAAGAAAAAAAAGAAGAGATAGATTTGTCCCAAGATGCAGGTGTAAATAATCCGGAGTTTTTGTATTTAAACGGGGAAAAAATAAGTACAAATGATTTGATAGAAGAATATCAAATCTTAAAGAGTCGTAGAGCGAAGAAAGAGAAGTATGTACAAAAAGCGATTAGAAAGCTCAAAGAAATAGATGAATTGAAAGTATATCAGGCAGAGTTGATAAAAATGCAAAATCACCTTGAACTTACCAAAAAGAAGATGATGATATTATTTGAAGGTAGGGATGCTTCAGGTAAGGGAGGTACTATCCGTAGGACTACCAGGTATATGAACGAAAAACATTATCGAATAGTGGCTTTGGGAAAACCAACTGAAGAACAAAGAACACAATGGTACTTTCAAAGATATACCAAGCATTTTCCACATGCTGGAGAAGTCGTTCTATTTGATAGAAGTTGGTACAATAGATCAATGGTCGAACCTGTTTTTGGATTTTGTACTGACAAGGAATACGATAATTTTATCAAAGGGGTCAAGGGGTTTGAGAAGGATTTGGTTAGATCCGGAATTATATTGATAAAGCTGTATTTTAGTGTGACAAAAGATGAACAAGCAAGGCGTTTTGATAGAAGAAAAAACGACCCCTTGAGACAATGGAAATTGAGTGAAGTCGATCTTCAAGCACAAGACAAATGGGACGAATTTACCTTGATGAAGTACAAAATGCTCGAGGCTTCCCATTCAAGACAAGCTCCTTGGACTATCATCAGATCTAACGATAAGCACGTGGCAAGAAGAGAGGCGATGAAAGTGATATTAAATCATGTAGATTATGAAGGTAGAAATCCGGATTTGGATTTTGACTTGAAAACAGATATTGTCTTGTCAGGAGCACATGAATTGGAAATTATGGATAAACATATGAAGCAAGAGGGACGTTTTATATATTAATTGGCAACTATTATTATCAGGTTTTCTATTTGCAATAAAACAATTGGTATGAGATATATATATTCTTTGGGTTTGATTGTTGTTTTTCTTTTATTTGGGCTAAATATGGTCGGGCAGCATAAAAATATATTGATTTCGGAAAAGGGTAATCCCAATGAGCCGTCTATATGTATCAACCCAAAGAATCCTGCACAGCTTGTAGCAGGATGCAATATCAATAAAGTGTTTTATTCAAGTGATACGGGAAAAACCTGGCAATATGATAGATTAACGTCGCAATACGGGGTGTGGGGAGATCCCTCAATTACCGTTGATACAAATGGAAATTTTTATTTTTTTCATTTGTCCAATGCTTCAAGTTGGATAGACAGGATTGTGTGTCAAAGGAGTGATAATGGAGGAAAAGATTGGACTGTCGATACATATATGGGATATACGCAGGGCAAAAATCAAGATAAACAATGGCCTGTCATTGATCCCAAAACCAATATGATTTATGTCACTTGGACGCAATTTGACCATTATGGCAGCACCTCAGCCAAAGATAGCTCCAATATATTATTTTCACGTTCATATAATGGTGGTCTTACATGGTCATCACCCTTAAGATTGAATAAAGTAGCAGGTGACTGTATAGACAGCGACAATACTGTGGAGGGGGCAGTGCCTGCGGTTGGACCAAATGGAGAAGTATATGTTTGTTGGGCAGGGCCATTAGGATTGATGTTTGATAAATCATTGGATCAAGGTAGTTCCTGGCTGCAAGAAGATAAATTTGTGACCTCAATTCCCGGAGGCTGGGATTTTGACGTGCCGGGTATCAGTAGATGCAATGGGCTTCCGGTTACAATGTGTGATCTTAGTGAAGGGGAGCATAGAGGTACAATCTATATCAATTGGTCGGATCAGCGCAATGGAGTAGGTGATACGGATATTTGGCTTGTTAAGTCTGAGGACGGCGGAGATACATGGACAAAACCAAAAAGAGTAAATGATGATTTGCCGGGAAGACAACAGTTTTTTACTTGGATGAGCATTGATCAGACAACCGGATACTTGTACTTTGTGTTTTATGATAGGAGAAATTACGAAGACAATAAAACAGATGTATTTATGGCTGTTTCCAAGGATGGAGGGGAAACATTTACAAACTTCAAGATAAGCGATACTCCGTTTACCCCTAATAAGAGTGTTTTTTTTGGTGATTATACCAATGTTTCGGTTACAAATGGTATAGTCAGACCCATTTGGACCAGACTTGATCAATTTGATATGTCTGTCTGGACTGCTCTAATAAATGTAGATAGTATATCAGCATCAGTAAAAAAAACTACAATAGAAAGCAATCTTATAAGTGATTTAAAGAATTCTCCAAATCCATATTCAGATAGAACAGCTATTTCTTTTAAACTTCGAAAAGCATCAAAAGTTAGTCTTTTTATCTATGATTCTGTTGGGAATTTAGTATCGCGGTATATTACTAATGAAAGATATGATTTTGGAAAGCATATAATTGTTCTCGATAATAAAAAGCTGAATTTGGCTTCAGGAATGTATTATTATTCGCTAAAAATTGATGATAAGATAACTGCAAAAAAGATGATTGTAATCAATAAATAGTTATGAAAATTGAATTACTTTACTCAAAGTAAAATAATTTGAAAATTATTTGGTTAAAAACTTGCATTATTCAGATATTTAGTTTTAATTGCGGTTACAGAACAGAAAAAAATGGATAGAGAATTATTTGAGCTAGAGTTTATCTTTAGGGCTTCACCGGCGATGCTTTACAATTTTTTAAGCACTTCAGAAGGATTAGTAAGGTGGTTTTGTGATACAGCCAAGGTCAATAGAGATAAATATGAGTTCTATTGGGATGGAGTAAAAGAGAGTGCTACATTGATTGAATTTGAAGAAGAGCATTTTTTGCGATTTAAGTGGGATGAAGCGGAAAATGATGATGAATATCTTGAATTTGAGATGTACAAATCACCTATTACCAACGAAACTATACTAAAGATTACAGACTTTAGCGATGCCGACGAGGTAGATGATCAAATCGAACTTTGGGAAAGCCAAATCGAAGAATTGAGAAAATCAATAGGAGGATAAAGTATCAATTACATTCCTCACTATCAAATTGTTTTTTATTTCCCATATATACCAATGTGGAATCTTCTTCTACATCGAATGACTCCAAATCACCGGGAATTACCTTCAGATTTTGATTTTTATCAAAAACAAATAAAGGAATAGTCTGTGGACAATTTTTTAGCTTATTGAAGTTTTCAAAGAATTCTTCTTTTGAACCTATTTTTATTTCATAAATAAATGGATTATCTCTTGCCGTCTCGACCATATTGATAAAATCATCATTCAATGAGAAGATACTATCATTATTATTTGTTTTTCCCTCTTTGAGTTCTTCTGCGGTTATTAGTCTATATGTACCTTTTTTACCAAAAATGCTTTCGTATTTTTCCATTACAAAATCATTGACATATGAACTTGAAGTAAAAGCCAAAACATATCCGATATCATTTAACTCTATTATTTCACTGAGATCATCATCAAAAATATCGACTACAAATGCTTCAAGTCCAAGCTCTTTTGCTTTTTCAATTGCAATTTTGTTTTGATCGACTAATACTACATGTTTACCCTTGTCTTTTAGGTATTTTGATATCAGTCGTGACGCTTTATTTGCACCGATTATCAGTACTCCATCGGGTTTATCAATAGAAACTCCCAATCGTTTGGCTACCCATTTGGCTGTGCCTGCATTGATCAACACAGTTCCCATGACTACCATAAATACCAAGGGAGTCAAATATTCAGCTCCTTCAATAACCCCTGTTAATTTTAGCCCAAATAAAGAGGCGATACCTGCAGCAACAATGCCTCTGGGCCCTACCCAAGAAATAAATAATTTGTCATTAAAACTCAGTCCTGATCT
>JALVEE010000197.1 GCA_027008645.1 Saprospiraceae bacterium
AGGCTTGTCAAATGTAGTTCCAAACCATTTTTTATTATTAATCAAATCAAATTTCCTTTCCGTTCTCGAAAGTGTATAACCAACCCAACCTGTTAATTTACCGGTAGATTTTTTCAAAAACAATTCAAATCCGTAAGCTCTACCATTGCCAAAAACAAATTTATTCTCAATATTTTCATCAATACCTCCAACATAATCCTCTCTAAATTCAATTTGATTCCTCATATCCTTATAATACGCTTCTATTGAAGTCTCGTAAGAATCATTTTGAAAATTCTTAAAAAAGCCCAAACTGTATTGGATACCTTTTTCCGGTTTGACATATTCTGTACTTGATACCCATATATCGCTTGGTATGCTTCCCGAAGAGTTTGATACTAAATGCAGATATTGAGTAGTAAAACAAATACTGGCTTTCAATGAACTGTTTTTGCCTGTTATCGCTCTTAGATTAAATCTTGGATCGAGATTATGGTACGATTTGACCAAGTCCGAAGAAGTATAAACTTTGGAATCTACTTTTGATGTATAATTACCCATTTGAGAATAACTTGATATTCTCAGCCCTATATTTGCTTTCAATATTGTGGATATTTTCAATTCATCCAAAATATAAAGGCTATTTTCATGTGAAAAACCGGGCACGCCTTCATTATTGAGATCAAAACCTTCTCCTTGCGCTGTTAGAATATTAGGACTCAGCTTATGATAAGTATAATTTGATCCGAATTTCAATTTATTTCTATTGTTTAGAAAATAATCAAAATCAATTTTCAGATTATAATCTCTCACACCGCTGTAGTTCTCAAAACTAAATTTTTCTTGTGCAGCTCCGAGTTTAAAATTATAATCATTGTATATCAAAGATGTATTCATAAACAATTTATTATTGAACAAATGATTCCATCTCAATGTAGCGGTAGAGTTACCGTAAGGCATCAATATCTCAAATGCTCTTGCTTTAAAGTTCAACTTGAACACATCCCTTCCGAAATATCCGCTGAGATAAATCCTGTCCTTGTCAGAAAATTTGTAATTAATTTTAGCATTGAAATCATAAAAATAGTAATTGGTTCCCTCAAATTTCTTCCCCTTTAAGAGTGGTTGCACCAAGTCCAAAATATATGTTCTTCTTCCGGATAATATAAATGAACTTTTGTTCTTAACTATAGGTCCTTGCAGAGTCAACCGCGAAGAAATCAGACCGATCCCTGCATCTACACTATAATATTTATCATTTCCATCTTTCATCTTGATATCAACAACGGAAGAGAGTCGCTGACCGTAATTTGCCGGCATTCCCCCCTTAATCAATGTGGTACTTTTCAAGGCGTCTGCATTGAACACAGAGAAAAATCCAAGCATATGTCCCGTATTATATACCACCGCTTCATCCAGTAAAATCAGGTTTTTATCTGCGCCTCCTCCTCTAACATAAAATCCACTATTGCCTTCACTTACCGAAGTTACTCCCGGTAATAATTGGATTGACTTCAACACATCAACCTCTCCCATCAATACCGGCATCATTTTAAGCTGTTTCATTTCCAGTTTTACTGTTCCAACCTGTGTGCCTATTACATTTTTTCTTGCTTGTTGCTTTTTTGCATCTATAACTACATCCTTGAGTATTACTCCGGGTCGTAAACTGATATTAATAACAGTATCACTATGCAAATCGATTTCAAAATCTTTGTTCTGAAAACCGAGATATGAACATCTTATATCATGTTTTCCTTCTGTCAGACTAAGTGAATAAAAGCCGTAATTATTACTTGAACTACCATTTTGGATATTTGACAATTCATAGACATTCGCTCCTATCATGGTTTCTCCACCGTCTGAATCATATACATAACCGCTAACAGTATATTTCTTTTGGGCATTACCAAAACCAAAACCACAGCATACAATAAAAAAAATCAGCAGCAATCTTATCATATAACACTTATTTTATTATAAATTCATTCGATGTAAACGCACAAAAGTATTGCAATAATATTCTATACTTTTAGAATCTACCGATTTTTCGACGAATTGTCAATATTTTGCTATTCAAGTGTAAAAAACTTGGCTAATTCCAAAAATACGCCCAGTCATTGGGCATAGGAACCAAAATAAGAAGATATTGCTTTTGCGATAGCCTCTGCGATACCTTTTTGCCCATTTGATGTAGTCAATTTTCTTCTGTCAGTAGCATTAGACAAAAACCCCGTCTCAATTAAAACACTAGGCATCGTTGCTTGTTTTAATATGACAAATCCGGACTGCTTCACTCCCCTGTTTTTCATTCCATCCAACTGTTTCAAATTATGACCGATCTCGCTTGCAATCACAATACTTTCTTCCAAATAAATATTTTGAAAAGCAGCTAAAAAAATATGAGCTTCAATTGAAGTGGGATCATACCAATCATAATTATCGCTGTGATTCTGCTCTAATAAAACAGAAGCGTTTTCCCTCATCGCAATATCCAAATTGTCCTCCGAATCCGTAATTCCTAATGTAAAAACCTCTATTCCATTGATATGTCCGTCTTTCTTATATGAATTGCAATGAATTGATACAAATAAATCTGCATTTAACTTATTAGCAATATCTATTCTTTTGTAAAGGGGAACAAAAATATCATCGCTTCTCGTAAGGACAATATTTAAGT
>JALVEE010000198.1 GCA_027008645.1 Saprospiraceae bacterium
AAGGAACGTACTAGTTTTGTCAAGCTTTATCAAACATCTTTCCTTGCAATGAGCGGTATTTTTGTTATTTTTCTGATGTATATTTTTTATTTTATAATAGTATATACTCATGGGAATGATGAAAGAGTTTAAAGAATTTGCCATCAAAGGAAATATGGTGGATATGGCTGTAGGTATTATCATTGGTGGTGCATTTGGAACTGTTGTTAAATCGTTGGTGGACGATGTGATCATGCCGGTAGTTTCAGGATTATTTAAACTACCTGATTTTTCGAATTTATTTGTCGTGTTGGGAGAAGGGAAATTTGATACCGTAGATGCAGCTCGTGAAGCGGGAGTTTCAGTATTGGCGTATGGTTCTTTTATAAATGCTGTGGTTGCATTTTTACTCTTGGCTTTGGCAGTATTTTTTGTGGTAAAGGGTATCAATAAGTTAAAAAGAGAAGAGCCTGTTGAAGAAGCACCAGCTGGACCTACTGAGCTTGATGTATTGCAGGAGATTAGAGATGCGCTAAAGAAATAATAATTATGAAGTCAGATGAAGATTCCGATGAAGTCTGATGAGATCCCCATCTAGTAAATGTAATCCACTTTATATCAAAATTGATTCTATTTACTGTATTGAAATGTTAAAGTTGTGATACAAGTACTCGTTTAGTCAATTTATCTTTGGGAATTACTCTTGAAAAAATAATATATTCGCCTATAGTAGAAGAGATATCGTTTGATATTTCTTTTATTTTTTTATTATTATTTCTCATGACTAATACAGAAAAACTTATCGACGAACAGGTAAACAAGTTTTTAGACAAAGGATTGGTAAAGAAAATCGTGAAAAATGACGTAATGAAACAGATTTTGGATAGTTCTTTTATCGAAAGTATAAGTAAGTCTTTGGATTCTTCTTGGAAAACGATCATGCAAGTATTGGGAATCTTGGCTATGATTTTTGGAGTATTGTGATTTGTTGCACTTTTGGGAATAGGGTGATTGTGAACATTGTTTGGAGGAGTTTTTAGTGTGACATTTATGTTATCAATCATTTTGGGATTGGCTTCTGCATTGTTATCTGTTGTGGGGTGACGAGGTATGTTAAAGATGAAAAAATGGCTTCCTTTTGTGTATACAATCCAGGTATTTGTTGTGGTACTTTCTACTATTGCAAGTGCGATATGATGGGGTGGAAATTCTAGTTATGTATGACTGGTTATCAGTATTTTTGTTTGGTTACTTATTTTAAAGAAAAGAAAGACATTTACTACGAAATAGAAATTGTTTTGAAGGAAACACAAAAATTCCCTTGTCGTGAGGGGATTTTTGTTTATAAAGAATATGTTCTTTATTTGCTTAACATATTTCTATGAGAGGGAGAAAAAAAATAAGAAGAAATATTTTCTATGACTATGAACATATGCTTTGTAGTTGTATGGGTCCTTTGAAATTGGAGCACGATCAGTTGGAACAATTGGAAAAAGTGCGATTGGAGCCGGAGGAGGTACAAGCTTTGAAATGGAAAGATTTGGATCATTTGAATATGCAAGAAGCATCTGAAAAGATGTGAGTATCAAAAACGGTGTTTGCTGGTATTTATACCTCAGCAAGAAGAAAACAAACTGACTGTTTGATCAATGGGAAGGTGTTGATGGTGAGGTGTGGAAGAGGGAACGAGTAAAATCAGTAAAAATGGTAAAATCGGTAAAAGCGGTATTCTGTAAATTGTGTAAATGGCGTGATTGAGTAAATTGTGTAGGATAAAATAGATGAAATAGATGAAATATAGTAAACTTACTTTAAATCTAAATGATGAACGTTAGCATCAAAGACAAAGTATAGAAAGCAAACCATTGCCAGAAAAGTAAGTTTATACCAAAATGTGAATTAAATGTGTATAAATGAAATCACATTTTGGTACGTACTAAAATGTCTTCGTTAGCTTACATGCGTTCATTATAGGCATTCTTCTTATCTATAAATAATGAGCAATGACATTTTAGTATACTGCGTAGCAAATCGCATTTACATAGATTACGAAGTTTGCTTAAATATCATTCCTAAATTATAGCAAATTGACTTTAAATTCAGACTAATATTTGAGCCATAGCTTTATTTCTTTCGCAATATTTCGATGTTTTAAAGAGTCAATTTGCTTCGTAGAAAATCGCATTTCCATAGATTATGAACTTCACGATGATAGTATCTTCATTTTGGTCTACATTCTAATGCGATTTTCTATACATTGAGATTCTAATGCGATTTACATATATACCATACATGATGAAATAAAAATGAAAATAGCACTTCCTTATATTCTGTGCTATTTTCTCTTGAAATTGAAAAAAAATTCTTTATACAGTCGTGGTGTATGATATTTTGTTTCTTTTTATATCTTAAAATAGTAGGTAATATGGCAAATTTAATTCCTATCGAAGATCATGTATTGGTAAAACCATTGGAAGAAGAAAATGTGAGCGCCAGTGGTTTGATTTTACCTGATAAAAATGAGAAACCATCAAAATGAAAAGTGATTGCTGTGGGAAAATGAAAAATTTTGGACAATGGACAGAGGGCTCCTATGGAAGTAGAGAAGGGAGATATTGTTCATTTTACTAAATATTCTCCAGATGAAATTGAAGTAGGAGATGAGA
>JALVEE010000199.1 GCA_027008645.1 Saprospiraceae bacterium
AATGAATTTGAATTTAGGAATTATTGGTGGGAAACAGGTAATCCTTCATTTCTAATAGATATGCTTAAAACACAAAATTATTATATTCCTGAATTGGAAAATTTTACCGCAAATGAAGAAGTATTAAACACTTTTGATGTTGAAAGAATAGAATTGGTTGCTTTGCTATGGCAAACAGGCTATTTGACAATTATCGAAAGAATTGAAGATCTCTTCGGAATAGAGTACAAATTAGGTATTCCAAATAGAGAGATAAGCATATCACTAAATAACCTCTTTATTACCTATTTGACAACTCAAACAACAGAAAAGTTAAAACATCAAAAGAAGATTTTATATATGTTGCGAAATGAAGATTTGGACGGCTTCAAAGATGCTCTTTTTACCCTTTTTGCATCCATTCCATATAGCAATTTTATCAATAGTAAGCTATATGCATACGAAGGATATTATGCAAGTGTGCTTTATGCCTATCTTGCCAGTATTGGGCTTGACATTATCCCCGAAGATATTACCAATCTTGGCAAAATGGATTTATCGGTCAAACTCGAAGGTAAGGTGTTTATATTTGAATTTAAACTGTCTGAAAAAGCTACCGGCAATGCACTGAAACAAATCAAAGAGAAAAGATATTGGGAAAAATATCAAGATTTTAAAGACATCTACCTTATCGGCATAGAATTCAGCCGGGAAAAACGTAATATAACCGGATATGAGTGGGAAAAGGTTTAATAAAAGTCTATTCAATGAATATCCTTCTAATAATATTGATAATTATTATTGTAGCTTACCTTATCTTTGAGTATGCCAAGAAGAAAAGAATATCCAACCTCATGCAGGATCTATCAGACAATTGGGGGAAACCAAAAAAAGATAATTATTTTAACTTTAAAATTATAAGTAGATATTTTGATAATACTGATAGTAAATTCAATGCTTTCCATATCATTTCAGATAAAACAAAACATGATTTAGATCTTGATGATTTATTTGAATATATAGACAGGACAAGCTCAAAAATAGGTCAACAATATCTGTATTATAAAATCAGAACCGTTGGAAGTCCACAAGAATTGACAGATTTCGGAAATCTCACTAATGAATTTCACAGGGATATTGAGCTGAGGAAAAAATGCCAAATCGCTCTATCACAAATTAATTCCGGTAAATCCTATGATTTGGAATCATTGATTAATGATAAACCGATCGATACTCCCGGGTATTTGAAATATTTGTATCTCACGTCATTTCTCAATATGTTTTTACTAATCGGCGGTTTTTTCAATCCTGCTTTATTCGTCTTCATCATTCCGGTTTTTATATTCAATATGGTTTTTCACTATAAAAATAAGGCAGTAATTAACTATTATCTCAACGGAATTGTCCAACTTTTAAAAAGCCTGAAAGTTGCAAAATCGCTAGCAAGTCATAAGGTTATTCATAAGTATTTTGACGATTTTTCATTTATTAAAAATATTGAGAAAATTAAGTCAAAAACAATGTTTGTAAGCTTGGAAAAGAATTTTGATAATGAATTAACTTCAATTTTCTGGTTGCTTTTTGAGCTAATAAAAATCCTATTCAATGTTGAGATATTAGTTTTTTATAGTTTCATCAATTCTATCAAAACTCAGAAGCAAAGCATTGAGGCAATGTATATATTTATCGGAGAGCTTGATTCAGCTATATCAACTGCTTCTCTTAAAGATGATATTCTCACTACCTGCACGCCAACTTTTAGCTTAGAAAAAAATATTAGCTTCAAGGAAATAAAACATCCCTTGATAGAAAATTGTATTTCAAATGACCTTGATTTGAATAAAAACAGTATGCTATTGACAGGTTCAAATATGTCGGGAAAAACCACATTTATAAGAACTGTCGCAATTAATAGCTTACTTTCACAAACATTGAATCTGTGCTTTGCAAAAGAATTTTCAGCCCCGTTTTCAAAATTATATACCTCTATTAGAATCACCGATGACCTGTCTCAAAAAACGAGTTATTATCTCGAAGAAGTTTTGACTGCAAAAGAATTGATTGATGCATCACAAAATGATTCCCCTTGCCTTTTTATCCTTGACGAAATATTTAAAGGAACCAATACCATTGAAAGAATATCTGCCGGAAAAGCGATACTTTCTTATCTCAACAAAGGTAAAAATATCGTATTTGTATCCACTCACGATATCGAACTGACAGAACTACTTAAAAAAGACGATTACCTATTGTACCATTTTAGCGAAACCATTGAAAACGATAAGCTGTACTTTGACCACAAGTTAAAACAAGGTAAACTCAAAACCTACAACGCAATTAAAATTCTGGAATTACACAACTACCCTTCCGAGATTATAAAAGACGCTTTAGAAGTAAAAGAAAAAAACTTTTCTTAGTGTGTCACGCAAGAAATATGTAATCGTAACTATTTGCGAGGTTCTTCAACGAAGTATAAACGAAAAAGAATGGTTAACCCAACTTGGCATTATTTACAAAAAAAACACAAAAATTCAGCTATTTTTCGGACTTTCTAAAACATAAATAATTGATAATCAATTGCAGTTATTTTTTAATTGGCGTTTGTAGTGATGTACGG
>JALVEE010000200.1 GCA_027008645.1 Saprospiraceae bacterium
TTATCTATCAATGCCTGCCTCCCATAACAAATCATTGATCTTAAAGCTATAATACAACAAACTCTCAGTTTTCTTTGTTTCTAACCTCCAAATATATTTCCATTCTTCACTATCGTATAAACCTATAACAATATTTGTATTTCCTATGTCAATTGCAAGTGTCATATCAACTAATCTAATAATTAATAAATTGATTCCTGTCTTTGTTTTGCTAATCTCTTAAAATAATAATAGGTCTCATTTTGAGATTGGATAGCGAAACTGTCGTTACAAACATATTGATTCAGACGTTTAAAATCTAAATATCGAGCTTTGATATTGTCTTTTAGTTGTATGTCTATGATATCCCGTATCGTGTTTTTTATGTTTTGATCATAAATAGGAAAAACAGTTTCAACCCTCCTATACAGATTTCTACCCATAAAATCCGCTGATGACAGATACATCAATTCGTTTCCATTATTCCCAAAAATAAAGACTCTGGCATGTTCCAGATATCTGTCCAAGATACTTATGGCATTAATATTTTCACTTATATCTTTCACTCCGGCAACCAAAGAACAAATCCCCCTAATAATCAAATCAATTTTTACCCCTGCCTGGCTAGCCTCGTACAGCAATTTAATCATATTGGGCTCTTGAATACTATTCATTTTAAGTATTATATAAGCATCTTTGCCCTCTTTTGCATTGACAATCTCCTGTTTTATTAATCGGGTAAGCTCTTGACGCATATTGAATTGCCCTACCAGCAAATGCTTAAACTCTTCTCGTGGGATTATTTTATTTTCTAAAAATGAGAAAACCTTCACAGCCTCTTCTGTCAATCTTTTATCATAAGTAAACAATCCGAAATCAGAATAAATTTTAGCTGTACCCTCATGAAAATTTCCCGTACTTAAATACGCATATTTTTCATTTCCTTCAGCAGTTTTCCTGATAATCAAAGCTAGTTTCACATGCACTTTTATCCCGGGAAAACTCGTAGTGACATGAACCCCGGCTTTTTTCAGCTCTCTTGTCCATGACAAATTGGCCTCCTCATCAAACCTTGCTTTTAGTTCAATAAATGCAGAAACATGTTTACCTTTTTTTACTGCTTTTTTCAAAGCATTCATAATCCGGGATTTTCCTGCAACTCTATACTGGACAATCTTAATATGAGTAACAGAATCATCTTCTGCGGCATCTTCAAAAAAGCGGATTACAGATTCGTAACTTTGATACGGCACATTGACCAAGTAATCCCTTTTCTTTATTTTATCAAATATCAACTCGTCAGTTTCCAATTCTCTAATAGGGAGAGGGGGTAAACTCTCCAATTTCAAATCATTCATTCCAAAGTCAGGAAATTTAAACAAATCAAAATTATTGTGATATCTGCCTTCAGGTATTATATCCAAATTATCCAATTCGAATACATCCATGAGATATTTCAAAAAAGGCTTTGGCATTTGCCTGTCATAAACTAATCTTGCCGGAGGACCTACTTTTCTTTTCTTCAGACTTTTCTTGAGTTTTTCAACAAGATCACCGGAAAATTCATCATCGATATACAAATCGGCATCCCTAGTCAATTTGATAGAATATGATTGAATAATATTATAACCGGGGAAAATATCCTTAATATTATGACGGATTATATCATCAAGAAAAATAATATCATGTACTTCGGGATTGGATTTTGGCAAAATAACTATCCTGTGAATCTTATCAGAGGGGATTTGAACTAATGCATAGTTAATCTCTCCGTTCTTTTTATCTTCCAGTTCAACCGCCAGATACAGGGCAGCACTATTCAAAAAAGGTTTAATTTTTCTATCCACCAACAACATTGGTTGTACATAAGGCAATAGGTGATTTTTGAAATAGTCCTCTATAAATCTGTATTGCTTTTCAGTTAATTTCAATCTTTTTTTAAGATCAATATTATTTTCTCTTAATTCCGGGACAATTTGATTTTCAAAAATTTCAGTAAACTCCAATTGTTGTTCATTTACCATTTTAAGCAATTGTTGCAATATCTTTTCGGAATCAAAATGATGCTGCTTTTTCAATTTTTTTCTCAGTCCGACCAGACTCTTATGATGTGCAACTCTTACTTTAAAAAATTCAGATAAATTATTAGAATAAATTGCTAAAAACTTTAATCTCTCCAACAAAGGATTGGATTTTTTATCCTTGGCTTCCTGCAATACGCGATAATTGAAGTGCAACCAGGAAATATCTCTATTTACATATGGCATTTTATTCACAATACAAATATTATTAAATAATCAAAATAACATTAGGGCAAATATACCACTTAAAGATAATAATCATATTAAAATTGTCCCTTTTGCAAATAAAACATATTATTTAGAATTGATAGAAATTAAAGGATAAAATTGTCCTGTATCACGTTGAATTATTGAATACAATTTTATAAATAAAAAAAGCCGGTCAGAAACCGGCTTACTTTGTAGCGGAGACAGGACTTGAACCTGCGACCTTCGGGTTATGAGCCCGACGAGCTACCAACTGCTCCACCCCGCGATATAATCCCTTTTACAGTGAAAAAAACTATTGCCCGATCCATAAATTCAAGCATTCTTTTCTTAAGGGATTGCAAAGGTATAACTTTATTCTTAATTATGCAAATATTAGTGCGTGTATTTTGCAAAGTCTGTTACAATCTGGTTTAGTCCACCTTAATTCCAAGTACGCTGAAGCGCACTCTACACCAATCTTTATTTCCTCCTCAATGGCAATTTATACCTTCTTTGTCCATCAAATTTACACAATGCATTTGCAACGGCTCCTGCGGTAGGAACTAAACCAATCTCTCCAATACCTTTAGCCCCATATGGCCCAACTGCATCTTTCACCTCAACTCCTTTAACAATGATTTCGGGAGTTTCATGTGCACGTAATATACCCAAATCTTTGTACTTATTGCTAATCAAATATCCACTTTCCATCGGAAGATCTTCTGTCAACGCATATCCAAGTCCCATATGAACCCCTCCTTCGATTTGACCCTCAAACAGCATTGGGTTCATAATCTTTCCTGCATCGTGAGCAGCCACCATTTTCAAAACATTTCCTGCATCATCCAAAATGCAAACCTGCGCTGCATACCCATAAGAATAATGTATTATAGGATCATCTTTAGTACCGGGTTTATCCGTCCAATCACAAACGTATTCACCTCTATATGTTTTACCTGCCAACTCAGATAGCGAATGCTTCTTCATATCTGCAACCAAAGCTCTAGCAGCATTTATTACCGCCAATCCAACCAATGCAGTCGCTCTCGACGATGTTGTCATTCCCGTTTTAATCTGGTCTTCGGTATCGACTGTCACTTCTATTATCTCGGGATTCAATCCAGTTTCTTCGCACAATGTTTGAAGTGCCATATTAT
>JALVEE010000201.1 GCA_027008645.1 Saprospiraceae bacterium
CATTTCAGTCCACCCATGCGCAATTATTACTTTGTCCTCAGATATAATTTTGATAGTGACTTTTGATTCATCGATCATTCCATTTCCCACTCCTGAATTTTTAATGCCGCAAGCTAAACCGGCATATTTTGCACTTAGAAATTCGTCTTTAACAGCATCCAAACAAGCCCTGATTCCAACCCCAAATACCTTTTGACCGGTCGAAGTTCTAAGACCATCTACCAATGCATTATCGTAACGGAATTGCCACCTGTCAAATCCTCCTTTTTCACATAATTCATCAACCAATACTTCCAATGCAAACGTCACTTGATTAGCTCCAAAACCACGCATAGCTCCACAAGGTATGTTATTGGTATAAACTGTTTTCGCCTCTATTTGAACATTTGGAATAAAATATCCTCCTGCTGCATGACCTGCTACACGTTCCAATACTTTATCACCAACAGAAGCATAAGCGCCTGTATCTCCTACAGCTTTTAACCGTAAACCAATCAATCTGCCTTCTTCATTTGCTGCCAGTTCCATATCCATAAAAACAGGATGCCTTTTGGGATGCAAACGAATAGATTCTTGACGAGTCAAACTTAATTTCACAGGTTTTTGCAATAAATAGGCGTATAGTGATACATGACCTTGCACGCTCAAATCTTCTTTTCCTCCAAATCCACCTCCATTTGGTATTAGTGTTACCCGCACTTTGTCTTCCGGCAAATCCAATATCATTGCCACTTGTCGTCTGTCTTCATATATCCCTTGACTTTGACTGAATAATTCCAATCCCCCATCACCATCAGGTCTTGCTATAGCAGCTTCTTTTTCAAGAAATCCGTGTTCTATTCTTTGTGTTTCAAATTTTCCTTTTGCAATATATTTAGCTTTCTCAAAAGCCTTATCAACCTCCCCTACCTCAAATTGACTTGTATTGAAGTTATTTGGTCTTTCAGGATGTACCCTTGCCCCTTCTATCGCAGAAAAAACATTTGTCACCGGTTGCAATACTTCGTACTTTACTTTTATCAAACTTGTCGCCTCTCTTGCAATCGCATCTGAATCTGCGACAACACCTGCCAAAACATCACCGATATAATGCGTCACTTCCCCCACCCCGATCATAACCGACCAATCCTGCAATATCAATCCGACCTTTTTACTTCCCGGAATATCTTTTGCTGTAAAAACCTTGTGAACACCAGCTAAGGCTTCTGCTTTTGATGTATCAATACTCAAGATTTTTGCCTTGGGATATTCACTGAATTTCAAGGCAGCATATAACATTCCGTCTAAATAAATGTCATCGACAAAATCTCTTTCCCCAATTGCGGTTTCATATGCTTTATACTTTGGATGCCTAACACCTATTTTACCTGATGTCTTTGTTATTTCAAGTTGCTGATTTTCTTGAATTGCTTCAGCGGAATAAAGAATAGCATCTTCTATTTTTTTATAACCTGTACATCTGCATATATGCGGTTTAATCGCTTTTTGTACTTCTTCATAACTAGGGTTTTGGTTTTTATCCAACAAAACTTTTGTTCTGCTTATAAGTCCGGGTGTACAAAAGCCACATTGCACAGCTCCTTTATTGACAAAAGCTTTGGCAATAGTATCTTTGACATATGGATTAGTTCCCTCCAATGTCACTATTTCCGCTCCTTCCAAGCGTCTCATTTTTGTAACACAAGATTGTTTGGCTTTGCCATTAATCTCAAGGGTACAAGCGCCACAAACTCCCTCTCCGGAACATCCGTCTTTTACAGACGTGATTTTTTCATCTTCCCTTAGATATTCTAATAATGATCTTTCAGTATCTCCTGAATAGATTTTTTCCTTTCCGTTTAGAGTGAATCGTATCATATGATCAGTTCTTTTAAATTATTTAATGTTGGGGCGATTGCATCGGGCAATTCAATTATAGATTGTACCGAATTTAAATCTTTCAAGCCACTTCCGGTCAACAATACAACATTCTTTGAATTTTTTGCCAATTTACCACTTGCCATATAGTCCAATATTCCTGCATATGCCGTAGCAGCAGCAGGTTCTGCAAACAACCCATTATTTTTCGATAAAACAGCCGATGCGTTTATTATATCTTCATCTGATACAGCCAGCACTTCACCCTTATACTTGTCTATAAAATCAATCGCCATATAATAGTTTCTTGGGATGTCAACCGAAATAGAGTCGGCAATGGTATCACTACTCTTTACCTTGAAACTTTTATTCCCAATATTGCTTATCAGATTATCGCTTCCCATTGATTGGACAGCAACGACACAAGGCATTTTGTCAATAATATTTAATTTCAATAAATCCTCAAATCCCTTGAAAACCCCTGAAATAATCACTCCATCTCCCACAGGCACAAATATTCTATCTGGAACTTGATAACCTAAT
Organism: Saprospiraceae bacterium; assembly: GCA_027008645.1. Classification (GTDB taxonomy): domain Bacteria; phylum Bacteroidota; class Bacteroidia; order Chitinophagales; family Saprospiraceae; genus JADJGA01. The sequence continues at coordinate 2,401 of JALVEE010000201.1, forward strand.
TGCTCATACAATTCAAATGAAACCGACTTTTTCCCTTCAATGGTGAATGGGTTAAATGCAGTATTGCGATTGTACCAGCCGAATTCTTTGGTAGCTTTGATACTCAAATCAAATGCATCATCATAAGTACCTTTAACCGGGATTATTTTCGCTCCATACATCACAATCTGAGTCAATTTAGCCTTGGGAGCAGATTCCGGAACCAATATAATAGCTTTCTGTCCTTGCGTAGCACATATTCCGGCTAGTGATGATCCCGCATTACCTGTTGATGCCGCAACGATAGTATCAATACCTTTTTCTTTTGCAAAAGCTGAAACAAGTGCCGATGCTCTATCTTTAAATGAATATGTAGGGTTTTGAGAATCATCTTTAAGGTAAACAATGCAAGAATTATCTTCATTGACCGATTTCCTCGTCTTATACAATGGCGTATTTCCGACTCTGAGATTTGGCAAACTATCAATATTCTCAATAGGCAATAAATCCAAAAAAGAATTTCTTTTCAATTCCTCAAACCCAATCTTATTATCAATTAAGCTCTTATAATCATAAACGGTTTTCAAAACACCTTTTGGAGGTATATCCAGCGAATTTCCCTTATCACAAACAGGGCAAAGATATGTCACTTCATCAGCTTCATACATAGTTTTACAATCAATACACTCAAAATGATATTTTTGCTTATTCAACATTATCTATTCATTATTTTTTAATTAATCACGCGTTTCTGTTCCCTCTGTGTATTTGATTTATCAAAATCTCTGTGGTACAACCCCTACACCAATAACACAAATGCTCCTACATATACTTCTTCAACACACCTGTCCTTTCATTAAATTCTTCAATCTTTTCATCCCATTCATCTGCCTTTGCATAATGATTTTTCCAATAATTCTCATCATACCATTGAGCATTCAATTCTTCAACCGTTTTACCTTGTTGCTCAATCCAAGTAAAGTATTTAAGATTGTGCATTCTCTTTTTCTCATAATAATTCATCTCAATTATATGATCTATATTAATTCCCAGCATATCAGAATCGTAACTAACTGCGGCATCTCTATTTGTAAATTCACCGTGCTTTTCTCTTTCTTCCATTAATCTGGATTGGTACATTTCCATTGAATCGGTTGCCACAGTAAACAAAACATCATTTTCGTCCATTTCATAATATTTTGCCATTTTGATAGCGCCCATCATATTAGCAATTGATGAAATCCCCATCACATCCAATCTATCTACTAATTCAGAATCTACTTTTATTTCATTTTTTAGATAATCTTTTCCCGCCTCTTCATTGAATAATCTCATCAACCTGATGTTTGCATTATCATCGATTCCTGCAACCATATCCATATTTTTTATATTGTGAATCCAAGGCACGTGTTTATCGCCAATACCTTCAATACGGTGTTCTCCATATCCATTTTCTAACAAAGTGGGGCATTGTAATGCTTCTCCTGCACAAACTTTGAATGTTGGATGCAATTCTCTAAGATAATCGGTAGAACCAAGAGTTCCGGCAGAGCCCTGTGTTAAGAATACCCCTGAAAATCTACTTTTATCATTCTTAACATAACCGAAAACTTCTTCCATTGCCGGTCCGGTAACAGCATAATGCCAAAGAGGATTTCCAATTTCTTCAAATTGATTCATATTGACAATATCATCTCCACGCTCTGCTTTAAGTTCTTTAACTTTGTCATAAATCTCCTTAACATTACTTTCAGTTCCGGGTGTAGCAAACACTTCCGCTCCTACTTTTCTCAACCAAGTAAATCTTTCTTCAGACATACCTTCAGGCAATACTGCAATTGATTTACAACCTAATAAATAAGAGTCATAAGCTCCACCACGACAATAATTTCCTGTAGAGGGCCAAAGTGCTTTTTGTGTGGTAGGGTCAAACCGACCATCTATCAATTTTTCCACCAAAGGACCAAAAGTAGCACCAACTTTATGCGCTCCCGTGGGGAAATATTTCCCGATTAAAACAATAATTTTAGCTTTTACTCCGGTTAATTCCGAGGGAAGTTCCAAATAATTAACTTTTCCATAACCACCACCCATTTTTACAGGCTCATTCTTCCAAGTTATTCTAAATAGATTTAAGGAATTCAAATCCCATAATCCGATATTCTTCAATTCCTCTTTTATTTTCTCCGGTATTAATTCCGGATTTTTCATTTGCTTGTAAGTAGGAAGTACGATTCCTCTCTCTCTACACCTTTTTATAGTGTTCTCAAGTACTTTTTCAGTATTCTTCATATTAATTGGTTTTTAATTTTAATTATTTTTATTTATTAAATTCACTATTACTTTTATTAATGTATCCTTTTCTACCGGTTTACTAATTGCTATCATCAATGTTAATGCTACTAAGGCATTATCAGCAATTCTTTTTTCTCCTTTTTCATTAAAGAGCAAACCGTTTTTTTCTAAGAAATATAAGAACAGGAATGCTGCAATCCTTTTGTTTCCATCCGAAAAGGAATGATTTTTTACGATAAAATATAAAAGGTTAGCGGCTTTTTCCTCAATGCTTGGATATAAATCAGCCCCTCCGAATGTTTGATAAATAGTAATAATTGAACTCTTAAACGAATCGTCCTTTTCTTGTCCAAATAATTTACTATTCCCATAAGTCTTTTTTACCAATGATATTTGAGCTTTCGCTTCATCATATGTCAATCTATATATTTCTTTTTTTGTAGTATTCTCGATTTTTAATGTTTGATAATCATATTGGTCAAGAATTTCAAGAGCATAGGAATAGTCTGATATAATTTTCAAAAGCCCTTTACTTTCATCATCAGTTAATTTTTTATAATTTAAAGTGTTGCTAAGAATTTTTATTGTTTTCTTTAGTTCGTTAAATTGCTGAGCCTGTTTTTGCAATTTTTTATAATTGACAGCATAGCCTTTTATTAAATAATCTTTGAGTATCTGATTTGCCCAAATTCTAAATTGAGTTCCTCTTTTTGATTTAATACGATAACCTACAGAAATAATTACATCAAGGTTATAGTAGTCAACTTTATATACTTTTCCATCAATTGCAGTTGTTGCAAAATTTGCAACAACTGACTTTTGCTCCAATTCCCCCTCCTTGAAAACATTCTTTATATGTCTTGAAATAACGGATTTATCCCTTTCAAATAGTTCAACCATTTGACTCAGATTTAACCAAACTGTTTCCTTGTCAAGTTTTACTTCTATTGAAGTCTTTCCTTCGGATGATTTATATATTTTTATTTCAGACTTATTCATAAAACCATTATAATTGCTTTGCTCCTTGCAAAACCAAACTCATCAATGCTGCATTTTTCAAATCAAGCTCTTCTTCATTTATATCGATTAAATCACTACTAATGATTTCCATTGTATCAGTATTCAATTTTAAAGAATTTTTTCCAAATTGATAATCATAGAATCCTTCATTCTTTGTCAATGTATAGAGCACATCATCAGTCTTATATTTAATAATATTTTTTTCATTTGCATCAAAATAAAACCCTTCTTTTTCTTTTTCAAATGCATTGTAGTTCAAGTATAAATGCGGTTTCTCCTTATAGGGAGCACCCGAACTTGGACAAAATGTATTACAATTTCCACATTCATTGCACCAATCCGCAAGGTGCAGTATTTGAGGCTTTTGAGTCACTTCAAAAACACCGTTTGGTAAATTATATCTAACAGGTTCTACATTATACGAAAATAATGCCAAATTTGGACAAACACTGGTACAAACATCACAAATCTCATCGCAATACAAGCAACGTGAAGCCTCTTCTATTGCTTGCTCCTTAGTCAAAGTCCTGGAAATCACTTTGAAGTTATTTTCGTTTGCATCCGGCACGTGATAATCCGCAACAGACTTATGAATCTTAGTTTTTTTGATTTTTATCTCACGTGTTGTAATATCTTTT
>JALVEE010000202.1 GCA_027008645.1 Saprospiraceae bacterium
ACAATATTTTCTCCCCGTTGTCATTTAGATCAACAGCTGTAATGGTTTCCGAAATCAATTCTTTAGCAATTAAACTCATATTCTTTATCTCTTAAGTTCCATCAATTTTTTCTTCTCTATCTCGTATTCCTTATTGTTTAACAATCCCTTTTTCTTCAATTCGCTTAGTTTTTTTAATTGTGCTAATAAAAGATCTTCATCCAGGAGGTCTTTCTTTTCAGGACCTATTGCTTTTGCAGGTATTTCATATCCATTGGCTTTAAATGCTTCATATTGAGGTTGAATTCTGATAAAAGCCAAATCTTCATCCGTATCTATTTTTTCCGGTTTTTTTAGTCCATATCTAACAGCAGTATCAAGATGTCTGAAAGCAAGTTCTTTGTCTTCTGTCAATGAATAGGCTTTGGCGATTTGAAAATGCAGTTCGGGATCATCCGGGGATATATCCAATGCTTTGCGGTAATCAGAGATTGCACCTTTAAAATCATAGTTTTCAAATTTCTCCAAAGCACTCTTTTTGAAGGGATTTTTTTTAGGAAAAAAACTTTTTCTTCTTTTTGGTCTTTCTTTGACTTCTCTGATATTTCTATGAGAACCGGGTCTGTGTCGTACATCTTTTGCATGTTTGCCACGATTGTATTTTTTATCAAATTCGGCATTACTCATATTAAAAAGTTTTACTGCTTCGATCAGTCCTAAAATAAATGATATTGGAAAACTTATTCTTACTGAAATAAATAACAAAATCAAAAAGAAAATACCGCCACCAACATCATTTAAATAAAATCTGTGGACACCAAAAGTTCCTAATATAAGTGCTAATAATCCTGCTAAAATTCTGTTCTTCATCAATAATTGTTTTATCCCGTTAGTTTATATTTTATCTTTCAATAATTGTACCGTGTTCAATTATTTAGTATAAATGAAGGTAACTGAACAATTATTGTACTATTTTGACATTATATTTTTATTTTACACGACAAAATGGCAATATCATCATTGTAATTATCAGATGCATTAAAAAGATCTATTTCCCTGAGTAGTTTATTGTTGAACTCTTCAATTTGAAGTTCTTTATTTTCGCAAACGAATTTTTCAATTTGAAGATCTTCAAGAAAATCACCTTTAATATTTTTTAACTCAGTTAATCCGTCAGTAAAAGTCAAAATAAGGGTATCATTATCCAATTTAATAATTTCTTCTTCGATATTTGGCATTTTCTCAAAAGCACCAATAACTGTACATCCTTTATCAAGCCTTCTTATTTCATCTTTTTTACACAATATCGGAGGATAATGTCCGGCGTTTATATATTTTAACTGTTTTTTATCCAAATCCACTTCTGCGATAAAAAACGTTATATACTTATCGCTTTTTGTTATTCTCTTGTAAACCGTTTCATTCAAAGCAAAAATAAATGTTTCCAGATCCCTGTACTGATATATTAAACTTTGAATTATAGCCTGAAAATTTGCCATCAACATTGCAGCTGCAACACCTTTTCCGGAAATATCTGCAATACAAAATGCAAATTTATTTTTATCAAACTGGAAAAAATCGATATAATCTCCACCAACATTCAAATGCGGCTTATAAATACTTCCTATTTCAAATTTGTCATTTTTGGGAAGATGATCCGGTATTAGCATTTGTTGTACTTCCCTGGCAAGTTTAATTTCCCTGTTGAGCCTCTCTTGTTCCAGTTGTTTTTTAAACAATCTTTTATTTTCAATTGCAACAGAGATAATATTTGTAATTGTTATTATAAACTGAATTTTATCTTTATCCTGAATATCTCCCAACAAGGCATATGACAAAGGCAAATCTTTATGATAAACCGGTATTAATATTTTAAAATATTGTAATTCAACCGGATCTTCCTTATTTATAATATGGAGTCTTTTATATCGGCTGAACAATTCATTGTAATCGTCAACAATAATTTCATCAGAATCACTTATCTTGGAAACACATTGCCAATCTCCATTGCTTTTTGTGTAAAGAGCCATTTTTTTTATACCCATTTCCCAACTCAGAAAAGATTTATACATCTGAAACAATTCCTCACTGGAAATATTTTCATTAATAGCCTGGGTAATTGTTTGAAGACTCCTGATCTGCAGCTGTAATAAGCTAAGTTCACGTCTCAATATTTCCAATTTTTTTTCCATATTCCAATTTCAATGCAAGGTATGGAATTTGTTTGGAAAATATAAAGAAATTTATACTAAAAAATATTATTAATGGCTTTTTGCTCTATTCTCTTTATATTTTTTTATAATTTTCCTTGTAAGTTTAAAACTAACAGGGATTGTATAATAAGCATTGATTTTTCTGCCACCCTGACTTCCGGGAATCCATTTTTGTTCCATATTATTCATACTTAAAATGACTTTTTTTGCAGCTTCCCCACATCCATCTCCAATATCCCGTAATATTTTAGCATCCTTAATAAATCCTTTGTCTGTTACTACAAATCTCACTACAACCTTTCCTTCTGTTTTGTTTTTTATGGCTTCTTCCGGATATTCCAAATTTTCATTAATATATTCTTTGAATTTTCGCTCCGAACATTTGTTTTTTTCTCTTAATGTTTGTAATTCTTCGCATCCGGGAAATCTTGGCATTTGTTCCATAATTATAAATATTTCCTGAGTCTCTTGAGCCAGGATCTGAAAATAAAAGCCAAAAAACATTAGTGCGATTAGAGATAATTCTTTCATGTGTTTAAATTTTTTTTACATATAAATAAACCACTTAATAACTATTAATCAGGTTACTTTTTTAATACAACAATTGCTTTTTACTTTTATTTTTCCACCCGGCCTGGCTTTCGTAATCAACGAAATAAATGACCAGATCCGCCTGACTTTCGTAATTGACAAAATAGATTTTTTTATCTGCCTGACTTTCATACTTAACAAAAAACCATTTGCCGTCATTTTTACCCGCTTGACTTTCGTATTTGACCTTATAAACCAACAGATCCGCCTGACTACTGTAATCCGCCACATAAACTTTGATATCTGCCTGAGTGGCATAATTGACGGAATATATTTTTTGTGCATTAACGGATGACAAAGAAAGAAATATCAAAATAATAACCGATGCAAAAAGTTTCATAGATGTTTTTATAAACAAAACATAAGCGCTTGGAATTAAGTTCCAAGCTTAATATTATGTATTTATTTATTTTCTTTATGTTCCTTTAATAATTCATCTGTTAATCTAAACTTAATGGGTCTTGTTAAATGGACATTGACTTTTCTACCACCCTGACTACCCGGGATCCATTTTTGTTCCAGGTTATTCATACTTAAAATGACTTTTTTTGCAGCTTCTCCGCAGCCATCTCCAACATCCCGTAATATTTTAGCATCCTTAATGTACCCATCTTTTGTTACTGTAAATCTCACTACAACCCTTCCTTCCGTTTTGTTTTTTATGGCTTCTTCCGGATATTCCAAATTATCATAAAAATATTCCATAAACTTTTGATTCGAACATTCGTTTTTTTCTCTTAATGTTTGCAATTCTTCACATCCTGGAAATCTTGGCATTTGCTCCACAATTTGAAATATTTCTTCTGTCTCTTGAGCTATGATCTGAAAATAGAAGCCAAAGAGCATTAGTGCGATTAAAGATAATTTTTTCATTTATATTTATTTGAATTTGATACAAAGATACAATTTTTATTAACAATAAAGGATAATATGTCTATTGAGGTGTATTTCATTTTTTCGCGTTGAAAGTCGATTTTTCTGCTTATTGGCACATCTGCCCCCTCATCCATCCCGCAAAAGCTCTGCTCTCCCCCTTATAATTTTTCTCCACGTTGTTACGAAAAATGATAGGGGGAAGTACCAACCCACAACTCATCGAAAAGGGAAATGCGGGTTGAGGTTCTCCCGGTTTCGGAGTCTACGGAGAAACGGGGAGTCAGAGGGCAGTAAGGCAAAAAGCGAAAAAATGAAATGCACCTAAAAAAAGTTTCTTTTGAAATTCGATTTATTGTCCTTATATTTGCAAAAAATATTATATGTCGAATAAGCATCAGGATATTTGTGAAGAAACTGTATATAAAACGGTTTTTCAACAATATGCTAAAAATATTCGCAATTATTTATTGGCAAAATGTGGCGATGTCTCTTTGTCGGAGGATGTTGTGCAAGAAGTGTTTTTAAAGCTTTGGCAAAAATGCGCAGATATTCGTTTTGCAACGGTAAAAGCTTTTTTGTATCGCGTTGCGGATAATATTTTAACAGACCAATTCAGACATAAAAAAGTCGTTTTAGTACATCGCCAAAAACTTAGTATCAATACTGTCAATGATCAGACACCACAATTTCAATTGGAAGAAAAGGAGTTTAAAGAAAAGTTGGAACATATTATCAATTCTATGCCGGAAAAAAGCCGGGTGGTTTTTTTGATGAACCGGATTGAAAAATTGAAATACAGGGAAATTGCAGAGCGTCTTGGTTTAAGCCAAAAGGCTGTAGAAAAAAGGATGGGAATTGCATTGGATATTTTCAGAAAAGGAATTGCAGAAAAATAAATTTTGATAAAAAAAATAGGGTAAAAATTCAGATAAACGTATTACCAAAAGATGGAAGATTCAAATAAACATATTTTATTGGCAAAATGGCTTGAAGGAAATCTCACTGACGAAGAAGTCAAAGATTTGAAAAAAGATATCGATTTAGATAGCCTAGAAACTGCTATTAAAAGAGTGGATAATTATGATTTCCCCGCTTTTGATGAAAATGCTTTGTTCGAAAGTATTAAGGACAAAGTTCCTGCAAAAACAACAAAAGTTCGCAATATTATTCCGTTATGGTTAAAAGCTGTCGCTGCCGTATTTATCATCGTTTTGGCTAGTGTATGGTGGTATTTTGATACTGGGACTACGGTTATAGCTTCTAATGGTGAGATCAAAACGGTAATTTTACCCAATCAATCGGAAGTATTACTCAATGCCGGTTCAAAATTGACATATTACACTAAAAATTGGAAGAAATATCGCCGTATGAAACTTGATGGTGAAGCTTTCTTCAAAGTCAGCAAAGGTAAACCATTCATAATAGAAACCTCCAATGGTACAGTTGAAGTACTAGGTACACAATTCAAAGTATTTGATAGAGATAATCTTTTTGAAGTCATTTGCTATAAGGGAAAAGTAAGAGTCGAAACGAAATCAGGAAATTTAGAGGAAATACTTACCAAGGGCAAAGGGGTAAAAGTACATAATAACAGGATTGTGAAAATAGAAGAAAAAAATACAAAACCCCGATGGATAGATGGAATATCCACCTTTGCCAAGGCGTCTTTAAAAGAAGTTTTTGACGAATTTGAAAGACAATTTGATGTAGAAATTGAAATAGATGATGTTGACTTAAAGAGAAGATTTTCGGGACAGTTTCAAAATAATGATATCAATATCGCTATCCAAGAAATTTGTGCCTCAATGAATTTGAAATATCAAATCATTCCGGGCGAGAAAAAAATAATCATTACAAAAAGCAAATAATAATTAAAAACCGCTATCATCCCACTTTTTTGCCTAAATTTGTAGTATAAAAATGAGGGCAGATGAAAGTTTTTTTGCAGGGTACCAATACACGTTGTTTTACTCGCATATTGTTTTTTATAATTTTTACAGCTTTATTTTGGCTGACTTTACCGGCTCAGTCAGTTGATAAAGGTATATCTGCTTATAAAAATACCCCTTTGGAAGATATCTTGAATGACTGGCAGGCAAGAGAAGATATTTCGTTTTCTTATGATTATGATTTAATCAAAAAATATACCCTCTCAGGTAATTTTTCGAACTTGTCAATAAAAGAAAGACTGATAAAAGCTCTTCGGTTTTCAGATTTGGAATTTGAATTGATTTCCGGCAATAATTATATTATAAAGAAGAAATCCGGAGATTTTTATACGCCGTTTAAGTACAAAATATGTGGAACGGTAATTGATAGCAAAACACTAAAACCTCTACCTTTTGCAAATATACAACTCAAAGATACGGATATTGGAATGTTGACGGATTCAAACGGTTATTTTTCAATTCAAGCACCTTTTGTGAGTAATGATACAATTTTAATTGGGTTTATTGGATATAAAAACAAATTTATAAATGTCGGGAAATTTAAAAATCGACCTTGCCAAAAAATTGAATTGAATATGTATTCCACCAAACTCAATGAAATAATAATTCGGGATAGGTTTTTCAATGATGTTGAAAACAATACCTTTTTATCTACTGAAAATGTGAGTTCAACCTCATTTTATATAAAAGATATTGAAGATATCGGTAGTTTTGCGGAAAAAGATGTTTTACAAATAGCCCAATTGCTGCCTAGTGTGTCTTCTACAGATGAATCGGCTTCTAAAATCCATATCAGAGGAGGTAATTCAGGACAAACACTGGTTTTGTACGATGATATTACACTGTATCATCAAGGTCATTTTTTTGGAAAAATTTCGTCAATAAATCCCAATGCTGTTGAAAAAGTAAACATTTCTAAAGAAGGTTATTCTTCATCTTATGGTAGCAGAGTGTCAGGTGTTGTTGATATCAAGGGGAAACAAAAAATTCCTTTATCCACGTCATTGAAAATTGAGGGTAGTCTTTTGTCGGGAAATATCAATTTGGAACTTCCTTTATTTGATAATAAATTTGCTGCTTTTGTCAATTATCGCCGTTCATTTACCGACTTTTATCATCCTCTTGCATTTGTCAATAATTTTGATCAGATTTTTCAAAATTCCATAATCACAAGTGACAAGGATTACATCAAAAAAAATGGTTTAGATACTTTGGTTACAACTACATCCAAAACTTCTTTTTATGATTTGAACACTAAATTTGTGTGGCAACCGGATCAAAATGATAAGGTCATCTTTACCTATCTGATTACTACGGATTTTTTAAAGTATTCTTATGACCAAGATGAAGCAATTTTTGAGGAAAGTATATTGAAAATTAAAAATAATGGTTTGAATACCAATTGGAAACACAAATGGAATAAGAGTATTAATTCAAAGATAGGATTTTCAATGTCTGGTTATGAAAATTTTTATCAATTCAAAGATCATCAGTCTATTGATTCGGCTTCATTACTGAATAAGAACAACAATTCATTGAAAGATTATTCTTTTGAATTATCAAATAATATTCTAAAAGAAGATCAATATTTCTCCATCGGTTATCAACTGAATACTATAAATGAAAAAGCTGCTGTGTTCAAAAGGGATGGTAATTTCCCGGAAAAAATATTAAATGATAGTATCAATGGGGTCACAAATACAATTTTTACTGATTATCGTCTGGATCTTGACAGGATAGATTTCAATTTTGGTATGAGGTTAAACCATTATAATCTTACTAAAAAGTTATATTTTGAACCTCGTTTTTTAGTTAAGGTTTATCCCTTTAAAAATTTTTCATACAAACTTGCAGGAGGGATTTATTACCAAATGATTAATCAAATTGTAGAAATTAATAATTTTAACGCAGAAGATAATCTGTGGATTTTATCTAGAAATAGTGAAAAAAGGGATTTGTTCTCTACTGTGAAAAACACACAATATTCAATGGGAATAGCATTCAAATTGTTATCCTGGAATTTTGATTTTACATATTTCGATAGATTTTATAAAGGAATAACATCAAGAACATTACGGTTTGATACAAAAGATTTTCCTTTTTATTCCGGCAATATGTCCTCAAGTGGTTTGGAAATCGGTATTCAAAAGCGAACTAAATACTACTATACCATTATCGGATACTCTTGGAAAGAAGTGAAATACGAATTTGATTACCCTGAATATCCGGTTGCCGCTTCATATAATAAAAAGCATTCATTGGATATTTTGCAAGGAGTGGAGTACAATGGGTTTATGCTTTCTGCTACTTTCAAATATGGCACGGGAATGCCATACACACCTGTCGATAGTATTGGTGCTGATTATTCAGATCCTGAAAATCCGGGATTTTGGATTGAATATAAAAGCTTTAATAGCAATTTTCTTTCTCCTTATTACCGGGTGGATTTGGCATTGTCGAAAAAATTTCAATTCAAAAATTTTTATGGCAAATTGAAATTGTCCGTTCTAAATGTTTTCAATCACAAAAACCATTTGCAACGTTACTACAGGTTAGACTATATCAACGATACTGATAAACCTTCATTGATTGAATCGGATCGCTTCGGCTTGCCTTTGACGCCAAATATAGGATTGATACTGTCACTGGGAAAAAGATAGAAATGCATCTGATCTTTTTACCTTCAGAAAGCTATCAATCATAAATAAAATTAATAAAGAACGTAATCCGTAATATGAAGCTCTTTCTAATGTTTTAGATAGAGCATATTGAAAAGTTTCTTTAGAATGGGTTTGATTGATTATTTTTTTCATTTTTTACGATCACAATTACCGACAACGGTTTGGCTATGCGTAGTGCGGGTTTTTGAAACAATAATTTTTCAATTTAGCACCAATTTTATTTAATGATATAATGTTCATATTTAGCACTTTACCCGCATTACGTATAGCCTTCGTTATGGGCTGGGGTTCATTCTTTTATCCAATTTATCCAATTATTATCCAATTCATTTTCATTCTTTAAATTATTAAACGAAACATTTGGGACGGGAACTCCATCCCATTTCTTTCCTTTCTTTTCAAGCATAAATTTGTCCAGTGCAGCACCTTTTAGTTCTTGTTTGGTACTTCCACTTCTGTAATGATATTGTCCTTTGTAGTTAACCGGAAAAGGTTGTGGGTCAATGATGATTTCAAGAAAGTCACCTTTTTCTGTTTTATGCAAATTAACATCTACTATAATGCCAAGAATGTTTCTGACTTTATTTGGAATATCTTCAAGAAGTTTTTTTGAGTTATTAATTCCGACAACTTCTCCTTTGTCATTTTTTCCAATAATAATTTTTCCGCCTGATGCATTAGCAAAGCCACAATCCATTTCAGATATTCATCTTTCCAATTTTCTTTCCACTCAATATTTTGACTTTCTTGCATTTATTCTCTTTTTCTACAAAAATACAAATTAAAAGGTTAATTCAATAAATTGTTTATCAGATTTCGTACTTGTATCCTTCTTTTACCTTGCCCATAACTACGTTATACACCGAACAAATCTATAACTTTATTCCTCATTTTCCAAGAATTTCTGGGGATAAATTCAGGTATCTAAGGCTCTTTTAATTTTTCTAATGTCCTCTTAAGGATTTAGAAATATACCTAATTTGTTATTTTCTTGCTGACACTAAATCATAGATTCTGACAATATTTTCTGTATAATTCTTGTTATATTTAGTGTCTGCATGAAAACAGACAATGTTAATTTGATATGCTTTCTTGTGGACACAATTAACTAACTAAACACATTCAAAATGAAACAAATCTTTGTTTTTGCAATCATTTTCTTTCAAATTATTTTTAGTACCGTTTTATCAGCACAGAATGTTAAAAAAACCACAGAAGAACTTTATGAGATAAGCACAATAAATGGTGACAAATACACGGGATATATCAATCGTATGGACGATACCAATATTATTATTGATATCAAAGAGGCGGGGTTATTGACCTTAAAGCGAGAATATATCAAAAGTATAAAAAAAGTTTACCCTAATTCGAAAAACAATAATGAAACCCACTTGCCTCAAAAATATCTTTATGACAAAAGTGCTTTCCCACTGGGAAAAGGCAATTTTTATTACGCCAATACTATGCTAATGATTAATGATTTTGTGTATGGAATAACAGATCATCTGACAGCAGAGTCGAATATTAATTTTTATAGTTTATTTGATGGGGGTTTTGAAGATGTAGGAATGAGTTTTTCGATGAATTATTCAAGCCATCTCATCAAAAACAAATTGACATTTTTAGGAGGAGTACGATATTCCAGATTGTTTAGAAAACGTTATTATTATGATTATAATAGACATAGACGTTATTACCAAAAGAATATTTTGGCCCTTTCCGGAATTCTAACTTTAGGTGATAAGTCAAATAATTTATCTTTGGGATTTATATATCCATTTACTGATAACGAATATGGTATAGAAAGTGCTAAACTAATCAATTTTAGCGGAATGGTTAAAGTCACAAACTCAACAAGCCTGATGCTTGAATTATTAGCAGATGCTGAAGAATCTCCATTAATAATTACAATAAATGCCAGAAGTAAAATCAAAGGTATATATTTAGATTATGGTATTATAGGATTAGTAGATTCAGAATTTGATTTTTTATTTCCTTTACTATCAATCAAGATTCCGTTTATACAAACATCAGGGAGTTACTAATTTTAACTTATGAAAATACTTCATACAGCTGATTGGCATTTGGGTAAAAAGCTGGAATCCTACCCTAGATTGCCCGAACAGAGAGAAATAATGCAAGAGATTTGCACCATCGCAGATACTAATGATGTAGATGTAGTTCTAATAGCCGGAGATATTTTCGACACTTTCAATCCTCCTACCGAAGCGGTTGAACTATTTTATAAAACAGTTAAAAAGCTGTCAAATTACGGTAAAAGACCTGTAATCGCTATTGCCGGCAATCACGATTCGCCGGATAGAATCGAAGCTCCTGATCCTTTGGCTGTGGAAAACGGTATTTTCCTCTTGGGGTATCCCAATTCCAAGATAAAACCTATCGAACTTGAAAGCGGGCTGAAAATCATACAGTCTGAAGAGGGATTTGTAGAGCTTTTTATACCAAAATCTAAAGAAAATCTCAGGATTATTTTCACTCCCTATGCTAATGAACACAGACTGAAAACTGCTTTTAATATCGAAAATGAAGAAGCAGAATTAAAACAAGTTTTAGCAGATAGTTGGGAAAAACTTGCAGACAAATATTGCGATACCAAAGGGATTAATATACTTCTAAGTCATCACTTTTTTATACAAAGGGGTAAAAAAGCCGTTGAAGATTCGGATGAAGAAAAACCTATCTTATATGTGGGAGGAGCTCAGGCTATTGAAACTGATTTAATTCCAAAACAAATTCAATATACTGCCTTAGGACATTTGCATCGCTTTCAGAATATAGGAACAGACCAAAACCCAATAATTTACAGCGGAAGCCCTCTGTCGTATAGTTTTGCAGAAGCAGACCAAAAGAAGTACGTAAACATTATTGAGGCTAAGCTTGATGCACCTGTACAATTTGACAGGATACAATTAAAAAGCGGAAAAAAATTGCTTCGTCAAACATTTGATGATATTGATACCGCAGTAAAATGGCTTGATGAAAATAAAGAAGCCCTTGTTGAACTCACGATAAAGGCTGATGAATATCTGAGTTCACAAGACAGAAAAAGATTGTATTCGGTTCACAACGGAATTATCAATATCATTCCGCAGATAAAAAATAGTGAATTGCTTGCCGGTTCGGATAATTTTATTGATTTGGAGCAAAGCAGGGAAGAATTATTTAGACAATACTTTAAGTACAAAAAAGGTCAAGAACCCAATGACAGAATTATCGATTTGTTTAAAGAAATTATCGCTTAAATATGCTACCTATAAAACTCACAATACAAGGATTCAATTCATATCAAACTAAACAAGAGATCGATTTTAGCAATTTGTTAGACAGTAAAGTTTTTGGTATTTTCGGAGAAGTCGGAAGTGGCAAATCTTCAATCCTCGAAGCCATATCCTTTGCTCTTTATGGGCAAATCGAAAAAATGAATAAGTCTGATGGTATCAATTACAATCTGATGAACCTTAAATCAGACAGGCTTTTGCTCGATTTTGAATTTGAAACGGCAAGCGGGAAATACAGATTTTTGGTTGAAGGAAAAAGAAATTCAAAAAACTTTGAGAATGTATTGATAAAAAGAAAAAAATATCAATGGCAGGGTAGCGAGTGGATACCAAATGACAATTTAAATGCAGAAGAAATAATCGGTCTCAGTTATCAAAATTTCAAGAGGACAATAATAATTCCCCAAGGAAAATTTATGGAATTTATTCGACTAAAAGATGCGGATAGAACCAAAATGCTAAAGGAAATATTCAGTTTACAGAAATATGACTTATTGGATAAGGTCGGCTATTTACAAAAACAAAACAATGAAGATATCGCAAATATAGTAGGTAAATTGTCACAATTCGAAAATGTAACACAAGAGAAATTAAACTCAAGTGAGAACTCTATAGATCTTCTAAGAGAAGAAAGAAAAGGCAAGGAAAAGATATTGAAAAGCAATGAAAATGAATATCGCCTCAAAGAGACTCTGAAAAACGATTTTGATAGTCTCAATGCAAAAGAAGAGCAATACAAACAACTGCAAAATAAAAAAGAAAAAAATATACAAAAGGAAAAAGACTTATTGCTGTATGAAAAATGCTATTTGACTTTCAAACCGCTTTTTGACAATAAAGAAAATCTCCACAGGAAGTTTGTAACAGCAAAAAAATCACAAGAAGAATTTGCAGAAAAATCAGCAAGGATTAAAAATCAATTAAATACTAAAAGAAATGATTTTGAAGTCATCAAAAAAGATTTTGAAAATATAGATAATCTCAAAAAACAAAGTTCTGAATTGGAAATAATTGTCTCAATTAAAAAAATCGAGGAAAATATATTGGCCAATTCCGAATGCCTTAAAAAGTCAAAAGCAAAACTGGATAACGCGGTAAAAAATAAAGATGACATATACACACGCTTGGATTTATTGGATAAAAATATCAAATCTGTGGAAAAGGAATTGCCCGATATAAACCTGCTTTCGCAGATAAAAGAATGGTTTGTGATTAAACAATCCATACTACAAAATATATCAGACTTAAAGCAGGTTCTCCGTACCAATCAAGAAGCATTGAAGCTTAAGCAAAAAGAAAAACAAGCTATTGTGTCAGATAATGACAATCAGATTTTCAAAATCGATTTTACCGCTGATATATCAACGATAATAGAAGAAATCGAGAATAAAACAAAAAAGTTTGATTCAGGGCTAAAAGAATTGAGAAAAACAAGGGAAGAATTAATGGTCAAAACCAAATTAAAAGATTATTCGCAATCACTAAAAGAAGGTACTCCCTGTCCAGTATGCGGTTCGAAAGAACATCCCGCGCCTATTGTAATCGAGCATTTGGATAGTGAGATAGTAGCGATTGAAAAGAGGATAAGCAATGGAGAAAATATAGTAGAAAAGTTAAGGAATTATGCTAAGCTATTTTACAATCTACGGTCTGACATCGAAAATGTGATTAAACAAATGGAGCTTGATAAACGGAAATTGAAAGATAAGGAAAATGAACTAAAAGCTCATATAAGAAAGTATGTATGGAAGGAGTTTTCTCCTGAATCAAAAGAAGAAGTAGAAAAAGCAAATAAAACAGCTACTGAACTATCTATACAACTCAAAGAACTGAGAAGTCAATATGACAAACTGTTAATTGAGGCTAAAACCGCTCAAAAAACTCTCGATGACTCCAAAGAATCACATATAAAATATGAAGATGAAATGTCGAGTCTTCTTGCAGCTCAAAACGCATTTTTGGAACAGTTAAATACATTGAAATACACAGATTATATAGGGGAAACACTCAAGCAAATAAGCTCTCAAAACAGTGCATTAAAAGAAAAAATCACAGGCATTGAGAAAGATTATAAAAGACTTGACCAAGAGATTAAGAATCTTGAAATAGACTCCAAAGTAATCGAAACCAAGATTGAAACCAATGAGAAATTATTGTCCGAGATAAAAGAAGATGAAGAGCAAGAGGACAAGAAAATCAAAAATCTATTGGTACAAAACGGTTTTGACTCTATAGATAAAGTGAAAACAATATTATCTTCCAAATTAGATATCCCGGGGTTAAAAAAAGAGATTGAAAAATTCAAAATTTACTATAAAACAACGAAAAACGAAGTTGAGAAATTAAGACTTAAACTAAAAGACAAAGAATTTGATCAAGATGAATTCATTTTACTAAAAGAAAAAATAGAAAAAGGAAAATCAGAATTAAAACAGTTGGATAAGGACATCGGAGGATTGGAAAAAACGATTTCAGAATTAAAAGACAAACTGATATTAAAGAAAAAATTTGAAGCTGAACTTAATTCCAAACAAATCAGACAGGAAGATTTAAAAACGATGAGATCCTTGTTTACAGGTAATGGATTTGTCAATTATATATCTACGGTACGCCTACAAGAGGTAGTAAATTATGCCAATTCCAGATTTATCAAACTCACGAGAGGCAGAATGAAACTCGAATTGACCGGTAATAACTCATTTGATATTATCGACTTCCTTAATGGAGGAAAACGAAGAAATATCAAAACCCTATCAGGTGGTCAGACATTCCAAGCCTCTTTGTCCTTGGCTTTAGCCCTTGCATCAATTGTCCAACAACAAAACAAATCCGAACAAAATTTCTTTTTTCTAGATGAAGGATTTGGGACACAAGATGAAGAGTCCTTGCGAATGGTCTTCAATGCAATCAAAGAATTACGGAAAGAGAACCGCACTATAGGACTAATCTCCCACGTTTCAGAGTTAAAAGAAGAAATTAACACTTTTCTGGAAGTTATTAACGACGACCAAGAAGGTAGTAAAGTAATCACGAGTTGGTGAAAGCCTATCCAATCATAATTTATAAGTTCGAGTCCATTATCACGAAAGGTATAAGTAAAATCAAAAGTCCAATGGATAATTTGAGTTTATCTTTAGATTTTTTGAAAAATGCGGAATAAATTAAATTTATAAATTTGTTATGCAAATAATCAAGTTGGGCTTCATTAAAAAAGTCAAGTAAAACACGGAAAATACTTGACATTTATAAAAAATATTTATCTTTGCGATATGAATACTGCGAAGAAAATAAAAGAAAAAATTAGAACAATTAATGAAGGCGAAACATTTACCTATAAAGAATTGTCTATTGAAAAAAACGAATATCAGTCTGCGGCTAAATCAATTGAACGGTTAATCAAAAAAGGAAAAATTAAAAGAATTTCACCTGGAATATTTTTTAAACCAAAACAAACTGTTTTTGGCGAATTATTACCAAAAGAAGAAGAAATTTTAAAGCCGTATCTTTATAAAAACGGTAATAGAATAGCTTATATTACAGGAGTTTACTTATACAACAAACTCGGATTAACCACACAAATTCCTCAAACAATTAAACTTGCGAGTAGAGAGAAAGAAATCAAAGTTAATAAATCCAATTTAAAAATTAAGCCGGCAAAAAGTTATATTGAAGTAACAAATAAAAACTTTCAATATCTTGAAATTTTAGATGCAATAAAGGATTTTAAGAAAATACCGAACTTAAATATTGAAGAAGGAATAAGAATTCTATTGAATATTTTAATAAAATTAAATAAAGACGAGATTAAAAAAATTATAAAATACAGTCTAAATTATCCACCCAGAACAAGAGCATTACTCGGTGCATTATTGGAAGAAATTGGCGTTAAAGAAGAATTGAACGATTTAAAAAATAGCTTAAATCCTTTTTCAGAATACGCTTTGGGGATTAAAAAAGCGATTTTAAAAACTGTCGAAAACTGGAAAATAAGATGAAACTGCATACAAACAAAAAAATATTCAAAGATGCAGTAATTGCCACAGCTCAGATGAAAGGAATTAAAGAAATTTTTATTGAAAAAGACTATTGGGTTTCATTAACGTTAAAAACAGTATTTGAAGATGAAATAGGAAAAGAAACTGTTTTTAAAGGTGGCACTGCATTGTCGAAATGTAATAACTTAATTGAACGATTTTCGGAAGATATTGACCTTGTTGTATTGAGAAATGAAAAAGAAACAGGTAGCCAGCTAAAAAAGAAACTTAAAACAATTTCAAAATGCGTTGAGAATGTCATTCCTGAAATAGAAATTGACGGAATTACCAATAAAAAAGGAATGATTAGAAAGACTGCACATTCTTATGAAAAATCTTTTAGTGGAAAACTTGGACAAATCCGAAATTTTATTGTTGTTGAATCAAGTTGGCTCGGAAATTATGAACCTTATGAAAAAGGCATTGTTTCTTCAATGATTTATGAAATGATGAAACAATTAGGAGAACACAAAATTATCGGAAAATATGAAATGCATCCATTTGAAGTTACTGTGTTAAGTCCCAAAAGAACCATTTGTGAAAAAATAATGAGTTTAGTTAGGTTCTCACATTCAAAAAATCCGATTGAAGACTTGAACAATAAAATTCGACATATTTACGATATCCATAATTTGCTAAAAGATACCGAAATAAATAATTTTTTTAATTCAGAAGGATTTGATGAAATGCTACAAAGAGTTGGCAATGATGATGTTTTTAGCTTCAAAAGTAATAACGAATGGCTAAAAGAACATCCTGGTTCAGCAATCATATTTAGTGAACCAAAAAATACTTGGAAACAATTAAAGAATACTTACAACAGTATCTTTAAAGAATTGGTTTATGGAGATTTTCCGACAGAAATAGAAATTTCACATACATTAGAAATTATCTCAAAAAGGTTGAATGAAATAGAATGGAAAATAAAATAACGAAAGCCCAACAATGTGTAGCGCATCAGACTTGCTATCGCTGCGTCCGCTGGCTACATTATCCGTTGATATTATTACGTTATATAAAATTAAAAAAAATGCGTGATTTAGGAATAATCATATTAAATATTATTATTGCATTGGCACTGAATGCACAGGATAAATATGCTCCAAAAAACATTGAAAGAAATAATATTAAAGAAATCGATTGTTATTTATTTGAAGAAAACAGCAAAACCGATTCGTTTCTAATCACAAAAGAAGATTTCAATAGCAAAGGAAGGCGAACGAAAATTACTATTTATGACTCTACTGGAACAATTCAAAGTGAATACTTATACAATTACAAATATGATACTCTTAGAATTGAACGCATCACTAAATTCTATGGCAATTTTTCATCTCGAACAAAAATATTTTACGATAAAAATAATAGAGAAATAAAAGCAATTGATTATGACATAAACGATAAAAAGACCGGAACATATTCAAAAACAAAATATAACGACAGAAAACTGACTGAAGAAACTAAAATCTATTTAGCAAATAAATTGTCTGTACATGTAAAAAAGAAATTTGATAAAAACCATATTTTGAAAGAATATTCCTGTAAAAAAAATGGAAAATGGACTCATGAATTGATTAAGGATGGTGTACATCCAAACTGCTCTTTGACTGAAATTGAAAATTTTCAAAATTCAGGCTTAAAATTAAAGAGAGAAAAACGAAAAATCAATGAACGTACATCTATTATTGGACTTAAGGGTAAATTAAAATTGTTTGTTAATGATATATTGATAACTGAAAAATACATTAACAAAAAAGGACTAATAGAATTTGAAAAACAGTATTTGAATGACAAGTTAATTGCAGTAAAAAAATATAAATACGTGTCATATTAAATAACTATTCTAATATAATGGTGGCGTAAAACCATTTTCCCAAGCATTAGCTTGATCCCTAATATCAGATAAGATGTAGGGGGGTTATTATTTCAATGAAAATCTTAATTTTATCCCCTAAATAAAATATTGAAAAAAAATTCGAATATATGAGTCATTTTTGAGTATATTTGGTTTAAATATATACCTTTGCGACTCAATAAAAAACTTAACCCGAATTATTCACCACTTTAATTGATGTATTGGGATATATTCTTGAAAATAGATGTGTTATGGTTGAATTATTGAAAAAATTAATAGCCCAAAATTGAGGTAGCGTCCTCTTGGTTTCGGGTCTCGGTAATCGGTAAAACGGGTTATCGATCCTGTGCTTTCGTAAACAAAGGGTAATGGGTCGTTATTCAAATATTTTAGTTTGGCTTTGGCATAAGTTGATGATTGTTCTTCAACAACGGTTAATCGGTGTCCTTCATCTTCACGATTAGCTTCTATTATTCCAACAGGTTTTCTATCTACAAGCTGAACATAATCAGCAGGACCCACATCCGTTTGGTATTCTTTTACCGCTACACCCTTGCTTGCAGATAAATCAACTTTCTTTTTTGACTGCACTTCCCATCCTGCTTCACGTATCATTTCGTCTATTCTATCGCGAGCTATTTGTTCAGGATTTTGGTTGATATTTTCAGTCATATTTTGTATTTATTCAACTTCGATGTGCTGTTTGTGTGGCTGGAAGTATATTCTTTTCTGTTCAGTGCGTATTTTTTCTTTTTTTTTGCTGGTTGGTAACGGGAGTCTGCGCACAAACCCCAGTTTTACTATTATATTACTCTCTAATCATTTGATATTCAGTAATTGTCAATTTCTAATTATAAGTTTTTGCGCAGTCTGACGGTCGGTTTAAATATGGGGCGTTTGACATTTCAACACACTTAATTTTCGGGTTTGCACTACGTTTATTTATTGCTCTCTTCTTTGGGTTTATCACTATCTGCCAAATGCACTATATTTTTTTGTTAGCGATTCGGCTTTTTATATATTTCCATTTTGGAAGTTCATAAATTATACCCTCTTGTCCTTCAAAATCAAAGTTTTCTTTAAATTCCATACCTATTTTTTCAAGAACTTTGATTGAACCAATATTCTCTTTCATTGCTCGACCAACTATTTTATCAATATTAAGTTTATTGAAACCAAAATCAAGACATTTTTTTGCGGTTTCAGTTGCAAATCCTTTGTTCCAATATTTTTTATAAAACCTAAATCCAATATCGTATTCGTCTTTTTTTTCACTATACTTAAGTCCGCACCAACCAATAAATTTTGAAGTTGTTTTATCAATAACAGCAAGTCGTCCAACTCCATACTTTTGATATTGTTCGTAGTTCGTTAAAAAGTCAATTGAAGCCTGCATGTTCTCAAAAGGTAAGTCTCCCGTATATTTTAAAACTTCTTTGTCAAGATTTAAATTAAAGAAATCAATTGCGTCCTCTTTCGAAAGCATACGCATTATAGTTCTTTCCGTTATTATATTTTCAATTTCTCTCATCTTGTTTATATCAGTGTGTGTTTTTGCTGACCGACTACGTCCAAGTGTATGCAGCGTAGTCTGACGATAGTCGACTATGATGTCATAAACAATGTTATCTGCGGGCATTCTTTTTTTATTCTAATTTTCTTAACAAATCAATTGCGTTCATATCGAATTTTGAAAAAGCAAACCATTTCTTTCCTAAGTCTTTTAAACTCGCTCCAAAGTGATAAATTTCTTTATTGTCAATAATTAAAAATCTATCGTGAGCAACTTTAAAATTGACAATTCTAATTTTCTTATACTGTGAATTGTACTTTATTAAATCTAACTTTAATTGTCTTGGAATACTTTTTGTATATATTTTCACATTTATTTGCTGATTTTTACTGAATAAAGTTAGTACAGTTTCATCCACGTAATTATCAATTAATACTATTGATTTTTTAGCACTTTTTATTAAATCAGAAATGAACAAATAAGCATCAAAAATTTGTCCGTCAAAAAATATCCCTTGTTTAGGTTTTATTTCTTTCTTTTCGATTTCAGCAAATACCTTTTCAAATTTTTTGTCGTGTTGAATTAATTTATGTTCAATGAAATTAAATTTTTGGAAAATAGTTGCGTTAACAAAGAGAAATTTTCGCATTTTTGCAAAGGCTCTGAATATTTCAATGTTAACTTCAATTGCAATTTTGCTTGATAAAACCGAAGATAGCATTGAGACTCCTTGTTCAGTAAAAGCAAATGGCACTGCACCACCTAAATGCTTTTTTGAAGGTATCACAAATTGTGATACCAAAGAATCTATTTCTTCTTTAGTTAATTCAAACATAAAATCATCAGGGAATCTTTCGATATTTCTTTTAACTGCTTGCTTTAAAACTCTTGTTTCTACGTGATAAAGTTCTGCTAAATCCCTATCAAGCATTATTTGGTGATTTCTTAATGAAATTATTTTGTTTTGAATTTCTTTCTCGCTCCTTGTTAATTCTTTATCCATAATTAAATTATAAATTCAACTCCTATAATAAGAGCCAAAGATACAAAATTAATTCGAGGTAAGAAATTGTTTGTTTTTTTCTCATTCATTTAACTTATAGCGTCGCTCGCAGATAACTACGTTATATACGGAACAAATCTATAAAAATTTTACCTGGTTTTACAGAAAAATATCAATTTTCTATATTAAATAGTTTAAAACTATTAATAACGATTATTTAGGGTTTTAAACGATTATGTTTGCATCCAGACTCTATCTGTAAATCTCTATAATTTCAACACCGGGATAATAGTGCTTGACGATTTCTTCGGTTTTATAACCGGCAAGAGACATTCCGATACCTCCTATTTGACACATTCCCGCACCGTGCCCCCATCCTGCTCCTTTGAAAATAAACCCCAAAGGGATATCCGAATCATTTGTTCTATGGGTGACAATCTCAATGGCGGAACTGTACAAAAACATTTTGTGCAATATTCTTCTCACTTCATAATCCTTGTGAATTATTATGGATTTTTTATTTTTATTGCTGTCAAGATACTTGATTTCCAATTCCAAAATTCTTCCGCTGCCTGCTCTTTTTTGCGGTACTAAAGAAATAACATTTTTTATATCAATGCCTAATTTGTCTTTAATATTTTCTACCAAATCATTTTGATTAGTTCTTATTTCCCATCTGAAATAACTGCCTTCTTCATCAACATTGCCTAAATATTTGTGCAAATCTTCTTCCTTGATATAATGTGGACCACAAAAAGCTTTTGGGACAGAATTCACCCATTCTATTAGATTCTTTTCTATGGTTAAATCCACATTGAAATCAATAGGAGCGTCCGATTTGTTCTGCATATAATCTTTAGGAGTATTTTCCCAAAGATTTTCAAATTTCTCCATTATTCCTCCACAAGATTTGGAATATCTTGCATCTACTATTTCATTTTTATACATTAAAACCAAGCCTCGCGTATTTTCGGCAGCTCTCTTTGAATGCTCTGTCAAGTGATTAAGCCCTTGAAATCTCTGGCAACAATCATCATTGCAAACGTCAAAACCGAGATGTATGTGCTTTTGCTCAACATTGGCAAGCATCCACGAACGAGCAACTATAGTTTGAGCTTCAGTATAACTAACAGGACATTCTGAACTCATCTCCGAAGTAGCAACACTGGCAAGATAATCTTCAAGTGGCAATTCGTTTATCAGCATTAGGTTTCCGTCCTTAAGCGAAAATTCCAGCTTGTGAGATAACTTTATATCAATGTGTTTGACCCAATGAAACCCTCTACCTGCAATCACACTTTTCACTACGATAAAATCATTTGTCCCTGTTTGTTCAATCTCAATTTTTTCTGCATCAAATCCATTGAAGTATATTTTTTGTTCTTTGGCTTCAAAAACGATTAGTTTATGCTTTAAATTTGTATTTTCCCCATCAAAAAATACTTTTATATTTATTGAATTAGTCAAATCCAAGATAACGGTCTTTTGATTGTCTTCAGGTAAAACAATTCCTACCCTCAATAAAGGTTCTGATTTTGGTATTGAGTTCGGAACTAACATTTACAAACTATTTTGGTTACTTAAAAAAGCATCAACAGCAGCCCCGATTGCCGGTGCTTCTCTTAATCCGGAAATGGTCAAAATATCACTATTAAAAGCCTGGTTTTTCAAGTAATGACCGGTGAGTTTTTCATTTTTAGTCTCTTCAATCAAGGTCTTCAAATTTTCCAAAATATCTTTCCATAACAATGGAGTTGACTGTGATTCTTTCAATAGATCCCCAAGTCTTTGCCCGATGACTATTCTGTCTAATAATGTTTCTCTAAAAGGATGACTCTTTATTAGTTTTGGCTTTGCAGCATTGATAAATTCAAATAACCCTGAATATCCTGAATATAGAGTTAAAATCCTTTCAAATATTAATTTTGAGAGATTCTTGCTGACTTCATTTATAGTTGCGAGTGCTGCGCTTTCATTGGCTATTGCTCTATGAAGTATTTGAGGTGGATATATTCCTTGCTCATTCAATTGTTCGACAGGAACACCTGATTTCATACTGTAAATATATTGGATACCACCCGCTGAGGCGTATCTTTCAAATGACAGACCCGATGCTCCTTTCATTTCCCAGGCTTTGGCTATCCAAGGTTTCATATTGTCAAAAGGAATCAATTTTCCATTTAATTTCATCGCATCTGCTACACCTGTTCCCCCTCCCAAATAATAAGCATTTTTGACTCCTTTGAATGAACCCGAAATATCATACTCTTCGCCTATACCACAGTAGTCAGCGTCACTACCAAGGTGGCTGATAGGATAAAAATCAATCTTTGTATCCCTGAGTTTTTTTTCAATAAACGCTACGAATTTTGGCATTCTAGGGCCGTTTGCCAAAGCGGATATACCTTTTTTATCCGCAGTTTTTAGACCAGGCATTCCAAAACCAATCAACAATTTTTTATTGGGATTATTTTTTGACAATTCAATAATGACATCCGAAGCTGCATTCATATAAGCCAATCCTTGATTAACTTCTTCTTCAGTCAGATTGATAACTGCATTCATTTCTGTCAATTGGGTTTTAATATCCACAGGTTTAAAAGCACCATCAAAACTTGAATAGTCGCTATATTTTTTTTGAATATTGACATTTGTCAAGCTAAAGCCCTCTTCTTGGGCATTAACAATCCAACCGCTTATTTTGGTCGCTCCTCCATCAATGCCGAGTAACAATATATCTCGCATATCTTTTTATTAATCTTTTTTATTGAAGCCAATTCTTCTCAAAATTGCGTGCTTTCTCATATCGTCTTTAGCTTCATCATTTCGCATTATCAAATCGTCGCTTATGGCATGATCCGTACCACCTGAATGACGTACTACTTCATAAATTGGATCGTAAATTCTACCTATTTTATAATACTCTGAGATTTTCAAGACCATCTCATAATCTTCCCCGTAATTTCTCGCATAAGCATCGTCATTAATCGAAAAATACCCCATTTCTTTGATTATATCGATTGGAATGCATCTTGGCGCTCCTGCTCCATTTATCCTTAAAAGATTATTTCTCCCATTTTCGTCTGTCCATTCGTCATGGGTTACCACAGGGATCTCTTCCATCCTTTTAAGCGAGCCGTCATCAAGTTTTTCCCACACTTCATAAGAACCAATTACCATTCCCACTTTATCATCAGAATTAAATACTTCCAAAACCTTTTCGACCGCATCAGGTTTAAGTCTATCATCGGAATCCAATTGTATATAGTATTTACCCCTTGCATTTTTAGCACCGATATTCAAGCATAATCCTATATTATTGATATCTATTACTATCAATCTGATTTCGGGTTTGGACGAATCATAGAGTTCACCGCCTTTCATATATTTCCTCACTACATCTGCTGTGGGATCGTCTTGCCCCCCATTCACGACGATTAACGCTTCTATATCTTTTACTGTTTGTGCTTGTATTGACTCAATAGCCGTTGCAATAAACTCAGGTCTATGACTTACGGGGATAATCACAGAAGCCTTCAAACTATATTCTCCTTCATACTTGTTGCCGGACTCCATAAACACTCCAGGTGCAAGATATGCATTTATCCTTTTTAGATGATCTGTCACTACTTTTTCAGCTTCCAATTGAACATCCTTACCTGAAAGCAGATAATCAAAGACATTGGCTTCTTTGCTTTCGGCAATTACGGTATAAAATGAACCGCTATATTTATTAGAAATTCTGATAATATTGAATATTTCAGAAAATTTTAATCTTAAGTCGTATTTTACCTTATATTTTAAACTTGTATCAACCCCTCCAACTAAATCCAAAACCTCTCTTCTTAAAAAAAACACTTTTCCTATGTCTTGGTTGTCCCTAACTCTTCCTATATGATGACTCAACAGATGAACTTCTTTGATTTCATCATTTTTTTTCAAATCATAATCGGCATAAAAAAGTCCGGCACTTGGATTTCTCTCAGCTCCAATCATAAACCCTTCCAAAGCAACTTGCTTCAGAATTATAGGGTGTTTTCTGTTGTCGATATATAATATGAAAGCATTGAAATATTGCTCCATTGCTTCATACAATAACTCAGCATAGCTTTTGTCATCAATCGCTATCCATTCAAAATCTATGTTATTTTTATTGAGCAAAGAAGCTGTTTCACTGCTTATTTCCCCAATAAATACAATATTGAAATTTTTTTCGGATTGATTGATAATAGATTGAACCGTATTAGAAAAAAAACCGTCTGTCCCGCTTGAATGCAAGACGATAGTAGTCAATTCACTCATAAAAATAGTTTGTGTTTTTTAATAATCCACAAAGCTAAAAATATCTATCCAATTAGTTTAATTCTATAATAATATTGTTGAAAAAATCTGATAACTTGAGTTAGATATAATTGAAAAGACAGGTTTCAGAACAAAACCTCTTGAAAGTTTTTTAATAATTACAGAAATCAAAAAACCGCAAAGCGGTTTAATGAGGTGCATTTCATTTTTTCGCTTTTTTCTTTACTTTGCCTCTGACTCCTAAAGGAGAATCAACCCGCAACGCGAAAAAATGAAATGCGCCCGTTTAATGTTAAGTACTACCCTTTTGTATCACAATTAGTATTTAATCCATCGATGATTATAAGCGGAAAGCTGCCACCATTAGCATAGAACTGAATATTGACAGGACCAAATCTGTGATTGACAAGGTATGTTATCTTGGTTACTTCGTATTCCGCTCCACCTTTTTTTATCATCAAAGTCTTTGAAGGTAAGGTTTCATCTATCTGAAAAGCTTTTATTATCCAGCCATAAGCTTCAACTTCAAATTCATCATTGACTATTTCCCTAACCGTTGTTTTTCCGTTATCGGTATGTGTATATTTATCACCTTTTTTTCCATCAAATTTTACGAGTACAAATGGGTCTTTATCATCTGTAGAGCCATAATCAAATGTTGCAATGGTATTGGTAGAAATTTTTGCTCTGAATATCATTGGCGAATCACCGGAAATTTTTTCTCCCTTATAACTAATCTCCCCCAATTGGTCTTCGATATTTTTTATATCTGCTTCAAATGTAGTTACACCATTATCGTTGGTGGTTACTGATACCTTACCGGAAATATTCCAACCTCTGGTTTTTAAATCCCAATAATTACCGACTTTTCCTATCGTTTTACTAGCTGTCAAATCCTCGCCTTTGAAAGGATCTGAAGAGGTATCATCATCTTTTCCACAGGAAAAAATAAAACCCAAAATAAATAGAGTAAAGAATATCTTTTTCATGGCGATATAATATTTTGTTAATAAATGATAGTGCAAAGATATGCTTAGAATTAATACCACGCAATGACGCAAATGCGTCATTTTTACACCAGACCTTCCCTAATCGCCTTCACAACTGCTTGCGATTTGCTATGAACCTGTAACTTTTCGTAAATATGTCGAATGTGATTACGGACGGTCTGGATGCTGATAAATAGCCTTTTAGCAATTGAAG
This sequence comes from Saprospiraceae bacterium, assembly GCA_027008645.1. Lineage (GTDB taxonomy): Bacteria > Bacteroidota > Bacteroidia > Chitinophagales > Saprospiraceae > JADJGA01. The sequence continues at coordinate 25,502 of JALVEE010000202.1, forward strand.
CATTGCTCATTCCTTCAACCAATAAATTCAATATTTCAAGTTCTCTTGCGGTAAGTGAGTAATCATCTTGTTGGTTAGGGATATATTTCTTGAATAGCATTAAAACTTTTTTAGCAATACTGGGGGTCATAGGACTACCTCCATTTATACATTCTCTTAAGGAAGCCAGTATTTGAATCGGTGGAGTTTTTTTCAATAAATATCCGTCAGCGCCGGATAAAATAGCTTCCATGATTGTATTATCATCATCTAAAATGGTAAGCATTATTATTTTAAGACCGGGAAATTTATTTTTTAATATCGGAATAGCTTCGATACCGGACATATTGGGTAAATTTATATCCAATAACAACAGCTCTTCATCTCCGGAAAGATATTTAATTCCATCCTCTGCGCTGATAAATGTATCTATGCACGTAAAACCCTCTGAAGCATCAAGCAGAGAGGACAATCCTTTACGAAAGTCCTTGTGATCTTCTATTATTGATACATTTATCATTATAATTTATTTTTTAATAATGCAAAGGTCAGTTTTATTTATGTTTTATGCAATGACGCAAATGTGTTATTTTTTATATTATTTAGAACCCACCTCAATCCTCCCTTACAAGGGAGGAAACTTGCAACCCCCAGTGAAATACTTCGTTGATTTCACGGGGTTCACCCGGTGAAATAAATTTTCAATTTAGGCAAAGCCTATTTCACTGGGTAAACCGCAAAAGCACCGCTTTTTATTCTAAAAGACTAATCAATCTTGAAAAATCAGTTCATATATTGTTCCTTCTCCAATAGCAGAAGTGATTTTAAAATCAGCTTTGATATCTTCAGCCCTATGAAGCATATTGTTCAGCCCATGACCTTTTCCTTTCATTTTCTTGTAGTCAAAACCCTTTCCATCGTCTTTGATTATGATTTTGATATTTTTATTTTCTTTTTCAATATCAATATTTACATTTTTAGCTTCTGCATGTTTCAAAATATTGTTTAATGCCTCCTTTAAGATTAAATAAATATTTTGTTTGATTGCCGGTTTCAATAATAAATTTTCTATTTTAGTATCGCATTTTGTATTAAATTCAATGTTTTTTTCCTGAAATAATTTTGAGAAATTATTATTAATTCTTGTAATTAGATTTGAAAATTTTTCAGGTTTAGGTTTGATAGTCCATATCAGATCGGTTATGGAGGCAGCAGCATCGCTCACAAGTGATTCTGACTTTTGGAGCAATTCATTTATTTTTCCATCTTTATCAGTAATCTTATACCTTATCAGAGTCAAATATATGCCTATAGAACTTATGGTTGAGGCCAGATTATCATGCAAATCCCTTGACAATTTTTCCCGTATTTTTTCTTGTTCAACCAAAGCTATTT
>JALVEE010000203.1 GCA_027008645.1 Saprospiraceae bacterium
AGTCTCGCCAAGGTAAAGTGGAGTAACGCCAAGTGATGAATTTAGAAATGTACGCAACTATTAATGAAATGTTGAGTATTTCTTAGCGCTCTTTAGCGGTAACCTTAGCGACCTTAGCGGGAAACCAATCAACCTTTTTGATAGAGGAGAATAAATAGATAATCCCGCGAAGTCTCGCCAAGGTAAAGTGGAGTAACGCTAAGTGATGAATTTAGAAATGTACGCAACTATTAATGAAATGTTGAGTATTTCTTAGCGCTCCTTAGCGGTAACCTTAGCGACTTTAGCGGGAAACCAATCAACCTTTTTGATAGAGGAGAATAAATAGATAATCCCGCGAAGTCTCACCAAGGTAAAGTGGAGTAACGCCAAGTGATGAATTTAGAAATGTACGCAACTATTAATGAAATGTTGAGTATTTCTTAGCGCTCTTTAGCGGTAACCTTAGCGACTTTAGCGGGAAACAAAAACATAGAGCAAAAAATAATAATTGATTGGTATAAAGAAATTTAATAGTTTTATATAACTTTGAGTAATAAACTACAATTGAAAATTAAAAAATGATGAAAAATAGAGCAGAGTTAAATAAACTATTTAGCAAAATTCTTGATATTTGTTTTGAAATACATACTCAATATGGACCAGGTATGTTAGAAAGCTTTTATGAATCTGTTCTTTGTTACGAGCTTGAAAAAGCAGGGATTAATTTCATGAGACAAGTAGGTGTTAAGGTTCATCACGATGGGAAAAATATGGGGCTTGGATACCGAATTGATATTTTAGTAGAAAATGAAATTATTGTAGAATTAAAATCAAAAATGCTTGTTGTTGAAGCTGACCATAAACAAATTATCACTCATCTTAAAATAGCGGAAAAAAGACTTGGATTATTAATTAATTTTGGAGAGGCACATTTAAAAGATGGGATTCATAGAAAAGTGAATCAGTTCTGATTTAATAAGGTTAGTATTTTGATGAAAAGCTTCTAGAATAAGAATATAAATTGAAAAAAATACCTTACCTTTATACTATGAAACTGCTTATAAAAAACGGAAAGATTATAAATTCAAATAAATTATTTATTGCAGATATACTTTCTATTGATGGCAAAATAACCAAAGTCAAAAAGAATATCTCAACTAAGAATATTGATAAGATTATTGATGCTACGGGCAAATTGGTCTTTCCGGGTGGAATCGACCCTCATGTACATATGCATCTGCCAACTCATGCCGGATACTCATCCGATGATTTTTATACAGGAAGTAGAGCGGCTCTATTTGGAGGCACAACGACTCTAATCGACTTTGTGACTCCCCACAAAGGACAATTATTATGCGATGCGCTCGATGAACGGGATAAAGAAGCTGCGAACTCATTAATAGACTATTCTTTTCATATTAGTCCGGTTGAATGGAGAAGTACTTTAAAAAAAGAAATTAAAAAATGCATTAAAAAAGGTATCACTTCATTTAAAATGTATATGGCTTATAAAAATTCCATTGGATTGGAAGACGATGATATTTATAAAGTAATGAAAATTGTTGGCGAATATGGAGGAATCATAACATTGCACTGTGAATTGGGGGATGAGATTGAAGAACTTAGAAATAGCTTTGCAAAAGAAAATAAATTAACGCCAGAATACCATTGTCAATCCCGTCCGGCAGAATTGGAAGCTTTGGCAGTAAACAAAGCCATAAAATTGGCAAAAAAAGCAAATTGTCCATTGTATATTGTCCATGTTTCTTCTAAAAAGTCATTGAAATACATAAAAAAAGCTCAGGACAAAGGTCAGACTGTCTTGGCGGAAACCTGTCCACAATATCTGATGCTTGACAAATCAAAATACACAGGGGATTTTTATAAAGTAGCTCCTTATATTATGAGCCCTCCTTTGCGAAAGCAAAAAGATACAAAAGCATTGTGGAAAGCTATTTCTGATGGTGTAGTTCAAACTGTTGGAACCGATCATTGCCCGTTTACATTGCAACAAAAGAAAGCCGGTATTGACGATTTTAGGAAGATTCCAAATGGTGCCGGAGGTGTTGAACACAGATTGGCATTGCTTTACACCTATGGGGTGCTTGAGAAGAAGATAACTATACAACAATTTGTAAATATTACTTCAACCAATGCTGCTAAAATTTTCGGGCTTTATCCTCGAAAAGGTGAAATAGCCATTGGCTCGGATGCCGATATTATCATTTGGAATCCCAATATAAAGAATACTATTTCAACAAATATACATCATCAGAATTGTGATAGCAATATCTATGAGGGGATTAGCACAAAAGGAGCTCCCGAATATGTTATTGTAAATGGAGAAATAGCGGTTGCGAATGGGAAGATGCTTAAAAAGATTCTATAAAAATTGCAAGTAGAAATAGGCGTTTGCCCATACAGTTTGAGTATTTCTTTAATAAATCAAAGGCAATATTTGTTTTTGTAAATTGGTTAATTTAGTTAACCCAACTTGGGCATTATGAAATACAACCAGCTGTTTATTAGCGTGTTAAAAAATTAGTGGTACACTACATATTTTTTAATTGTAGGAATAGTTGATTTACA
>JALVEE010000204.1 GCA_027008645.1 Saprospiraceae bacterium
TCTTCATTTTTTAGTTGAATATTCTCTTTTACAAGACTACTTTTTTCATTAACTTCTGTATCTAAGCATTTGCTATTAATTTCAGAATAATAATCAGCTGACTTTCTAAATTTCAAATAATCTTCTTCATTTTCAAAATATATAAATTGAATCCATTCTTCACATATATATAAAAGATATCCCTTTTGTAGAGCTCCATCTAATTTTGGGAGTAGCTCTTTTATGATAAAACTTGCCATAAGTGTTCCGTCTTCAAAATCATCATTATGTGTTAATTTATACAAATTATTATTTACACTAAATTCAAATAAAATTGTCGTTTGATTGTTATTCTCATTATATTCAGATTCACTTATTATTTTACAATTAAGATTATTTTTAGAAATTCTTTTCAATTCGTTAATAAAGTATGATAAGGTATTTTCTTTTGATTCTACGAAATAATTTTCAAAAACGAAAGTAGATATATCTGTACTTAAATATTCATCTGCATTATCAATTGATTCAATTGTTTTACTTCCCAATTCTCTAATTGCAAGGTCAATATAGTAGTTTTCAGAGTAAAAAGAAGGAATTGTCAAATCTAAATATCCATCTTCATTTAATTTAACATATAGTTTTAAATTCTCATATAAACGACTTACATATTTCTGATTGAAATTAATGTTAAGTTCTTTAAGTTGATTCAATAATTTATTGAAATTTTTATCTTCTTTATATGTCATCTTTCTATAATTCTGGGTTTCGTTTTTTTTATTACACACAACGGGAGTCTGCGCAACAAGCCCAAACTCAAGCCAAATATACATCATCTAAGCCAATATAAGCTTAAATAAGCATATTTATTTAGCCAACTGTTGTTTAGGGTAAATTATAAAATCTCTATTCAATGAGCTCAAAATGGCTGAAAATGGTTCATATAGGCGATAAAAATATGATATAAGGTCTTTTAACCTTCTTTTCAACTCATCTATTCCAAATATGGACATAAGTCGCCTAAGATTATAACAGATCATCATCATATTCACTTCCGTAAGCACATGGTCCTTCCCTCTCATCAGGGTATAGGTAAAGCCCCATTGCCGTTTTAATGTCCCAAATTGATGCTCCGTAATCTGTTGTCTAAGTCGATAATAATCTGGGTTAGATCTAACTCGCATTTTATTCTCTTCTAGTGCTTCTTGGTAGATCGATCGTTCTATAAATCTTCCGTTTTTGTTTTTCGTACATTGATCTCTTTGTTCGCAGCTCTTACAGGCTCTTCGGTTTTTGTAATGTTTTACTTTATGTCTAGCTTTTTTATATACTCTTCCATTGGTCGATAGTATCTCACCTGCTGGACAAGTATAATTGTCTTTTTCCTTATTATACTCAAATATTTGCATATCATACAGTCCATTGTGTTGACTAGAGTGTTCTTTTGGTGAAGAATATGTCCTAATATTATGTTCTCCACAGATGGCGATCTGCTTACCTGTGGTATATCCTTTATCTGTGATACAATCCATCTGTTCCACTCCTAACAATTCTTTAGCATCTATGGCCATTGGGGACAGAGCATGTGTGTCATTTACACTTCCTGTATCATTGTTGATAAACAGCTTATACTTACTGTCGCTACTAGCTTGAATGTTATAGCCGACGTTCACTATATTTCGATGTAGTACCACACTCCTTGAATCAGGATCACTAAGGCTAATCTGAGATTCTCCACTTTCTTCCAGTTGTTGCTCTAGACGTTTGTAGTTATCCTTTTTTTTATTCTGATAATCTATCTTTTGTTTGATTTCTTCTTTGTATTTATGTCCATCTTCTTCATCCAATTGTTGTTCGTACTCAGCTATTTTATCATCGATATACTTTATATGCCGATCTATTTTCTTTTGATTAAAATTTCGCTTTAAGCTATTTTGAGCTCTTATCTTAAAGGAATCGATGGCAATAGTCTTACCATCTATCAGACCCATATCTTTAAGCAATAATACAAAGTGACGAAAGGCTAGTTTAAAAGCCTTAGCATTGTTTTTCCTAAAATACGCTATCTTTCTTGCAGATGGACGTAGACCTTTGATCAACCATATCACCTCCATGTTTACGATGCAGGCATGTTCTAGCTTTCTAGACGAACGCATATGATTTTTATACCCGTAAAGATAGAGCTTTAGCATATCAGCCGGATCATATGGCGGTCGCCCTTCTATTCCCGGTGTTGCCCTAAACCCCAATTCATCCATAGGTAGTATATCCACAAACAGATCGACTATCCGTGCCCAAGAATCAGCAGTGACATATTGATCAAACGACATTATCTGCAACTGATTTCGATCAAACCCTGTACATAATCCATAATATCATTGTTTTATACCATTAAGATACGAAATTTTTATGGATTTGTCTCTACATTTTAGGTTAAATTCTTAGGAAATTTTTGAAAAAATTGAATATTGGTTTTTGCGCAGTCTGACGGTCACGCGATATGAAGCGGGCGCAGCGATAGCAAACCTGCTGTGCTCATCGCTTGTTATCATCTTTTATTCATTTATTTCTCCCGTTTTAAACTACTCTATT
>JALVEE010000205.1 GCA_027008645.1 Saprospiraceae bacterium
ACCCTGCTCGGGCTAGTCATCGCCGGCGGCGTCATCTGGCGACTCCGCGCGCTCGGGAAGAAACCGGCCGCCGCACCGAGCGAAACGACGCCCCAACCAGCCCGGGAGAAGAAGACACCTGCGGTCGATCGCCGCGCCGCCAGGCAAGCCCTCCGACAAGCCTGCGAACGCGGCGATGCCAGCGAGGCCGCCAAACGGCTGCTCGAACTGGCCCGGGCCCAGTGGCCGGACAACCCACCCACCAGCCTCGGCGCCCTCGCCGAACGTCTCGCCAGCGGCGCCGACGCCGTTCGCGCCCTTGACCGGCATCTATACGGCGCGCCCGGCCAACAGTGGGATGGCACGGCCCTGTGGGAAGCGGTTCAAAACGGCTTTGTGGAGAAACGGCCCGAACAGGTGGAGAACGCCGATGGGCTGCAATCGCTCTACCCCAGCCGGGGGAGAGGTTGAGGCGGAGCGTCTGGTAATGATAGGGGATGGTGAGCTAAATAGTTACCAAATATCACAAACAAAACCCGCCCATAGGCGGGTTTTGTAAAGAAAATCTATCTGAACGAAACTCAAGCAGCTTGGTCAATATCTACTTCGACAGATATTTCATTCTCCTCAAGAACAGCAATAAATTCCTCTCGCACTTTTTTGACAAAAGTATCCGGGTAAACTTTCACTATCTCACTAATTATGTCTACCAGTTTAAATACCCCCTCATGAGGTAAACCAACTTGTTCAAACAAGTGCCGGATACCTTTGATATTAAAGCCAACAAGTTGATCCCCACCACTTTCAATGGGGTGTGCCGCTTTTAATATAGTGAAAATACGACTAAGGCGTTCTTCAACAACGCTACAATCTTGAATGCGAACGCGGATGCAATCTAAATGCTTATCGTAGTAAGCAAATGGCTTAAATTCGTCCGCCCCTATGTACTTGATAAACGATACCGAATTTTCAAGATGCTCTTGCATCATTCTTGCTCCTGTGTCCACAATTTAAGTTTAAACCTATCTACCCAATTAACAGGCGCTTGACTTAGCCCCTGATCTTCTTCTACCCAAGCCCAATGCTCTATCCAGCACTCAACTTCGGGGTATAATTCTTTATGCTTCCTATTTGGACTCACTATAACAACAAACACATGTCCTTTAGGAGCATCTTTTCGGACAGGCTTACCATCGCGACCACCTATCCACTCATAATCTGTCACCGGCTTACGCGAATAGACCAATTTTTCTTGATCACCATCACATGAGTCACGGCAATACAAAGGCCTCTCAAGTCCGGCAAACGCATGTTTGGTCAATATTAGGCCATCATTAACTAGCGTATAAAATTGAGCTATCTCTGAAAAGAGCCTAAATTCAGCTCTTCTTTTTAACTCCTCGACTCGGAGCCCAAATTTTACAACAACAAGTTCCTCATCTTTTAGGAAATTGGCGTCAACGAGAAATACTACTTCACCATTGAACTCTTTATACTCAACAGACAAACTCTACACCCTTGGCTAGATACCGGCCCAAAAACACAAACCCAAAGCGGTGGGATCATACCAGCCTAACAGCCTCATTGCAACAAATAATAATTTACTGCAATTCAATTGCTTATAGCAACCATCCAACAAGACACGTTAACACCACTAACAAGTCATTGAGCTGACCTGTATATCTCCGCCTCCCCTAGCCCGGCTCCACCCAATAGCCTGGGCATGCAGAACCTTGCTAACTCGAGGACGGCCTATTGGTGTAGCTATCAAGAGACCGCATAGTATCTGATGTTGACTCTTTCCACCAAGCCAGCCTCCACCACCAGGACCATCACACGGCTACGGACTACGACCTTCCTCTACGTTGCACCACTCCTTCATCCGGGGAAGCTGATGTGAGTGGACGTTCGCCCCCCCACCCCTGTGCCGTGGGAGGCGAGACTCAACGGACGTGACCGAACGACGAAACAACACCAAGCCTTGTACCCCCCATCGGGGTCGGAGCGGAGGGCCTTGCCGGCGCCCATACCGATCGACTTCGCTGACGCCAGTTCGGCCTCCCGCCCAAATCCATGTCAACTAAACCATAACGCCCCGTTGAGAACGGTTTGGCAGAGGAGCAAACCAGCGCTTTTCACCCCCCTCATGGGAAAGGGGGTTTTTGCGACGACCTCTGTAACAGGCAGGAGCGCGGTGCTCGAAGCCGCAATTGTCGCCAGAGCCTGTTGAACACGTGAAGGGCTACACGATGCCAAAAGCGGCGCAGCAAAAGCGCGCCGCTTTTGGCAATCCGCAGCTATGCCTTTGTCAGGTCGCTACCGCATGAGCAGAATCAGCGGAGCAATCATGGGCCATCATCCGCCTTCTTCTGACAATCCCGCCAATCCAGAGACCGGCCAGTAGCCATCCACCCAGCGCGCCATTGCCGCCCCCTCCGTTCGAGTCGGAGGCCGGGGGTAGCGTGTCCTCAAAGACGTTGGTCCAGAGATTGAGCACCTGGCCGCCACCCGGCGCATTACCGGTCTCGATCTCCTTGACTACCTTGAAGCTCTCCATGTCGACTTTGAACAGGTTGCCGTCGT
>JALVEE010000206.1 GCA_027008645.1 Saprospiraceae bacterium
CTCCTGTTTTCAATCCCTTTACCTCTTTGGTAGTATCTCCTGTTGACCAAAGGTACGAATATGGTTTTTGTCCTCCCGACACATCGATTTTTGCGTACGCTGAACTATCTTCAGGGCACAAATTATCTTGTTGTTCACTGATAGCAACATCAAGAGAATTACCGAGTATTCCAATTCGTTTTGATTCCAACACCCTGTCCCCGGCAAAAGACGCATCTCCATTTGCAATGATTGTAGTATAGTAAAGTGTAAGCAATTTATTATCTCCACTATCAGGAGCTTTCCATGAGAATTTGAATAATAAGGAATCTTCCTTTATTTTTAACGCGGGTCTGCTTTCTGCATATTCTCTGTCTTTGAATTTAGAAGTTTTGACAGTACCCGAAGTATTTGAAAAAGTACCAATACTTTTAGCATTATCTACAATCATAAGTTGAAAATTTGAATACTTGGCATCATCGCTTTTGACTAAAACTTCCAAATTGTATTCTTCCCCCGGTTTTATTTTCAAAGGAAATCCATTAACTTGAGAGCTACCAAGAGGGCTATTTATGTCCGTTTGGTGACAAATCGTACAAGAATATTCATCATTAAGGGGTGCTCCGGTATATCCATCAGGGGGATTGGCATAGTAATTGATAGATATAAGTGAAGATATTAGAGCTAGAAATAGTAACAATCGCGACATTTTTATAGATTTATTTACAAATATAGATAAATGATGTGACTATTGATGTCAAACAGATGTCTAAACTAAGGATTTTAAAATATTTATTAACAATAAAAATACAATTAATATGGCAGTAATGAAAGTAATCGAGATCTTAGCAGACTCAAAAGAAAGTTGGGAAGATGCAACAAAAAAAGCAGTTGCAAAAGCAAGTACAAGTGTAAACAATATTAAATCAGCATTTGTACAAAGTCAAAGTGTTGTTGTGAAGAAAGGAAAAGTAAACTCATTCAGAGTGAATGTAAAAATAACTTTTGAAGTGAAATAGGAGCTTGATAAAAGAAACTCAATAGGGTTAAAAGTTATTACTTCTAACCCTATTTTTATGTCTATAATTGTTTTATGTTGGTGTCTAATTTCTCAACATTAAATGAATATCAAAATATATTGAGTTCAATCAGAACAATCATCAACGCCAAAACCTCTTTTCATTTTTTGCCTTGATACTTCGGCAAGCTCAGTATAAATTCCAAAAACGAAACAAAAAAAATCAAGGCTGTATTCTTTTTTTAACGCTCCAAAATTACTCAAAATTCTAAACGTCTTAAAACTCGCCCGACTTCGTCAGGGCTCAAACAATAATCCGTTTTTAACGAATTTTGACCAATTTTTCCTCTAAAAAGAATAATGCCAATCTACCTACCACCAAATCTAAGGGTTTTTACCTAAATCTATCTAATCCCAACCGATTAATCTCGATTTTTAGTAGTTTGTACTTTTAAACCTAATTTTAATTTTTTATTATAATTATTAGTTAAATGAAAAATGTATTGTTATGTAAATATAATCTGTGTTCTATCTCCGTCACACATTTCATAAAACTCTCCTACAGTTAGAATCCCTTGGACATCATCCCAGAGGTCTTCTTTTTTAAGACCAAACATTTCCACAGCCAATTTACAGGCATATACCTCCCCGCCACCGGCAGTAAACATTTCCAAAAATTCATCTACAGGGGGCACGTCCAATTTTGCCATTCCTTTTTTCATCATTGCGGTAACCCCCGCTTCTACTCCGGGTAATGCACCCAATAATGTTGGAAAAGGGAGTCCACCGGGCATTCTCATAGCAGGATTCCCTACTGTTGCTGTATGTAATTTATTCATCTGTTTCTTAGTAATTCCATCCAAACCGAAGAAAGTAAAGAATATTTTTGCTTCGATTCCTTCCATAACGGCTCCATTTGCCATTATCAAAGCTGCCATAACGTCCTCAAGATTTCCTTTAGCGCATATTATACACACTTTTTCCAAAGGTTTTTTTTCATCTGTTCCCATGATATTGTTTTTTAAGGGTTATACCAAATTAACTCTCAAATGACGCATATATTACATTTTAATTTTCCAATGTTTTCGTTAAAAATACTCGACGTAGCTATGGCTATGCCTGTGTTTTTTAACTCAATCTTGAAAAATTAATTCTATAATATTAATACGTCATATGAAAGTTTATTTGGCATTAAAAATTGTTTTATTAAATTTCTTCCGGAGAAATCCTGTTTTATACGCAACTTGTAGGTTTTGGAAGACCTCCGAGTTTTGACGCCAATTTAAGTGGTCCTTTGGGGAATAGCTTATAAAATGTTTTGATATCAACTATTCCGGATTTACCAACTTTTCTTATTGTCAATGTTTCTCCGGCATTGAATGCATCTCTCAAAAATTTCAAAACTTCAAGATGCTTATCTGTCAATTCCAAACCTGATTCTTTTGCCAATCCTTTGGCGATATCTTCATTCCATTGTGATGAGTCAACCAAGTATCCTTCATCATCAAGTTTAACTGTTACTCCTGCAATATCTAATTCTTTCATAATTTTTTATATTTAATATTTTAATTAATTAATATTTTTTCTTTCTGCATTTTTAGACATATTTTTCAAAAATGTCAACCCGAATCCCATAGCTTTTTTCATTTCAGGACTGTTGATTTCCTTCAAAAATCTCCATAAGGAGTAAGACGGGATATTCTCTGTTTCAAGACTACCATAGACTTTTACAGCATTATCAATTGATTTGAGCATTTCAGGTTGTGTCATATCTTTGACCGTATTTATGATAACCATTATATTATCAGCCAAATCTTTCATATCTTGTGGCTTAAGCCCCATAATTATATTATCGATAATAGGTCCGATATCTTTTACAAATTCGAAATATCCTTTTTCCTCGAGAACTGCGAGTTTTTTTGTAAAATCTATAATTACTTCAATAGCTATGGGTCCGATCTCTTTTGTGAGGTCAATGGCCATCTCAAATGTATTCATCACAACTTTGAAGCTACCGATATTTCTCATAAAGGAAATCATTAAATCGGTTAGTTCCGAGGGATCTATTTCGACCTGTCTTTTGTCCAATTCTTCAACAGCCGTATCATAAAAATCTTTACCGATTATACCGAGATCTCCTGCCAAATCTTCTACGACTGAAGTATTAAGCCTTTGTTGATTGACATATTCAAGCAATAGATCAATCTTTCCTTCCAGCTTATCTAACCTTTCATTTATTATTTTTTCTTCCATAATAATCAAATTAGATGTTTTGTTTTTTCTTACCTGCCATAGTCATATTAGCTTCGATTGGCAATTCTTTTCCTTTCAAAAGCATATGCCAGTAAATCCATCTGAATAGTATTTTACCGTAATGATTTATCTTAGTATTTTTCAACAAACCGAAAGGTCCAATCCCGGGCAATGGAAATGTTCCGGGCAGTGGTTCTGTATCATAATTAAAATCAATCAGAGCCCCTTTGCCGTATCCTGTTTCGATATAACAGTTGGCATGACCGTCAAACTTAGCATTCAATGGTCTCCCTTCAATAGCACTTAATAAATTTTCAGTTAAAATCTCTCCGGCAAAATGCGCTACAGAACCGGCTTTGGAAGTAGGAATATTCGCAGCATCCCCAAGTACAAAAATATTGTCAAAATCCTTGGATTGTAATGTAAATTTATCCGTTCTTACAAAATTCATATCATCACCCAATCCACTTCTTTCAACCATATCATTTCCCATATTAACCGGAACTATTGTCAAAATGTCAAAAGGAACCTCACGCTCATCATAAGAAATAAGTTTTTTGTTGTCATTATCCACTCTTTCTATATAGAAATCCGGAATGATATTGATATTCTTTTCGCTCATTAGCTCACTCAACATTTTTGTAGCTACCGGCTTAGTGAATGCTCCGGACATAGGTGTTACAAATGAAATATTGACCTTATCGCGGATTCCTTTTTTGGTAAAATACGCTTCGGCTAAGAAAACGAACTCCAAGGGAGCAACGGGACACTTGAATGGTACTTCCGCTATACACATCACCAAATCGCCTCCTTCAAAATCCTTAAATCTTTCGTGCAATGCCAATGCACCTTCGATAGTATAAAAATCAAAGACATCTTTATACCACAATTTTTCCTTTAAACCCGGGGTTTCTTCGGGTCTGGTTTGTGTTCCGGTGGCAATAATCAAGAAATCATAGTTCAATACCTGACCACCATCCAAAATAACCTTATTATTTTCGCCATCTACTTTATCTATCTTACTGTAAATAACATTTACTCCGGAAGGAAAAAAATCGTGTTTTGGTTTGATTACATCCTGTTTCTTATAAATACCAAAGGGTATAAAAAGGAAACCCGGTTGGTAATAATGGGTTTTGTATTGGTCAACAATAGTCAATTCCCATTCTTCTTTGTCTAAGATATTGTGCAGTTTGTTCAGCATCATCGTTCCTGCTGTTCCGGCACCCAGTATCACTATTTTTTTCATAATTTAGTATTTTATTTTGTGCAAAATTAGACTTTGAGCGACAATCCAAACAAAAATCTTATATGACATACTCCAGTTTATGATATATGTCATATATTTACATCAAAAGAAAAAAGAAAATGAATTGCAGTTGTGAAAATTGTCATATACAAGCTATTTTTTTTAAGTCCATCAACGGTGATGAATTGGATGAATTTTGTGGCGCAAGAGTTGAAAAAATTATACCGGCAAGAACTACCTTTATAAAACAAGGTGATAAAATAAGGAGCTTCAAATATCTAAAAGAAGGTTTAATAAAATTGCATAGGGTAGATAGTACCGGTAACAAACAAATAATAAGCTTTGGAACACCGATGGATTTTGTGAGTATTCACAATATTTTTGCAGAAGAAAGATATAGTTACAGTGTCACCGCTTTGGAGACTTCCACAGTTTGTATTTTCAATATAGATATCATCAAGCATTTGATAAAGACAAATGGAAAATTTGCAGAAAATCTTATCAGTACAAAAAGCAGAGCTTCAAATAGGATTTTATCCAATTCATTGGATCTTATTAGTAAATCTATGTACGGTAAAGTAGCGAGTGTAATATTGTTTTTTCACGAAAAAATATACTTCACAATGGGTTTCGATCTACCTATTTCCAGAAAAGAGATAGCAGAATATACAGGTCTGTCAATTGAGACAGTAATTCGGGTTATCTCCGAGTTTAGAAGAGATGGACTTATCAAAGTATATGGCAAACGCATTGAGATAATAGACAAGGACGGCCTTATATCTATTTATGAACACAGTTAATCCAAACCACGCACCAAGGCAAAGGTCTCCTGACCTCTTGTCGATCAAAATATCTGCGAATTCGGGAGCATGCTCCAAAAAAGTTAGCTTTTTTTGGAGTTTACATTAGAAAAAATAAAATAAATTGTATATTGCAATAAAAAATGATTAAAAGATATTTAAATATCGATTTACCAAAAGGGAAATCCGCGTTTCTATGGGGAGCTAGAAAAACAGGAAAGTCCACATATTTAAAGGCTAATTTTCCAAATAGTATATATTTTGATTTATTGAAATCAGATGTATTTTTTGAATTGAATATTCATCCTGAAAGATTGAGAGAACAATTGTTGAATAAAAAAGATTTGGCAATACAAAACCCTATTATTATTGATGAAGTTCAAAAAGTTCCTGCTATATTAGATGAAATTCATTGGTTGATAGAGAATGCAGGAATGCAATTTGTACTTTGTGGATCTAGCGCTAGAAAATTGATAAAAACAAATGCAAATTTACTTGGAGGGAGGGCTTGGAGATATTTAATGTTGCCTTTTGTCTATCCGGAACTTGATAATCCTGATCTTGTAAGAATTTTAAATCACGGATTATTACCTAGTCATTATCTTGAAGACGATTACAAAAAATCACTTATTTCATATACAAGGGATTATTTGCAAGAAGAGATATTTAATGAAGGATTAACAAGGAACCTTCCCGCATTTTCCCGTTTTTTTGAAGCTATTGGATATAGCAATGGAGAATTGATTAATTATTCAAAATTTGCATCAGATACAGGAGTCAGCTCAAAAACGATTAAAGAATATTTTCAAATTTTGATTGATACTTTAATAGGACATTATGTTTTACCATTTCATAAAAGAGCCGGAAGAGATATTTTAAGCAAAACTCCAAAATTTTATCTTTTTGATGTCGGTGTTGCGGGCATTTTACTAAACAGAAAAATCAAACAAGAAAAAGGAGAAATGTTTGAAAAAGCTTTTGAACATTATATATTTATGGAGTTATTTGCATATCATTCGTATAATGATGTTCTTTCGCCGATATATTTTTGGAGAACCAAATATGGGTATGAAGTGGATTTTGTCTTGGGTAACGGATCTATAGCAATAGAAGTCAAAGGATCCCAAAACATTAGAAACAATGAGTTAAAATCTTTAAAAGTATTTATTAATGATTACAATCCGAAAAAAGCAATCGTCGTTTGTAATGAAAAAAATCCAAGAACGGTAAAAAACATTGAAATTTTACCCTGGAAAATATTTCTTAAAAAACTATGGAATGGTGAGATTATTTAAATGAATATAATAAGTACCCATGCAAAAGCAAACATTTTTATTATTCTTTATTTTTAATCTGGCTTTTCTTTTATCGTGTAAAGAAAATCACAAAAGAGTATATTTTAACCATCCAATTCCCGATTTTAAAGAAATTTTGAAAACAAGATATGCAAAATATGATAATAATACACATATAATAAACCATCTTAATGAATTTGCTTATTATAAACAGGCAATTATTCAAACCAAAAAAGAAAATTGGAATGATTTTACTAATGTTTATTTAAAAAATATAGAAATACCGGATTCTCTGCGAACAATATCAGCAGAAATATATATTGATAAAATTCTAAAAGCAAATGACATAGTATTGCTTAATGAAACACATGATTTACCTCAACATAGAGTACTTGCTCATTCGTTTTTAGAAAAAATAAAAGATGCCGGATACAAATACATCGCAGTCGAAGCATTAAACAATAATCCTGAAAAAACTGCATTCACAGAGGGCTTAATAAATTACAATTCTGCAATTTACACCAAAGAACCATATTTTGTCAATTTTTTAAATCAAGCGAAAAAAATGGGATTCAATCTGATTGATTATGAACCATGGGAATATGATCATAAGATTAAAGGGAATAGGGATATTATGATGGCTAAAAATATCAAAAGAAAATGCGATTTGAGTAAAGGCAAGCTTTTTATTTACTGTGGTTGGGCGCATTTGGAAAATAAAAAATATTGGTTGAGATATTATTTGAATAAAGAATTTCCTCAAAGGAAAATTGCATCAATAAATCAGACTTGGCTAAATGCCGAACATCCAAATGATTATCAAGACAAGATAAGAAAAATGATTGGTAAAATTAACTATCCTGCATTTTTATTGAGGGGAAATAAGCCTTATACTTTGGATAAAATTTATGATTTTGAAATAATACATCCTGTATATGATAGCGAATTATCAAATATCCCCGTAATATTTAATAAATTATATACAGTAAAAAAAATAAAAAATCCCTTACGTAAAAAATCGGAGAAGATTTTGGGTTTTGGTGAAAGATTTGATAATAAATTTAATGAGGTTGTACCATCTGTTATTGTTCATAATAGTAAAACCGATAGTTTAAAAATCACAATTCCAAATCAAGGTAGATTTAAGTATTTTCTAAATGATAGTACAAGTTTATCTGATAATTCGGACATCAGAACCCAATCCCCCTGATGAAATACTTCATTGATTTCAAGGGGTAAACCTGCTCTTCCCTTATCAAGGCTTACGTTATGACACATCTTTTAATAAGTGTGATAACGATAGCTTTCTCTTGAGAGATTTGATTCCGGTTTTAGCACCCATCCCCGACCCTTCCCTCACAAAGGGAAGGGAGAAGTGGAGGTGCTTGATTAATAAAAATAGCTATTTGAGAATCGTCTTGTTTTATAACTAAATGGTATTTTTTTGTGAAAAAAGCGGTGCTATTGCGGGTTGCAACTTCCTCCCTTGTAAGGGAGGATTGAGGTGGGTTCTTTAGCACCCATCCCCGACCCTTCCCTCACAAAGGGAAGGGAGAAGTGGAGGTGCTTGATTAATAAAAATAGCTATTTTATTTTACTTAAACAAAGATTCGAAATGTGGTTTAAAGCGACTCTATGATACTTTTTATAAGTTCGCTTTCATACCCCTTTCTATATGCATAAGCATACAATTTATTGAACAGGTCGTATTGGTTTTTTGCTTTGAATGTTCGTCTTTTGGCCAAAAGGAGAGCTTTTAGTGTTTCGTAATATTCTTCTTCATCGATTTCTTCTAATCCCTTATTGATTAAATATTGTGAAATATCTCTTTGCTTCAATTCCCTGACAATTTTGCTTTTTCCCCACTTGTTTATGCGAAATTTTCCTCTTACATAAGATAATACAAAGCGCTCTTCATTCAAAAATCCTTCGGTTATAAGTTCTGAAATGATTTCATCTGACATATCAGCATCGACGTTCATCTTTTTGAGCTTGTCGGAGACTTCCAAATGACAACGATCTCTATAAGCACAGTAGTGCCTGATTTTTTCCAAGTACTTTGCTTTTTGTACGTCTGCATAGCTATTTATATCTTCACTCATATTGCCCCAAAAGTATTAAAAAATTTCTTAACTTGTGACTACACAGGTGGTTTAATTTATTAATTGTCTGGATAATGGTTGCATAATAATATTTTCTCAATTATCACTTCCCTTTTAAGGGAAACAGGAAAGGGCTCTAAATAGGAAGTTTTAAAAATATTATTATACTATTTCGATATTTTATCATATTTTATTTCGTTTTACTAAATATTTGACCAGTTCCAACTTCCAAAGATGTTCCCAATAATTAAATATAACTTCAAGTGTTTTCAGTTGCCGAAATCACATTCCATTTATACTACAGCTTTAGCCTCTATTCTTCATCAAGAGTGACAGGTATAAAAGTTATTATCTCAGATGCTTCAATTGCAAAAACTCATAAATAATCCTGCACAAATCATTCATTTGGTTAAGGTAAAGTTAAAAATTAGAAATGTATAGATAAAACCATTATATTTGTAAAGTTGTTTCAAAAACGAAGTACAACTTCACCTGCCTCTATAGTGGTTGAGAGAAAACAATTTGTACTTGAATATTTTAAAAAAAACTTGCTCTTAATGGAAAGATGGAAAATTTGGGCTATAATAAGTTTGATGAGTTTTGCCTTAATCGGCGTTGCCATGAGTCAGATTTATTGGATTAAATGGTCTATTTCTCTCGATCAAAAGAATTTTACTTCAAAAGTATTTAGAGCTCTCAATGAAGTCAGAAATAAAATTGATATTGAAATAAAAAACATAGACATAGAATTTAATAATCATAACACTGATACATTGTCCTCCAACAATGACGCCTCGTCCGATGATTGGAGGGAATCTCAAATACTAAAAGAAACAAAAAGCTTGGAATACAGTCTAAATCCTGACGCTTTTTTAGAAAAACTGGATCCCGAAAAAATAAATCAATACGTCGATGAAGCTTTCGAACAACAGGGGATAGATAATGATTTTATTTATGGTATTTATTCTAATAAAAAAGACGATTTTTTGGTAATAAAAGACAGAATTGCCGTTAATAAACCGGGTAAAAGCGATGATAAATTAAATCTAAGTGAATTAAAAAACACAAAGTACAAAGTCTCTTTACTAAGTACGGAATTCAATTCTCCGGGTAGTTTGAACCTATTGTTTACAGACTCAAATTGGTCCAATAAATGGCCGATTCTATTATTGAATCTGATCTTTACTATTTTGATTTTATTTGTTTTCAGCTATACGATCTATACTATTTTCAAACAAAAGAAAATATCCCAAATGAAAACAGATTTTGTCAATAACATGACTCACGAATTCAAAACACCGATTGCAACAATTTCATTAGCAACAGATTCGATATTGTCTCCGGTAGTATTTAATGATAAGGAAAAAATAAAAAAGTTTATTAACATTATCAAGGAGGAAAATTCCAGATTGCTTAATCAAGTTGAAAATGTACTGCAAATAGCTAAATTGGATAAAAGAAAAATAGAACTGACGCTCACTGAAATAGATATTCATGAAGTTCTTGACGAAACCGTACAACATTTAAAGTTAAAATTGGACAGTAAAAATGCAAAAATTATAAAAGATTACCAAGCAAGTGATCCTTTTATCAATGCTGACGAAACACATATATTGAATATTTTTAGCAATATCATCGAAAATGCAATCAAATACTCTCTTAATAATCCTGAGATAACTATTAGCACCAGTAATTTTAATGACGGAATAATAGTCTCTATTAAAGATAAAGGAATTGGCATGTCAAAAGAAGAGCTAAATCATATCTTTGATAAATTTTATCGTGTTTCTACCGGCAATGTCCATAATATTAAGGGATTTGGCCTGGGACTCGCATATGTTAAAACCTTTGTGGAAGCCCATAAAGCCAAAATAAAAGTTAAGAGTGAAAAAGGAGTGGGAACTGAATTTATAATTAGGTTTCAAAAAAATGTGACCTAACTATTTTTTAATAGTCTTAAATGTGGAAATAAAAATTTTAAAATGAGTAAAAAGATTTTATTGGCAGAAGACGATCTCAATTTTGGGGATGTCTTAAAATCATATCTGAGTTTGAATGATTACGAAGTTGATTTGGCAAATGACGGACTCAAGGCCTTTGAATATTTCAATAACAATAACTACAATTTATGTATTTTGGATGTTATGATGCCAAAGCTCGATGGTTTCCAATTAGCAAAAAAAATCAAAGAGAAAAATAATAAAATCCCTATTATTTTCCTAACTGCTAAGACATTGAAAGAAGATGTAATTGAGGGTTTTAAAGTAGGAGCTGATGACTATATCACAAAACCATTCAATTCTACAGAACTTTTGTATAGAGTAAAAGCTGTATTGAAAAGAAGTGATAAAGGAAATTCAAAACCTGATATCAAAGAATTTACATTAGGAAAATTTCATTTTAACTTCCCGATTCGAATCTTGACCTATACCAACAAAAAAGGAGAAAAAACCGAGAGAAAATTGTCCCCTAAAGAAGCCCAACTTTTAAGAATGTTTTGTTTGCACAAAAATGAAATATTGCCAAGAGATGTAGCCCTAAAAGAAATATGGAAAAAAAGCGATTATTTTACCGCACGAAGTATGGATGTCTTCGTAACCAAATTAAGAAACTATCTTAGTTTAGACAAAGATTTGGAAATAGAGAATATTCACGGAAACGGGTTTAGACTAATAGATTCCAGTAAGAAAAATACAAAATAAACACTATCCCGGGGATTCCCGTAAAGTAGTGTCAAGTCAAGTGTAATGTTTCGTGTAAGTTAATGTTATTTTTGTCGAGAACAAAGCATATAATTTTCAGCATAGCTGTAGCTATGGTGGAAATTATTAATGCAGTTATCGGCAAAAAGAACGAATACTTGGCCTGAAAGAGTATGCTTGACTTGACACTAGCATGGAGATCACGCTATGGCGGAATTATTTACTCTTTTGTCTTGGCGATACGTAGCGAAACCTTAGCGTCCACTGCGGGAAAATTAATAATAAATAGCTACAGCTTCCACATAGTCGGAACAAATTATGTTGAAAATAATATGCTTTATCTTTGATAAAAACACATCAAATTACACTAAACATTACACTTCAGTTGGTATTAGTAATTTAACACGTGATTCCAAGGATTTTCAGCTTTGTCATACTCGTATAATTTGAATTTTTGAATCAACCTTATCAGTTTGATAGGGTATGATTGATCGGTCGCATACCCTGCTTCTTTTAGCCCCCAAGCCCAACTGGCAAAATCATCCTTGGAATATGTAAATAGCTTTGAATAATGATCAGTTTGTTTTAAAAAATTGGAGTGATCAA
Source organism: Saprospiraceae bacterium (assembly GCA_027008645.1). GTDB lineage: Bacteria > Bacteroidota > Bacteroidia > Chitinophagales > Saprospiraceae > JADJGA01. The sequence goes on from JALVEE010000206.1 coordinate 12,005, forward strand.
CATAAGACTCCAAGACACTGTCATAATGTCTAAAACAAGATTCAATCAATTTCCCTTTGTGGTAATCATCGTCTTTGTGGTAATATGTGGCACCCTGCCAATATTTTTTGCATTTTATCCCAAAATGATTGTTGGCATATATTGCCAAATCACTTTTTCCTGCCTGAGATTCAAGAAGACCTTGAGCTAGAGTAATGCTGGCAGGAATTCCGGTTCTATACATCTCTGCTATCGCGATATCTTTGTACTGATCTATATAATTGTACTTATTTATTGTATCGGCATCCGGTGTTTCATCCGATAATTTCTCCCTATCGATCAATGTAAATGATGAAAGGAAAATAAAAATTGTAAATAGTTTTAGCATATCTTATATTGTTAGTAGTTTTATATTGCATTTAATCGCAATATGTAAAACAATACAAATTCTATGCCAAAAAATAAATATATAAAAAAAGCCACCTCCCCATAGAGAAAGCGGCATAAATCTAGTATAAAAAACTATATTACCAACCCGAGTTTTGAGTCAGATTAGTATTTAAAGTCAATTGATCAGTTGGTATCGGTTCCAAATATTTTCTGTCATTCCAAGGAGTTCTTCTATCTCCTTCTTTTTGTGCATAGATATGACCGTCATCGGTAAATAATGGAGAAATACCTGAAGCAAATGGTACTGAAGAATCTACTTTTACTCCATAGTAACTTTCATCTTTATCATAATAATTTCCTTTTGCCCATCTGATCAAATCCCATTTTCTAAATGGTTCTAACATCAATTCAACTCTTCTTTCTCTTCTAATTCGTTATCAATCAATTAAAAACTTAACATAAAAAAATGCTTTTTTGTTTGATATTATAAAGAGCTTATGTTTTTGGTGCCAAACTTGATATCCCTCTGTAAAGTACGGGATTCCAAACGGGATTTTTCTGCAAAAACAATACACTCATTATTTATCTTAAATTTATCATTTTGGCACACTATTTGCACTTAACTCTTTGATATATTATATTTTATAACTTAAATTTTAATTTTTATGAAAAATTTACAAGATTTTAAAAACCGAATTACCCCCCGCGATTTATAAAGGGGTTGTTTTACAATGTGTTGTATATTGCATTATTTGCAATATCTATTATTACTATGAGTGTTTATATTACTGGATGTGAGAAGGATAAAAATATTTTGCCAGAAACCCAGAATGATAAAATTTCTACAAGATCTGTAACAAATGAACAACCTACACAGGAAGATATCTCAGATGCTAAAAATTTATTTTACTCACAAATAAATAATTTATCTACTGTTAATGATAGTGGTCCATTATTGCATATATGGAAAGAAATTATTCCTGTATGGGATGAAAGCAAAGTGGTTATATTTAATAGTAAAAGGCTAATTGCTACCCCTACAATCAATGGTATGAATAAGTCTAATTTGCAATTGATGTATTTTAAAAATAATGATAATGAAAAATTCATTTCTATTTTTGGTATTTTTGAAAAGACTTCTGGACAAACATATGATAATTTTAGTGGAAAAATTGTTGAAGTAGGTACAGATGGATATGTAGCTATTGGGACTGAATTTAAAAATGGAAAAGCAATAGGAATGTTCAGGAGTAAAAAAACTGAAAATTCTATTGAATATAGATCAGAGGCAACTTGGCAGGACATCTGCAATATTTTACAATGTGAATTAAGAGGTCCCGCATGTGAATGTGTATATAATATTATTCAAACAGATCATGGTGTTCCACAGGGAACTATTGAAAACAGCACATGTCCTTGGGGAGAGCAAACAGGATGGATGGAAATGTTTTATTGTGATGGTGATGATTGCACTAGTTGGAATAGTGATAATCCTATAGATGGTAGTGATGGAAGTGGAACTGGATTAGAAGATACAGGATTTCATCCTAATACCAATACCGGCGGCGGTGGAAATAATACCGGCGGTGGCGGAAATAATTCAGCTACTGATCTTGATAATGGTATTACTAATCTGATTTCCACGCTTTTAGATGGAGTAAACTCGAGCTATAAACCATGCAACAAAGAAAAAGAATTTGATGGTTATCAACCTTTTGCTGTCATAACAATGGATTATGATGATTATTTAAATTTGAATGCAGATGCTATATTTGCAATGTGGGGAAATAACTCAGGTATTGCTCTTGTCAATGCCATTTTATCATCAAATGGGAATTTAGCTAATGCTTTATATACTCAAGTGAATCCAAATAATAACTTTGAATACGATGAAGATAATCCTGTTCACCAAGCTGTTTTAAAAGCAGTACAAGCACTTATTAAAAATATAAATAATGCAAATGGTGATTGCAATTCTATAATGAAGATGTCAGACTTTGTTAATTTATTGAATGGGTATCTTGATGATGAAAAATCAAAACTATCAAAAAAGTTAAATGAAAACCTTGATATAAGTTGCGATATAAAAGACATTTATGATTCAGAAGCGCAAGAGACAATCCTAAATTTATTGAAAAAAAATAAATTAAAAGATGAATGTTTGTTTCCTGGCAAAACAACCAAAGATATTTTATCCGATATTGCAAATGATGCTTGCGGAAAAACAAAAAAAACAAATGATGAGTTTTGGGATGATCTAACCAATAAAATGTTTGGTCCAAAATTAGATTGGACTGAAGCTTCAGATCAAGAAAAAATTGACAAATTTTTAAGAGCTTTTAGAATAACAAATATTGCTAGTAAATGTGGGGGAAAAGAATCAGAAATTTCACTTAATGAATTATTTTATAATGTACCAACTGGTGGAAATTGGAGTTCAACAGATATTGTTGCAGGTAAATGTATTGATAAACAGGACAATGAGGAATTTGATATTACAATAAATATCCATTTCCCTCAGTTTGGTGATAACCAATGTCTATATTCATATCCTCCTGCAGCAACAGGAATTGGTGGTACACCTACAAATAATCCAAGAGTTCTAGATGATAATAGTTATGCATATGATTATTGTAGATGCCAATTATATCCATCTGAATATTTTGATAATATCCCTCCTGCAATGGAAATAGTTGTTCCTTACCATTTTCATGAAATATGGGAATATTATTATGTTTATGTATTTGATTTACAACCATGTAAATAATTTAATAAAATTCATTGATTTATTTGTGTTTGTAAGAAGTTGTTGTTATATTTCACTTAACTTCTTACAGACACTAAATAAAATTTATTAAACTTTCGTACTTTCGTTTATCTAAACTAAAAATATTTTATTATTATGCTTAAGTTTTATTTTTTAATAATTGCTGTAATTACATTATTATTTAGTTGTAATGTCAATAAACAAAATTCAAACAAGGAAGTAAAACATCCCCCTAATAAAAATAATGTAATTGATTCTGTATATACAGATACAATGTATTCAATTAAAGAAAAGATATATTTCCCTTTGAAAAATTATTGGCTTGACACCAATAAATTGCAGATTATAGAAGTCTTTTCACTGAAAGAAATCGATTTCTTGAAAAAAATCAATATTAAATGGATTGATATAAACAAAACAATTAATATTTACTCCTTAGAGTTAAATAGCTCTCCTGATAGTTCAATTATTTATCAATTTATGAAAATGTTAAAAATAATTGATAATTCAAGAGGGAAAGTTATTTATACTGATTTTACAGAGGCAGAATATGATTCCCTTCATTTATTTTCAAATTATTTTTTTAATTTTACTACACAAAATGAAATTCATGCAAGTGATACTATAAAATATATGTTTTTCTTAGACAATCAAAAAAACGATATTAATCTCTTGGCAAAACTTGATTTAAAAATTACAGGAAATGATAATCTAAATAAATTGAAAATAAAATACAAAAAAATAAAATTTGAAGATCATGTTATCCATCAATATGAATCAGTAAATAAATACTGTAAAAATATATATTTCAAATTACAATTAATTACTTACGATCCAATGTATTTTGAAAGAGATGATTATGTTCCGTATTACGGAAAACTAAGATTTTATAAATTTTCTGATGAAAGATAATCAATATGTTATTTCACCAACTGACCTTTAGCAGGACAAAAATTTTAATACGTTATTCGTTTTAAAGCCTTATCATACTCGTATAATATTGAATCAACCTTATTAGCTTTATAGGATATGATTGGTCAGTCGCAACCCCTACTTTTTTAACCCCGAAGCCCAACTGGCAAAATCTTCCCTAGAATATGTAATATTACACCCTATTTTGTTTAGAGAAAAATGATAATATTGATATTTTATTTTATGTTTTTTCCACAAAAAAAGCTGCCTCTTTTTAAAAAAGGCAGCTCTAAAAATATTAAAATCTACAATATTACCAACCCGGGTTTTGAGTCAGGTTAGTATTTAGAGTCATTTGATCAATTGGTATTGGTTCCAAATATTTCCTGTCATCCCAAGGAGTTCTTCTATCACCTTCTTTTTGTGCATAAATATGACCGTCATCGGTAAATAATGGAGAAATACCTGAAGCAAATGGTACTGAAGGGTCTACTTTAACGCCATAAAAATCTTCATCTTTATCATAATAATTTCCTTTTGCCCATCTGATCAAATCCCATTTTCTAAATGGTTCTAACATCAATTCAACTCTTCTTTCTCTTCTTATTTCCCAAAGCAACTTATCCACATCAGGATCTCTATCATCTGCTTCGAAACCTACTCCAACTGTTAGGTGAGCTACTCCTGCTCTATCCCTTAACAAATTGATACTTTTATCCAAATCGTCTTGAGTGATTGTTCCCAATTCAGCTTTTGCTTCAGCATAATTCAAAAGCACTTCACCCAATCTGAAAATAGGGGCATCAGTTGTAGCTTCAACTCCTTGAGTAGGCTGATTTTTCACAATATCATATGTAGCATACTTTATTGGAGAAAACATAGGTACACCCTTATTGAAAGGTGCTACTAATCTGGAAGTATCGATTATACTGTACATTCTTTTATCTCTTCCCCTTGCTATACCTACATTTGTACTGAAGGCATTTATTGAGGTTTTTACGGTATCAGTAGTGCTAAAAGTCCATTCAGAATACCCGGGATGAGTTGTACCGTTGTATTTGATTGGCTTTCCATCTGCCATCAAGAATGATGATACTGAAGAATGTGAAAATCCAAAAAACGGTTCGTGAAAAATAAAACTAAGAATACTGTGTTTCATATTCTCATTGTATTTTTTCATCAAAATAACTTCTGGATTTGAAGATAAATCCTCGCTTGCAAAAAGATCAGAATAATTTGCACTCAAGCTAAATCCTGCATCCATCAATTCAGTTGAAGCGCTAACACATTCATTTAAGAGTTTATTGACATCTGCACCTGATTGGTTGTGATATTTAAAAGTTGTAGCTGCTGAAAGAGCAACACGTGATTTTAAAGCTAAAGCTGTCCATTTTGTTACATATACTTTACTTCCATCATCTCTCAAGTTAGCAATCGCATAATCCAAATCTTCTATGATTTTATCTACTACAAATACTCTTGAATCTCTTGCTTTGTACAATGCGTCTTTGTCTGTAGGATCTACGGGTTTGTCATAAAACGGCACATCACCGAAGCGTCTTACCTTGTCCCAATACAAATATGCTCTAAAAAATCTACCTACAGCTATGTATCTTTTCTTAACAGATTCATCCAAATCTGCTTTAGAAGTTTCTTCGATTAGAACATTTGCCTTACGAATTGCTGCCCATTGCCAATTTGTTCCTGAACTGGTTGCAGGAACAGTAGTTGGAAAATCGGTTTCCAATCTTTGATCTAAAACTATTACGTCATCGTTGTTTACAGAAAAGAAATGGTCACCTCCAAAGAAACTTCCATTTCCGTATCCCTTGAAATTTTCATACAATTCAAATGAAAATGCTTCAAGGTTTGATTCATTAGTCCAGAAATTATCATTTGTAAATTCTGTTTCCGGTTGAACATCTAAAAACTTTTCACATCCTACGATAGTGAAAACAATTAGAATAGATAATATATATGTTATTTTTTTCATAATCTTATAATGTTAATTGTAAACCAAAAGAAAAGCTCCTTGTCTGCGGTAACTGAGTACCGTAGAAAGATAAAGAGCCATAATAATTAATTGTTGATTCAGGGTCGATTGGTGTGAAATTCTTTGTCCACTCCATCACGTTAAATGCAGAAAAATACAATCTCAATTTATGAACTGAGTATTTCTGTGTCAAACTTGCAGGTAGTGTATAACCTAATGAAAGTTCCTTGATACGCATATATGCTAAATTCTGTACATATTTAGATTGAGGAACATAATTGTTTCTACCATACATAAGCATTTTACCACCGTTAAGCAAACGACCGACATTTTTTGTATTTGGCAAATATACTCCGGCATTAGATGCAAATGGTCTCGGATAGAAAGCATCGGTATTATCTTCTCTCCAATAATCTGTTTGATAATCATAAAGTACATCATAGTGATAATCTGCTAAAGCTACATTACCGGTTCCCCAATATTCTCTTTTGCCAACTCCTTGGAAGAAAATTCCAAAGTCAATTCCTTTATAGTCCAATCCTGTTCTAAGACTGTATTCGTATCTAGGTGTTGTATTACCTATTTTTTTCAAATCACCGTGATTTTCAACAGTAAAATCTCCTTTATTAACCACTCCATCTCCATTCAAATCTTTGTATTTGACATCGCCTGGTCCCATATTAAAACCACTGGTATATATATTTGGGTCTTGTACGGGAGTACCTTCTTTCAAATTACCATCACTATCAAAATCATCTGCTTGAAATAGTCGATCTGTTTCAAATCCCCAGATTTCACCGATTTCCATTCCTTCGTAATAATCAGAAAGAATTCCGGATTCATTTTTCCACTTTGTGATTTTAGCTTGTGCATCTGCCAAAACAGCTGTCGCATAAAAACCGAGATTATCATTGAAACTATGTCTGTAATTTATTGCCAACTCCCATCCATTAGTTGTCATTTCTCCGGCATTGACTTTAGGAACTGATGCTCCTAGTACTACAGGTAATTGTTCTCCGGGTCCTAACATATTTTTGTTTTTCCTTTGGAAAATATCCAAACTCATATCCAATGCACCACCAAAAAATCCTAAATCAACACCAAAGTTTTTGGTTTCAATTGTTTCCCAAGTTAATGATGAAGAAACAACTTTTGGATTTCTAAATGTTTTTTCCTTTTGTGTTTCGGTAATCCAATTTGCATTTCTATTGCTCAATGTGGGAACAAATACAAATTGTCCCACATCTTGATAGCCGATTTGTCCCCAAGATGCTCTAAACTTTAGGTTAGATACTGCGATTTTATCCAAAAAGTCTTGTGCAAACGCCTCTTGTGACAAACGATAAGCGATAGATGCTGATGGGAAAAATGCAAAACGATCTCCCTTAGGAAACCTTGATGAACCATCTATTCTACCATTCAATTCCATCAATAGTTTATCCTTGAAACTATAGTTCAATCTTGAAAACAACCCCAGTACACGCCATTTTGATTTAGAATTGTCAGCATATGCATCACCTACTGCAGTTGCGAGCTCAGGTAAGTTTGGATCCAAAAGTGTTGGTTTTCCTACTACTAATTTTGAATAATCATTTTGTTCAATATTAGTCCCCGTAAGCAATTTGAAAGTATGATTTTTTAGCATTGTATTAGTATAATTTGCATATGCATTGAAAGAGTACAATTTGTTTTTATAAGTTGTATAGCTTGTTTTATTCCTGGAAGTGGTAGAAGCGTAATAAGCAGGATTATACTTAGGAGTATTACCAACACTCCACCAATCGATTAATGGGACAGATCCTCCTTTTTCATGCTCAACTTTGTCAGCATTTGAGTAAGAGAAATTGGCTGTGAAATCAATTTTATGTGCATCTTGATTAAGCACATCAAATACAGTCTCTATAGTTTGCCTTGAGTAATTTCTTTCAGTTCTTGATCTGTTGGCATTTCTAATAAATCCAATAGGTCCTATGAAACTCGTACCTTTTGGAGCGTCAAAATATGATCCGTCAGAAACTCCATATGGAAAGTTACTCGGCCATCTCAAAGCATAAAATAATTCACCTAATCTTTTACTTAGTCTATAACTAAATGGTTCTTCATATACACTTTTGGTATAAATATTACGATAATTAACAGTTGTGAAACTGTTTAATTTAGCAGAAAAATTAGCATTGATTTTATTCTGTTTCAAAGTTTCAGTATTTACTTTCAACAAACCTTGATCAGAATTATTAGAATAAGAAATATTATAGTTAATTTTATCAGTACCTCCACTAATTGAGAAATTGTGAGTTTTATTTATGGCATTATCATTTAAGATTTGACCAAAAACATCCCAACTTCTGTAACCATAGAACTGTCCATCAATAACTTCAAAATCCCTACTTTCTTTCATCACATCATCATTGAGTTTACTGCCTAAATATCCGTATTCTTTTTCCCATGCTATACTTTTCTTTCTCCAGTCTTCACCTCCCATACCAAAAGCAAAAGGAGCTGCGCCATTGTTTCTTTCTTTTGCCGTATGTATGGCATCCATGAGTTCTTCCATCGGTGCGTGTTTGATATTCCAAATAGGTCTGTTCGTCGAGAAGTTATTGGAATATGTAATTACAGGTTTTCCAGCTTTTCCTCCCTTGGTTTTTATAAGAATAACCCCAAACGCAGCCCTTACTCCATAGATAGAAGTAGATGCAGCATCTTTCAAAACAGAGATAGATTCTATTGCTTCAGGGTTTAGGTCATTTAAACTTCCCTCAACTCCATCTATCAATATAAGCGGATTGCTACTACCGTTTACCGAGCCATATCCTCTCAATTTGATTATGGCCTCTTGATTCAACTTTCCGGTTGCGTGCGTAATTGTGACACCGGGTACAACTCCTTTTAATGTCCTACTTACATCAGTAATAGGTTTTGCATCCAAGGTTTTGGCAACATCAACTGTTGAAACAGCTCCGGAAAGGTTTTCCTTCTTTTGAGTGCCATATCCAACTACAACTATATCTTCTAATCCAACACTATTCTGTTTTAGTGCGATGTTAAAAGTACGTTGATCGCCTACGACCACCTCTTGAGGATTATAACCGATATACGAAAACACAAGAATAGAATTACTCGAAGGAACATTCAAACCAAACTTCCCGTCTAGATCCGTAATAGTCCCTACATTTGTATTCTTAATCCTAACTGAGGCTCCAATGAGTGGGTCACCTGTGCTTTGATCAGTTAGTACACCATTGACCTTTATTTGCGAAAATGAGATTTGCGCAAAAAATATCAACAGGATAACAAGTAAAAATTGATTTTTTTTCATAAAAATAGTTTTAAATTATATAATAATTGTTCATAGTTTCAAAGTATATATTTATATGTTTTTATGATTCTATCAATATCCTCTTAGCTCACTATAGCTTTTATTTACCCGATGTCAAATTACTACTATAATCAATAAAACCGATGTCGCATAGTTACAAAAATAAATTGGAATTTTCAAAAAAAAATCAAAAATTTTGCAAATATATAATTCTTTCAAATACTAATCTACCATTTTCGGCTTATGCATAACAAACAAATTCAAAATAATAGTTGGTCTTTGATAAATAAACTTAATTTTGTATTTTTATATTTGTTTTATGGATTATAAGAAGAAAATATATTTCTATAAATTTGCAAAGGGAGCTATTCTTGTACTTCTTATCGTAATTGTTTTGCTTTATATTTGGGGTAACAGTGTAAAATTTGAAAATAGATTTGCTCCGGTTATATATTCCAAAGAGGGGACGATAATGTCAGCAGGAATTTCAGAAGATCAACAATGGAGGATTGCCTGTGAAAACAAAATGCCGGATAAACTGGCAACTTCCATCAGATTATTTGAAGACCAATATTTTTATTATCACCCGGGAATAAATATCGGTTCAATCCTCAAGGCGATTAAAAATAATATCGATGCAGGTCATATTGTCAGAGGAGGTAGCACCATTACGATGCAACTAGCCAGAATATATTATGGTAACCGGAAACGTACATATTGGCAAAAAATTAAAGAAATTCTTTTGTCTTTTGCACTTGAATTACGTTTTTCAAAGGATAAAATACTCAATCTCTATGGACAATATGCTCCTTTCGGTGGCAATATTATCGGATATGATGCCGCTTCGAGATTTTATTATGACAAAAAACCCGGTTTGTTGAGTTGGAGTGAAGCGGTAACTCTTGCGGTTTTACCCAATGCCCCATCGAATATATATCCGGGAAAAGGACAAAGAGTTTTGCTTAAAAAAAGAGATAGGTTGCTTAAAAAGCTTTTGGATAAAAGCATAATTGATTCTCTTACATATAGATTGTCTTTACGTGAGAATGTACCGGTAAGAAAAAACAATTTTCCTGATTTGACTCCTCATTTATTGCCTTTGCTATCGGGGACAAATACCAAAACCAACAGCTATATTACGACTATTGATTATAGTTTGCAAAAGGAGGCTTCAAGAGTAATAAATAGGTACAATAAAAGATACTCTTCACTGGGAATTGATAATATGGCTGTTTTGATATTGAGAAATGACGGAACTGTTGCTTCGTATGTCGCAAATACAAATTGCCAATCCAAAGAATGTGGCTCAAAAGTTGATATTATCAGATCAGAGAGAAGTCCGGGAAGTATTCTAAAGCCGTTTTTATATGGTGCTTGTCTTGATGCGGGAATTATTACTCGAAGAAGTTTACTTATGGACATTCCTGCATTTTATAATGGCTTTAGCCCAAAAAACTACGATAGAAAATTCAGAGGAATCGTGAGAGTTGATAAGGCTTTGACTCAATCTCTAAATGTGCCGGCTGTAAACCTTTTGGCTAAATATGGTATTGATGCTTTCTTGAGCGATTTGAAAAAATTGAAAGTAGCACATTCTGCTAAAACCGCTGACTATTACGGCCTTTCATTAATTCTTGGAGGAAGTGAAGTGAGAATGTGGGATATCGGAAGAGCTTATATGAATATGGTAAGGGTTGCTATGAAGAAAAAACCAATCGATATCACCTTGACCAAAGGAGAGGAAAATAAAATTCTTGATGATGATTTCCCAATAAGCACAGCGGCTTCATGGCAAATATTGGATATGCTTAAAGGGGTAAACAGACCTGAAGAACAAGATGGTTGGCAGTATTTTTCAGGGCAGCATTCTATTAGTTGGAAGACTGGAACTTCCTATGGGTACCGTGATGCTTGGTCTGTTGGAGTGACAAAAGACTATACGGTAGTGATATGGGTTGGTAATGCAGATGGCGAAGGACGAAAAGGTTTAACAGGTATAAAAAAAGCAGCTCCGGTATTGTTTTCCGTTTTTGATTTGTTGCCCTTAAGCGAAAAAATAGAAGAACCTATAAATGCTTTCAAATCAAAAAAAATATGTGATGCCTCGGGATATACCTCTACCGGTGCTTGCGAAAAGGAAGTGATTGCTTTTGTTCCAAAAAACAGCCATAACTTACCTTTGTGCAAATTTCACAAATTATTGACTGTTGATGAAACAGGGAAATATCTTGTGCCACCAAATTGTAATGCAAAAAACACAGTACAAAAATCATTTTTCATATTAAATCCAATAGCTAATAGTTATTTTAAAAAATTTAAAGGTAAAGAGTTTCTCTATCCACCTGTTTTCCCCGGTTGTGAAACGGTTAAATCAAAAATAGGCATAATCTATCCACCTGAAAATGCAGAAATATTATTGCCAAAAGATATTGATAATACAAGGCGTAAACTTATCTGTTCGGCATCAACAAGTTCAGATGTAGATTCATTGTACTGGTTTTTGGACAATGAGATTATTTCCATAACAAAACTATCTCACAAAGTGGAAGTAAATGCAGATACCGGCGTTCACAAGATTACAATTTTAGCCCCCTCAGGTACCAGTATAACACACACATTTAAGATAATTACTAACAAATCCTAGGCAACTGCTCTCCCACTTGCATATTCACAACCCTTTTGCCTCCGATTGCACTTTCTATTATCACTTTTCCCGGATGATCAGAGCTAACTTCGCCAATAATCTGCGCATCTTCTCCATAGGTCATTTTCTTAAGTTTTTTAAGCAATTCATCCGCGATCGAACCATCTACAAAAGCGATAAAAATTCCTTCGTTTGCTACATAAAGCGGGTCAAGACCCAATATCTCACAAGCGGCATCAACCTGAGAATCTATAGGAAGAGCTATTTGTTTAAGCTCTATCCCCTGTTGAATATCTCTCGCGATTTCATTTAAGGTAGCTGCTACGCCTCCTCTGGTTGGATCTCTAAACAGATGAATGTCTTCTCCGTATTCGTCAAGTAATTCTTTAACAATAAAATTGAGGTTGCGGGTATCACTTTCGATAGTTGTCTCAAACTCCAAACCCTTTCTTACGGATAGAATAGCTACTCCATGCGTTGCTATATTGCCACTAACGATAATTTTATCCCCAACCTTTATATTTTCAGAACCGATATTTGCCTTTGGATGCAGTACTCCGATTCCTGTAGTATTAACAAATATTTTATCACCACTCCCTTTCTCGACGACTTTTGTGTCTCCGGTTACAATCTGAACTCCCGCTTTCTCACACGCGTATTTTATGCCTATAAGCACATCCCAAAATTCTTCCATTTTGAGACCTTCCTCTATGATAAACCCAAGGGATAAATATTGAGGAATCGCTCCACACATCGCGATATCATTTACTGTCCCGTTTACAGCCAATTCACCGATATCTCCTCCCGGAAAGAATATTGGAGAAATCACAAAACTATCAGTTGAAAAAGCGTATTTTCCCTCCAAAGGTAAAATAGCCCCATCGTGGCGAGTTTCCAATTTGTCATTTTGAAGAATATCAAAAATGGTTTTATCCAGAAGTCGATTTGTAAGCAAACCACCACTACCATGACCAAGAGTTATTATATCATAGTCCAATACCGGCATTGGACAATTCAATTTCATCTTTATTTTTCCCTTCATTTTTTATCATTTATTCAATCAGTCTCCCTACTCTACACTACCTAAACTAAAAACTGTTTTCCCGTTGTTGTGCATTAGTATTTGAGCATCGTAATTTGGCATAAGTGGAGTGCTATACTCATTGAGGTTCCAAGTATATGGATTTTTAAACCATTCTGCAATATTCATCTTTATCTCAATTCTCTTATCATCATCGAGATTGACAGAGCCCAATGATACTCTGAAGTGATTTGGTTCAAAAACACCTTCGCTTTTTCTTGCAGTGCCAATGTGTAGTGCATAGGGTTGTTCTTTATCAGAATCATCGATAAATTTACCTTCATATTGCATAAAATGATAACCGCCTCCAAGTGCTTCAGGCCAATTCCAATTTACAGAATTGAGATCCGGATACTTCTTCTTGTTGTCGATAGTATCAAATCCAAAAGTAAAAGTGATATCGTATTTACCTTCAGGTATTTTGGTTTCGGGTGTATAAACCAGACCGGTATTACTTGCTACATCTACAAAATTATATCCTTTAATTTTGATACTGTCACCGTCAGAACCATGAAAAGTAATATTGGATATCAAAAACCTCATTTTTGTAATGCTGAGTTTAGTTCCATATTTATTTGTATATTTTATAGTACTGAAATCATCGTATGTTATATCAGTTCCATCCCAATTGAATGTGAAATCATATATCGTATTAAATTCTTTTTTCTCATCATCTCCACAGGAAAAAAGGAAAAAAGAAAGCAAAAATAAAGCGATTAATTTTTTCATAATTTTTTCTTTTATTATTAAAACTCCAACAATCAAGCCACTGTTTCACTGTGACTAAATTAATAAACGATTCAAATTGCATTTTCTGTTATTCTTTTTCTAATTATTTTACCTAAAACCCTTATTTAGATTGAGTGTGCCTTATTTAGACTAGGTGTACGTTGAAACTAATCAGTCACTTTCCCCTTCTCCATCTTTAACCTCACCCTAGCCCTCTCCTTTTTATACCATAACCCTATCATTTGAAAATATAATAAAAGGAGAGGGAAGAAAGAGTCTGATCGTAAGGGAATACCTTTTAATGTATGTATTGGTGTTGAATGATATAGATACATAAAAAATAAAATAACCTTTACCATAAACACACTAAAAAATGCCAATATTTAATCCCTACGATTAAGCACCCTCACTCTCCCCTTCTCCTTTTAAATGACATTCAAAAAATAGTACAAACTCAATAAAAGGAGAAGGGGTTGGGGGATGAGGTTGGCACACTTTTTGCTCTTAACACACTGATATATTATATTTTATAACTTAAATTTTAATTTTTATGAAAAAACTACAAGATTTTAAAAACCGAATTACCCCCCCGATTTATTAACGAGCTAAATCACAACGTATTGTATATTGCGATATTTGCAATATCTATTATCGCTATGAGTGTTTATATCACCGGATGTGAGAAGGAAAAAAATATGTTGCCAGAAACCCAGAATGATAAAATTTCTACAAGATCTGTAACAAATGAACAACCTACACAGGAAGAAATCGCTATTGCTAAACAATTGTTTTATCTGCAAATACAAAATGTTGCAAGTACACCTGAGGAGGATAAAGGTCCGTTGATGGATATATGGACAAGTTTCGTTCCCTCATGGAAAACCGGAGAAGTGATTGCTAAA
>JALVEE010000207.1 GCA_027008645.1 Saprospiraceae bacterium
TACATTTGCTTCAACAACATCTTGGTAAAGTAATTCAGTATCGGAATTGCCGAATTTTCCGATTTTTGCATAAGCATTTATAATGTAATTTCTCGGGTCTTTACCAAACAATACCAATCCTGAACGTTTTATTGCACTATTTTTATAAAGTCGAAGGTTTGAAAATATATTTTTTAAATCATCTTCATTTTTAACTAAAGGGTAGCGTCCGCTTTTTATAGCTTCTATTTTATATTCTTCAATTGCTTCTTTTGATATTTCGTCAAAACTAGCTTGCGGTTCTAACGCTTCTTCCCAAGTTTTTCTCGACTTTTTTAACAAAAATTCATTTAATGCTTGTCCTTTTAATTCTTGTAATGTGCTACCACTCCGAAAATAATATCTTCCTTTGTAATTTACAGGAAAAGGATACGGTTCAATTATGATTTCAATAAATTCTTTATTATTAGATTTTTGTAGCCGAATTTCAGCGAGAATACCAAGAATATCTTTAATTTTGTTTGGTATGTCCTCAAGAAGTTTTTTTGAGTTTTTTAATCCGACAATTTCTCCTTTATCGTTTCTCCCAATAATAATTTTTCCGCCGGATGCATTAGCAAAGCCACAAATCCATTTTAGGTATTCATCTTTCCAAATTTCTTTCCATTCAACGTTTTGACTTTCTTGGATTTAATTTCTTTTCTTACAAAAATACAGATTATAGGGAAACTTATGGGATTTATCTTTAAATTTTTATCATTATATTATCTTTTTTTCCCTTGCACATAACTATGTTATAAACCGAATAAGTTTACAGTTATTTTACTCTAATTTATACTTACCTACTTTGCAATTATCAATTTTTCATAATATACTTTTTTCTTGAGTTTTATTTCTATAATATATACTCCGGTATTGAAAGTTTCCGTATTGATTTTAGTTTGTAGATTATCTGATTGTTTCATGCCATTGTATATTTTTTCCCCTGAAATATTATAGATCATTATTTGTGCATCTTGAAATTCAGTATTGCTAAAGTCGATAATGAAATAGTCTTCAGCCGGATTGGGATATATTTTTAAAAACTTTTTACTGTGTTTTGTCTCGAAAGTAGCTGTAGTTTTTATACAAATCGAAGTATCTCTTTGGCAATTTGAAACCGTATCTGTGACAGTTAGATTGTAACAACCTTCACAATTCAAACTATCTATATCCTTAAGATTACTATTAAAGTTACAAGGTCCTGTCCACGAGTAAGTATAGTTTATAGTGTCATTTGTTGAAATAAATATACCTCCGGAGAATGCTTCGTTTATATTTCTAACCGAATCTACTGCAATACTAATTTCATCTGGTTCACTTATATTGAATGTATCTGAAAATTGACAATTTTTTGCATCTGTAATCAAAACGATATATTGACCTTTACACAGATTGCTTAAAGCTGAAGTAGTATCACCTGTATTCCATTTGTATTGTATAGGTAATGCGGCATTTTCAATATCTACAATCTCAATATGACCGTCACAATCACCAAAACAGCCGGCATTTGTTATGTTTTTACTAATATTTATAGAAGTACACTCGTATTTCTGTATTATAGCGGAATCAATTTTGGTACAAGCTTGGCTATCAGTGATAGTCACAATGTATGTTCCAGGGTGGAGTTCTGATATTTGGAAAGTGGTATCTCCCGTACTCCAATGTACTGAATAAGGAGCAATACCCCCACTTGGGGTCACCAAGGCGCTACCGTCGTTAATTCCATTAGCACTTTGATGATTCACATTTATATTTGAATTGATTCTTTCAGGTGAAGTAATATTGAAAATAATAGATTTAGTGTTTTGGGCAGCATCTTCTATTGTCACAAAATATGTGCCATTGCATAGATTTGTCAGGGATTTTGTCGTATCACCTGTATTCCATTTATATTTAATTGGCTCTATCGCATTTGAAATATTTTCAATAGTTATGCTACCATTGCAATCTCCATAGCATTTATTATCTTCTTTAGAGGTCTGGATTTGAATGGTGTCATCTTTAGACCATTTTGCTTCCCAATATGGTGAAAAATGGGTGTAATTGATAAGACATTCCGCTAATGGATCATCCCAGCATCCTACAACCCCATCCGAAAGAGCTAAAAAGCTAATGGATAGATCATTATTTTTATTGCATTCCTCTTCGCTATTAAAAGACTTAACAGATATTTCAAAATCCCAATTTATAGTATCAATAGGCAGTCCAATACCATACTTATATGATGGAGAACATTTAGTGGCATCACATTTTGGAGAAGCACCTTCTTGAACCCAACAATAGCCTCCCGGTAATGGATCCCCTGATTTTATGCCGCCTGAACAAGGACAATCTTCGCAGAGTTGGTTGCAAAACTGCAATACTCCATTGTCATCTGTATAAGTACACAAAGTTTTTAAATCCTCTGTTGCAAATACTCCACAGCTATCACCGTTGGAATACCACTTAGCTTGGTCAGCAACCGAACTTACGGCTGGATATTTATTAAAATCAAAGCTCTCTGTATTCCAACCAGTTCCAAATTTT
>JALVEE010000208.1 GCA_027008645.1 Saprospiraceae bacterium
ATAATTGAGGGTGATCTAAAAAAGGGGAAATATACTGAGATAGCAACCCGTTTTCCTCCTGAACCCAATGGTTATTTGCATATCGGTCATGCTAAATCAATAGTTTTGAATTTTGGTTTGGCTATTAAGTATGGAGGCAAGACCAATTTGCGTTTTGATGATACTAATCCCGTAGTCGAAGATGTGGAATATGTTGATTCTATCAAGGAAGATGTCAAATGGCTTGGATTTCAATGGGCAGATAAAGAGTATTATGCTTCGGACTACTTCGATAAATTGTATGAATTCGCTATTGTTCTTATCAAAAAAGGATTGGCATTTGTCGATGATTCTACTATAGATGAGATAAAATCAATGCGTGGAACTCCCACCAAGCCGGGGCAACATAGCCCTTATAGGGATAGGAGTGTAGATGAAAATTTGGATTTGTTTGAGCGAATGAAAAACGGTGAATTTGACGATGGCTCAAAGGTATTGAGGGCAAAAATAGACATGTCTTCACCAAATATGCATCTGAGGGATCCGATAATGTATAGAATAAAAAGAGCTCATCACCACCGTACAGGTGACAAATGGTGTATCTATCCTATGTACGATTTTGCTCATGG
Organism: Saprospiraceae bacterium; assembly: GCA_027008645.1. Classification (GTDB taxonomy): domain Bacteria; phylum Bacteroidota; class Bacteroidia; order Chitinophagales; family Saprospiraceae; genus JADJGA01. The sequence goes on from JALVEE010000208.1 coordinate 609, forward strand.
GCAGTCTGATTCTATAGAGAATATCACTCATTCTATTTGTACTCTTGAATTTGAAACCCACAGACCATTGTATGAATGGTTTATAGAAAAACTGGAGATATTTCCTTCAAGACAAATCGAATTTGCCCGTTTAAATCTCAATTACACCATTATGAGCAAACGCAAGCTGCTCAAGTTGGTACAAGATGGTATTGTGAATGGCTGGGACGATCCTCGTATGCCCACAATATCCGGGCTAAGAAGGAGAGGATATACTCCTGAGTCAATAAGGAATTTTTGCGATAGAATAGGTGTTGCTAAAAGGGAAAATGTTGTAGATGTGTCGCTTTTGGAGTATTCCATTAGAGAGCATTTGAATAAAATTGCCGAGAGGAGAATGGTCGTGATGCGTCCGGTCAAGATGGTAATTACGAATTATCCCGAGGGGAAAACAGAACAATTGGAGATTATCAATAATCCTGAAGATGAGAATTCAGGGTCAAGAAAAATCCCTTTTAGTCGGGAAATTTATATCGAAAGTACGGATTTTATGATTGATCCGCCAAAAGATTTTTTCAGACTCGGTCCGGGTAGAAGTATTAGATTGAAGAATGCATATAAGGTAACTTGTGATGACTATACATTGGATTCAGAAGGCAATGTTGAGGAAATATATTGCACTTATCATGCAAATAGCAAAAGTGGACAACCGGATACTTCAGGAGTTAAAGTGAGAAGTACGATACATTGGGTCAATGTTGATGAGGCTGTTCCGGTAGAGATAAGGCTTTACGACAGATTGTTTAAAGATGAATTTCCCGATAGTCACAAAGATAAAGATTTTATGGAATTTCTCAATGAAGACTCTTTGCATATACTGAATGGTTACGGAGAAATAAATCTAAAAAATGATGACAAAGATAATAAATACCAATTCCTTAGAATGGGGTATTTCTCTATGGATGATGACTCGCGTCCTGAAAAATTGGTGTTTAATAGAACAGTTACCTTAAAAGACGGTTGGAAAAAGTCACAAGGGAAAAAATAATAAATAATAAATTAATAAAAATAGATTAACATGGAATTATTAAAAGGAAAAGTAGCAATAATAACAGGTGCTTCAAGAGGAATAGGAAAAGCAATAGCTGTGAAATTTGCAGAGCAAGGAGCTGATGTAGCATTCACAGACATAAGGAGAGATGAAAATATGGAAGCAACTGAAAATGAATTGAAGTCTTTTGGCGTAAATGCAAAAGGCTACGTGTCCGATGCAAGTTCTTTTGACGGAAGTGCAGAAACCGTTGCTGAAATAATAAAAGATTTTGGAAAAGTGGATATATTGGTCAATAATGCAGGCATCACTAAAGACAATCTTTTGATGAGAATGAGCGAGGCAGATTGGGATTTGGTAATCAATATCAACCTGAAATCTGTTTTTAATCTTACAAAAGCGGTATTGAGACCCATGATGAAACAAAGATCAGGTTCGATTATCAATATTAGTTCGGTAGTAGGTGTATTTGGAAATGCGGGGCAAGCCAATTATTCCGCTTCAAAAGCAGGAATTATCGGGTTTACAAAATCAATGGCAAAGGAACTTGGTTCAAGAAATATCAGAAGCAATGCGATTGCTCCCGGATTTATCGAAACAGAGATGACTAAAAAATTGCCGGAAGAAATAAAACAAGGATTTAGAGATGCTATTCCTCTTAAGAGAATGGGGTCTGGAGAAGATGTGGCAAATGCAGCTTTGTATTTGGCGTCTGACCTTTCCACATATATCTCAGGCCAAGTACATAGCGTTTGTGGAGCATTGAATGTATAGAGTGATAAAATTGGTGGTAATCATTATTGTCAATTTGTTAATTAAAGCCTTCTTCAGATTTGGAAAGGTAAAGCTATATCCTTTTGAAATGATCAAATCTGATGAAATTCTACTTCCTTTTAACAAAATACTTGACATTTCACCAAATACTAATTTTATCAGAAATGCAGGAACATTAGGAAACCAGAATGGTTTATTTAATACAGATGCTATAGATTTCACAAAGTCTTTATTTGTTGTATGTTCCGGTGCAACCGCGTTAAAACTACCATTCATTGTTGCATCTTCAACTGCTTTTACGTAGATGCCACAAAGGTCATCGATATGTATCCAAGGCAAATATTGCTTTCCTGTTCCTATTGCGGAACCAATTCCCATTTTCACAGGTATTGCCATTTTTGATAATGCACCTCCCTTTTCGGTTAAAACAACTCCTGTCCTTATTTTGACAGTTCTTATTCCTAATTCTTTAAATTTATCTGCTGTTTTTTCCCATTGACTACATACTTTTCCTAAAAAGTCGTTTGCCGGTAAATCAGTCTCTTTAAAAATTTTTTCGGAGGTAATTGTCCCATAATATCCAATTGCCGACGCTGATATAAATGCTTTTAATTGTTTGTTTTGTTCCTTGATTTTGTTAAAAAGAAGCTGCCCTGTTTTTACACGACTATCAAGAATAAGTTGTTTTCTTTTATTTGTCCATCTTTTGTTTCCGATATTAGCTCCGGCAAGATGTATAATATAATCTATGTCATTAAATGTATCTATATCAATTATATTCTCTTTATAATCCCATTCAAACGTTTTTATCGAAGATGACTTTTCAGTTGTCCTACTCAAATATAAAACAGAATATCCTTTTTCTTGCAATTTAACCGTAAGATGCTTTCCAATAAGCCCTGTGCCTCCTGTTATTAATACTGTAGCCATTCTGTGTTTTAATAATTAACGTTGGTTATTTCCATTTTTGCTTAACTTCTTCAACAATATCTCCTAGTCTGTTATATTTGTACTTGATTTTATAGTCGTTCTCCCAAGAATTCATCTTGGTATTGTATTCAATATTTAGTAATTCTATTTTATTATTATTACTATCGAATATTCTCCAGGTTTTATTGGAACAATATAATTTGCCTGACTTTTTATCTAATTTATATATTTCATCGTATAACCAATTCCCATTTGAATCGTATAAATACTTCCATTTGCTGTCACTTTCCCAGATTTTTTTCCCCTTATTCCATCTTTTACCGGTTTCCCAATACGTATTGTTTTCGCCACCTTCTGATAGTTCTACCCAAAAATAATTAACCCATTTATTGGCTTCTTTATCCCACTTGAACATTGTTGTTACATTATGTTCGCTATTGCTTTTATCATAAACAGATATTCGTTTATAATAATTGATGTATTTTTGTTTTTCATCATTCCAAAGTTTTCTCAATTTGTAAATCTCTTTACCTCTTTCATTATATTCGAATATTACTTTTTTATATTTTTTCCATTTATTTGATTTTGAATCCCATACATCCTCTATTTTTTTTATCATTTTACCACTGTGATTATAATAATTATTTCTTCTACTTGATTTTTGCCACGAAAATAATCTCTTTTCACTGGTGTATATGTATTCTTCATATATCAAATTACCATTTAAATCAAAAAATTGATAATAATTATCATCTTCAATCCACTTCTTCTTATAAGAATTCCAATCTAAATAATGTGTGGTATTTACACCGGATGAGTCATAAAGATACTGTTTTTTTCTCGTGGGAGAAAACTTATTATTCCGGTAATCCCACTTATATTTTATTTCTTCCGATAGTTTTCCTTGGCTATTGTATTTGTAAAGAGTTTTTGTGAAAAATTTCCAACTTTTTTGATTAGTTGTTTTTTGGGCATTTATTGTTTTCATGTTATTAAATGCAATAAAAACTATAATAATAAATTGTAAATATTTCATGATTCCAAAAAATTGAGTTTTAACCATTGTTGTATGCACTACAAAAATTATTTGTGTAGCATCAAATCCCGAAATCCCATAAATAAAGAATTATTTTGAATTTATACGATTTTGCGAATTAAATAGCAGTGTGATAATTGTTTCGAGCTTTTTTTTTATTTAAATCCGCATTATTCGTGATAATGGTTTTCCTATTGCTTTAGTATCTTTTTGGAATAAACTCCTTTGTCGGATATAAGTTTCAGGATATATATACCGCTATCAAAATCTTTTGTGGAAATTTCTATATTGTTTGTTTTTTGCTTGAAATATTTGTCAAATACTTTTCTCCCATTGATATCAAAAATGGATATGTTTTTAATAAGTATTGAATTATCAATGTCGATATTTACGTATTCATTTACAGGATTTGGAAAAACAGATATATTATTTGATACTCCTATTTCTTGAGTTCCTACATAATCGGCAGAAGCAAATCTGGCACATAACCACATATCAGGATCTAAGATAAAGTCATCTGATTTGAAGCCCAGGTCAAATTCAAATACTTCTCCATCCTTTGTATTATTAAGTACCAAGATCGTATCCTTCTCCTCTCCCAGCAATTGAACAGGAACAGGCATTTCGAAATAATCTACTGAATTATCTGATTGTGTCTGATTTACTTGAATGAAAAGTCTTCCCTCCGTATTGTACCACCATTTGAATGAATAGGTCGGATAACCTCTACCATATAACCAATCATTGAAAAATTCAGTGAGGTCTTGACCGCTTTGTTCTTCAAGATGCTTTTGCAAATCTATGGTTCTGGCATAGTTATAAGCCAATTCAGGGTCGTTTATATAATTGTGCAATGCCTTGAAAAAATCACTGTCCCCCAATTTCCATCTTAGCATATGCAATAGGTAAGCTCCCTTTGCATAGCTCAATCTTCCATTGAATATCCTGTTTACACTTGATGTGTCATCTACAAAAACCGACCCGTGATCCGAAGATAATGCTCTATACCTATTATTGGTTTTCCATAAATTCCAATAATATGGTTGCCTGTCAAAATCATATGTCAATCCTTCCAAATAGGTAGCAAAGCCCTCATTTAACCATATATCTTGCCAACTGCCACATGTTATTTTATCCCCGAACCATTGGTGTGCCAATTCATGGGCGAGTAAGCTGTGATTAAATCCTGATACAAATGTCATTGATGAATGCTCCATTCCACCACCCCAACCAAATTGGGCATGTCCGTACTTTTCCTTGTCAAATGGGTAATTGCCAAATAAACTTATATAAAATTGCATTGTGGGAATAATGGTTGCTGTTCCTGCTATGGCATCGTCAATATTACATGGATAGACATATTCCAAAACCATCAATGAATCTCCATTGTCAAGTGGTACCCAATCGATGTATTCACTATAATTGGATACTGCAATTGCGATGAGATATGCAGGCTCCGGATAATTGTGTTTCCAATGATGTGTCAATTTATCGCCTGATTTGATTACAGATTTCAATAGACCATTGCTTCCAACCTTATAACCGGTTGGAGTTGTAACATACATATCGATACTATCTATTTTATCGTTTAAGGATTGCTTTGTAGGCCACCAATCTCTGGCTCCATATGGCTCTGATAGTGTCCACAATGCTTTTTCTGAGCTATTGCAGCTTTGCCGTTCAGTGGCAAATGAACCAAAGCCGGAAGAAGATGGATTGCCCCTGTACCAAATGGTAATCGAGTCCATTGAGTTTTTGATCAGTTTTGTTGGTAAATCAACTTTTAGTTCATAAGTTCCTGAAAAATCCGAGCTTACTATTTGGTTGTGGTATTTTATGCTATCAACTGTCATTACTGAATTAAAATCAAAGTAAATATGATTAGTATTCTCTTTTGTGACAAGGAAATTAGCGGTTACATTTCCTGATATATATGATACATTTGGATCTGCATTCAATTCAAATGTATAATGCTTCAAATCATAATTATTGGTGTTGGAACTTGCCATTTGTATGCCCCGGTAATCTAATGAAGTTCTATTGGGGAAAAGGTCTTTTTCAAAATTTCTTTCTTGTGCTAATATGTTTCCGGCAAATAATACAACAATAATTAAAGCGAATACTTTTTTCATAATCCTTTTTGTGTTATAGGGCAAAAGCCCAGAATTTATTAAATGTGTAACTTGTTAATTAAAGCAATGCTTCTAATTTATCAAGTGCTTTTTGGAGTCCCGCTACGTTTCTTCCACCTGCAGTTGCAAAGAATGGTTGACCACCGCCTCCTCCTTGTATTTCTTTGGCGATATCTCTGACAATCGTCCCGGCATTATATCCTTTTTCTACCAAATTTTTACTTATTATCACCATTAGCTGGGGTTTTCCATTGGATTCAAACCCAAAAGCGATAATGATATCCTTCATTTCTTCTTCAAGATTATATGCCAAAGTCTTTACTGTTTTGCTATCATCAAAAGGTACGATAGTCCTAAGTACTTTGATTCCTTTAATTTCTTCTATTTTATCTTTTAGCTTATCCTTAAAACCGGATGCTTGTTCGGATTTTAATTTTTCAAGTTCTTTTTTGATTTGTTTGTTTTCCATTAAGCTGGTGTAAACGGATTTTGAAACATTTTGAGGGTTGTTTTTGAACAATGCCCTGACTTCTTTCAACTCTTCAAGCTCTCTTTTGATAAAGTTTTCGGCTTCTATCGAAGTAATCGCTTCTATCCGTCGTACTCCTGAGGCTATTCCATTTTCACTTATTATTTTAAAAAATCCGATACTACCGGTATTTGCAACATGACAACCACCACACAATTCTATAGAGTATTCATTGTCAAAAGTAATCATTCGTACTTTTTCGCCGTATTTTTCGCCAAAAAGCATCATAGCTCCTGTATTTTTTGCTTCTTCTATTGAGATTTGCCTGTCTTCTTTTCTGCTGATATTCTCGCGTATTTTGGCATTGACTATCTCTTCTACTTTTGCTATCTCTTCATCACTAAGTTTCTTGAAATGGCTGAAATCAAATCTCAAATATTTTTCATTTACCAAAGAGCCTCTTTGTTGTACGTGGTCACCGAGCACTTTTTTCAAAGCAGCTTGAAGCAAGTGAGTCGCTGTATGATTATTCTCGATAAGTCTTCTTCTATTTACATCGATTATCGCTTTCAAGGTTGACTCTGGTTTTTGGGGCAATTTATCTGTCAAATGGATAATCAAATCATTTTCTTTGATTGTATTTTCTACCCTGATTTTTTCATTTTCAAATAACAGTAATCCGGTATCTCCTACCTGTCCGCCACCTTCAGCGTAAAACGGTGTTTTTTGAAGTACTATTTGGAAGATGTATTTATTTTTTTGTTTAATCCGTCTATACTTGATTATATGAGTATTCTCGACTTCGTTTTGATCATAACCTACAAATTCAATATTACTATCGGGTTTTAGTTGAACCCAGTCCCCTCTTTCTATTTTAGCATCATCTTTGGATCTGTTTTTTTGTTCTTGGAGGGCTTTTTCAAATCCTTCTTCATCTACAAACAAACCTTTTTCGGCAGCTACCAATCTGGTTAAATCAATAGGGAAACCATATGTGTCATACAATTCAAATGCATCTTGTCCTGAGATAGTTTTGTTTTTTACTTGCAGGTTATCTAGTCTTTTTAGTCCGGACTCCAGAGTTTTTAGAAATGAATTTTCCTCCTCTAATATTACATTAGCCACAAAATCCTTTTGCATATCAAGTTCGGGGAATATATCCTTAAATGTTTCTGCAAGCATATTTACCATTGTAAACATAATTGGTTCTTTTCTGTCCAAAAATGTATAATAATATCTTACAGCTCTCCTTAATATACGCCTTATGACATATCCTGCACCGGTATTTCCCGGCAATTCGCCATCGGCAATAGCAAATGCTACCGCCCTGATATGATCTACAACTACCCTAAAAGCGATATCTTGTTTTGCATCCAAAGCATAACTGGAAGTGTATTTCTTTTTTGTTATTTTTTCAAGATATTCTATATATGGAGTAAATAAATCTGTATCGTAATTGGAGTATTTGCCTTGAATGGCCATACATAATCTTTCAAAACCCATACCGGTATCAACGTGTTTTTCAGGAAGATTTTGTAAGCTTCCGTCCATTATCCTGTTATATTGAATAAACACAAGATTCCAAATCTCAATCACAAGAGGGTGGTCTTTATTTATCAATTCTTGTGCTGGAGTATGTACTCTGACTGACTCCGGTCTAAGATCATAATGTATTTCAGAGCAAGGACCGCAAGGGCCGGTTTCTCCCATTTCCCAAAAATTGTCCTTTCTGTCAAAATCCAAAATTCTGTCTTTGGAAATAAGATTTGACCAAATATCCGCACTTTCGGAATCTCTACTTAGTTTGTCTTTTTTGTCTCCACCAAATACTGTAACATATAAGCGGTCTTTGTCCAATCCATACTCATCAACCAGTAGTTCCCATGCCCATTCAATAGCCTCTTTTTTGAAATAATCCCCAAAAGACCAGTTTCCTAACATCTCAAACATAGTGTGGTGATAGGAATCAATCCCCACTTCCTCGAGATCATTGTGTTTGCCTGAAACTCTCAGACATTTTTGAGTATCTGCTATTCTTTTAGCCGGACTGACAGAGTTGCCTAAAAAATAATCCTTAAATTGATTCATCCCGGCATTGATAAACATCAAAGTCGGATCTGTTTTGTTTACCAATGGAGCAGACGGTACAATTTTATGCTGTTTGTTTTTAAAGAAATCTAAAAACTTCTCTCTAATATCACTCGATTTCATATTATTATTTAATGTTTAATATATTTATGTTTTTTATTATATATAACTATTGTAAATTACCTTAGTTGAATAAAATACAAATATAATTTTTAAATAAGGATTTTTTCAAAATAATTAGCTTTTATTTTGAAAAATCGATTTTCATTATTAACTTTGCGTCCGAAATAGACGAATACCACGAACATATCTATAATATTTCTACCGATTAGTAATACAATTTAGCTGTTTTACAAAGGGAAAGCGTATGGAAAGAAAAAAATTTAAATATAACCCCAAAACCCTGTCTTACGAAGAGATAAAGTTATCTTGGAAAGATAGGTTGCTCAGAGTGGCAGGTTGGTCAACTGCAGTGATTTTCACCTCATTGCTACTTTTGATGGTAAGCTCGAGTTTTATAACTACTCCAAAGGAGAAAAAATTACAAGAGGAATTGAAAAAGTCCAATTATACTTTGGAAGCGATATCAATGGATTTGACAAATTTGACTAAAGAAATAGATAATATTCAGGAAAGAGATGCAGAAGTACACCGTGTTATATTAGGAATAGATCCTCTGGATCAGACATTGTGGAATTCAGGTACAGGAGGTTATAAGAAGTACAAGGGGATAATGAATTATTCGAGCAATACAGAGTTGGTAAAAGAAACTTTGGATAAGGTGAAAAAATTGGAAAGGAAAATTGAGTTGCAGAATGAATCATTGGATACATTGGAAAAATTGGCAGCTCTTAGAGCTGATAGATTGGCATCAATCCCTTCTATTAAGCCTATTAGGGAAGACAAACTTAAGAGAAAAATATCATACCTTTCCGGATTTGGATATAGAGATCATCCTATTTATCATATAAAGAAGTTTCATAAAGGTATTGATTTTACTTCTCCCAAGGGGACTCATATACAAGCAACCGGTAATGGAGTAGTGAAAGCAATAATACGAAAGAGAACCGGATACGGTCTTCATGTAGTAATAGATCACGGATATGGATATGAAACCTTATATGGCCATATGTCAAAAGTGTTAGTAAAGAAAGGGCAAAAGGTTGTTAGAGGTCAAACTATTGGTCTCGTAGGAAGTACAGGTTCTTCAACTGCTCCCCACTGTCACTATGAAGTACATTACAAAGGGAAAGCGATTAATCCGATAGATTTCGTATTTGACGGAATGTCAACGGAAGAATACTCTGAATTTGTAAAGAAAGCAAAAGCAGAAAATCAGTCACTTGACTAAAATTATAAACTCAACGAATTTTAATAAACTTGGAAAGACTAACCGGCAGGTTGGTCTTTTTCTATTTAGTGCCTGGTCGAAAACAGGCAATTTTTGAAATTCAGATAATTATTGATCAGATTTTGGCTTTTTGCAATGATTTGATGCCTTTGTATCAATCACTTGTAAAAAAGGCTAAAGATGACAATAAGAATCAATTTCAAATTTGATGTGTATTCGACCCGACACTATTTATTTCTATTGATAATAAATTCGGATAATTGATAGAGAGCCTGTCTCCCCTCGTTATCAGGTAGAGTGTCCAGGATGGCATTCGCTTGAGATTTATACTCTTTCATTTTGTTTATCGTATATTCCATTCCGCCATTTTCACGGATAAAATCAATAAGTTCATTCACTTTTTTCTTATCGGTATTATGATTCTTTATGATATTAATAATCCATTTTTTTTCAGTTTTTGATACTTTGTTGAGAACATAAATCAAGGGCAAGGTCATTTTCTTTTCTTTGATATCAATGCCTCTTGGTTTGCCTATTTCATCCTCTCCATAATCAAAAAGATCATCCTTCATTTGGAATGCGATGCCTATTTTTTCTCCATAATCACGGAGTTTTTCTATTATTTTTTTATCCTCGGTTGCAGATGCAGCACCAATTGCGCAGGCGGAAGATATAAGTGAACCTGTTTTTTGTTTTATTATATCAAAATATACATCTTCGGTAATATCCAACTTTCTTGCTTTTTGCATTTGGAGCAATTCTCCTTCGCTCATCATCTTTACTGCGGTTGACAATATTTTTAAAAAATCAAATCTTTCGTTTTCAACAGAAAGCAAAAGCCCTTTGGATAAGAGATAATCGCCTACCAAAACTGCAATTTTGTTTTTCCAAAGCGCATTAACCGAGAAGAATCCTCTTCTTCTATTCGCATCATCAACGACATCATCGTGTACCAATGTGGCTGTATGTAGAAGTTCTATCAAAGCAGCTGCTGAATATGTATCTTTAGTTATGTTTCCCACCATTTTTGCTGCAAGAAGAACAAACATCGGTCTCACTTGCTTTCCTTTTCTTTTGTAGATATAATAGGTGATTTTGTTCAATAAAGCGACATTGCTTTTCATTGATTCTTTGAAAAAGTCCTCAAACTCAATGAGTTCTTTCTCGATCGGGCGTTTGATATAGTCCAAAGATTTTCCCATGCTTTAAAAGAATATGCAATATACGGGGAAAAATTAATTTAGAGCATAAAAGGCATTGATTTCTTATAGTAATTTTGGCTAAATACTATTTTGATGATTTGGCAAAATGAATGAGGTGTATTACTTATAAAATGCATCCAAGCTATTTTTGAAATTCATAGCATCCGATATCAGGGCTTGAATCTCTCGGGAGTCCGTCTATATCTTCAGTCAAGTCAGATAAATATTTCCCTTTGTCAATGACGATTGCCATTGTGTCCGGTCTGTAATCATATTCATTGACATCGAGGAAGAGGTTATTTTCTCCTGCTCCGTTTATACTGTTTTCAGTATGGTCAAAAAAGTCAGGATATTGCTTGTTTTCTAAAATATCAAGGACACTAACCAAGCAATTATCAAATTGGTATTTGAATATATCACTATTGTCTTTATCAGCATTAGCCAATAATAGTTCATCTTGATTTGTTCCGTACACAATACAGTTTTGGAAATTTGCTTCTAAGGGGAATACATCGATTTCATTGCAATCTGCGTCAAGACATTTATAGTTTTTTAATACCAATGCATCGTCTTTATTATTATTGTATATAGTACAATTAGTCATATTGATTTTACCACCGTAATCGGCGACTACATTATATCCACCAATATCCGCTATCAGACAGTTTTCGGCGTTAAGAGTCGCGTGATTGGACAATATACCTACCGCCCCAATATGCCAAATTTTAGTAGATTTCAAGCTGACGCTTGCAAGTGAGTCCAGATATAAGCCGATTGTAGCATTTTGGATTGTCGTATGAACAATTTCGGAACCTTTAGACTCGGATCTGAATATTATTCCATACCAAAGAGCATTGATGTCTTGATACTCTTGCTCAAGTCTATCTGTTTGGATTATTACAGGGTTTTCAGCAGTACCTTCGGTAATCAGGCGTGAATTTTTATGAAAATACAAATTTCCGTCATAGTAAAAATTATTGTCCTCAGTCTTGGCAATACCCCCATGAATATATACTCTTGTCCCTGCCGGTAGTTTTAATGTACAGCTATCGATATGTAAAGAGCCGTAGATTACATATGGTTTTGGGTCGTCCCAAACCATTTCTCCCATATCACAAGTTGTCAAGAAATGTTTTCCTTTGCCTTTGCCGGTGATATAGTTGGCATTTTGTCCCCAAGCTTCAAGCAAAACTTTTTGTTCATTGCCATTGGTATTAAAAACAAGATGGTCTTCGATGACAAAAGGGCTTATCGATAATGGAGCGTCAGGATTGATATTTGCTTCGGCAAAAATATAAATAGAATCGTTTGGACCTATTTCAATGTCTTTTGCAGAGTTTGAACTGAGTCCGTCAATATTGAGTCTAAACTGATTGTTTTTGTTGTTTTCAATGCTTATACTGTTTATTTTAATGGTTTTGTCCTTGTCATTATAGACTTTGAATATTTTTGTAGCTGAGCCTACGGTTGTGAAAACAGTATCAAATGTCAAAGTGTCAGTAGAAAATCTTAATTCTACATCTGTTCCCGTATAAATCTCATCTTTAAAACAACCGGAAGATACAATTGACATTAAAGAAACGAATACAATCCATGCTTGAATTTTTTTGCTCATATTTAAGTCTATTTATGAAAAAAAAGAACGTTTGGAACAAAATTAAGTTGTGTTTTGGTTTGTAATATTGTTAAAAGAAAGAATATTGGTCAATAATTGTATTTATTATTTTGGAGTAACTACATTTTTTTTTAGATTTACGTTATGATGTATATTGACATTAAATTGTGGTTTTAAGAAAATGGTTGGATTATCGAAAGAAATATAAATCTGAAAGAATCCAACTGAAATTATTTAAGGATATTAATGCTTGTTTTCTTGAAGTCACTACAAAAAATCTATTATGAGTTTTAAAAAATTTTTCTCTAAATTGACTATTTTAATCCTGCTTTTTGGTACTGCCAAAGCACAAGAAATCATAGATAATAGTCTTTTACTGCAACTTGATCAAAAGGCAAATGCCCGGGATATCATGTATAAGATAAAAAGGAATAATGATATTAGCGGGAGAATAATAATACACAGGATTTGTAAAACTCCTGTAAACGTTTGGAAATTTGAATTTGATAAAAGGAATAAAAACCTAAGGGGAATAATCGGGTTTTTAAGCGGTGTTGACGGAGTTGAAAGAGCTCAATTTAATCACAAAATAGATCTTAGAGCGATACCTGATGACCCTAAGTTTAAAAAACAATGGTCGCTCAATAATACAGGACAAACGGGGGGGGCACAAAATGCGGATATAGATGCTGATTTGGCTTGGGAGAAAACCACAGGAGGAGTGACAAAAAATGGAGATACGATTGTGATATGTATATTGGATACCGGAGTTGATTCACATCACGAAGATTTGATTGACAATCTATGGGTCAATAGAAATGAAATAGAGGATAATGGTATTGATGATGACAATAACGGTTACATTGATGATTATCGAGGGTGGAATCCTCTGCTTGAAACTGATGATATTGACGGTATGAGTCATGGTGTCTCAGTTGCAGGAATAATCGGAGCCAAAGGCAATAACGGCAAGGGAATTTCAGGAATTAATTGGGATGTGAAATTATTGATTGTACCGATTTCGGGAGACGAAGCAAATCTCTTAGCGGCGTATTCTTATGTTTATACTATGCGAAAGCTTTATAACGATACTGACGGTGCAAAAGGGGCACTTATTGTCGCTACCAATAATTCCTTTGGTCTTGACAATGGAAAAGCGGAGGATTTTCCTATTTGGTGTTCAATGTATGATTTTATGGGTCAAGTAGGAGTAATTAGCGTAGGGGCGACGACCAATTCTAATAAGGATGTTGAACTTAGGGGGGATATGCCTTCGACATGTCCCAGCGATTTTCTTATTACCGTGACCAATATGGATAAAAACAATTTGAAGTATCACAGTTGCGGTTATGGCAAAAAAAGTATTGATTTAGGTGCATACGGAGAGAATACATATTCGATTAAACCAAATAATGGATATGGGGCTTTTGGTGGGACATCTGCGGCGACACCTCATGTGACCGGAGTGATGGGATTGATTTATTCAGGTGGTGATAAAATTGGAGATTATGTCAAATCACATCCTTTTCAAACTGCTTTAATGGCAAAAGATGCTATTTTGAAAGGGGTTGTACACAATGAAAGCCTTGAGAATATAACCGTGACCGAGGGAGTGCTCAATGCTAATAATTCATTGATAGAATTGAGCAAATATGATGATAATTGTGCGCCGCCCGCATTAATCAAGATTGATACAATAGGTGGTGATATTTTCAAGATAACATGGGATGACTATGATCCGGAGTCAAATTATACACTAAAATATAAAACCGAAAACGGGGAATGGACAGAAGTCAAAAATATTGATAGTCCTTATGTTCTGACCGGCCTGAATTATTGTACTGATTATTATTTTGCATTAAAAAAAGATTGTGATGACGGGAAATACGGATATACGGTACATGTAAAAACTGATGGTTGTTGTGTTGCACCTAAATTATTATCATCTGAACTTATCGGTTCAAAACTTCATTTGGAATGGGGAAATATATTGGCTGCCAAAGAGTATAATGTGTATTCAAAATTTTGGTCACATCCCATTTGGAATGTAGTAAAAACAACAGATAATTTTATTGATATGGATATTGAGTCTGATTGCGGTAAATACGCTGTAGTACTTCGTTCGGTTTGTGAAGATTCATTATCAAATAGCTCTTCTGTGTTTTTGTATGGAGATGAGTGTATTGATTGTAAGAAAAATGTTTATTGTTATAATGAAATAAATAATCATGATGAATGGATAGAACGCTTTTCAATTGATGGTTTTAGCAATACAAGCGGCTCTGATATCGGTGGTAAAGGTATTTTTACCGATTCTAAGGCGATAAAACTTGTGTCAGGTCAAAAGTATTCGGTGAAAATGGATATAGGGTATAGAAGTGTTTTTTATAATGATTCCATTTACCTTTGGATTGATATGAATTCTGATAGCGTTTTTTCAGCAGATGAGTTGCTTGTTACAGATGCAACACAACAAAAAGATCATGTTGATTTTGGATTCACAATGCCTGAAATAGACAAGGTTGGAGAAACTAATCTAAGGGTTTTGCTTATATCAAATAAAAAAGAAGACCCATGTGATTTACAAGATAATGATTATGGGGAATATGAAGATTATTGTGTGTTTCTCGATACTATTGCAGGATGTGCTGTTAATAAAATAAAACTTGATACGGTTGATGTAGGTGGTCGCTTTGTAAAATTGAAATGGGATAATCCCGATAACTTACCGCATTTCTATATCAATCTCAAAAGAGAAGATGATGTCTTGTCTAAAGGTGTTGAAAAATTTGTTGAAGACACATCCTATGTTTTCACCGCTTTGGACACCTGTAGCGATTATACGGTAAATTTTGCTCCTTACTGTTCGGATATCGAAAGGTATTTTATCGACGGTATTGATTTCAAAACAGATTGTAATGTTTCCGTGAAAGACTATTTGTTTGATAATATTAAAATATATCCCAATCCGGTTAGAGATATTATCTTTATTGAAAATTTGGATGCTTCCGGTATTACCAGATTGGAGATTTTGGATTTATACGGCAGAGTTGTTTTTTCTAAAAAAATCAGGGGGCAAATATCTTCCACTCTAAATATGGAGAATATAGGGCTTCCAGGAATTTATCTTTTGAAATTAAAGCAAGGAAATAAATATTTCTCTTATAAAATTGTTAAGTTATAGATGGTAGAAAAGAATTTTGCAGTGGTAGGAAATCCGGTTTCTCATAGCTTTAGTCCGGTATCTTTTTCCAAATATTTGGATGATAAAAATGGATTTTGGTATTCAAGGATATTATTGAATGATATTGGTGATTTGGACAGTTTGGTCAAAGG
This sequence comes from Saprospiraceae bacterium, assembly GCA_027008645.1. Taxonomy (GTDB): domain Bacteria; phylum Bacteroidota; class Bacteroidia; order Chitinophagales; family Saprospiraceae; genus JADJGA01. Next base: position 16,572 of record JALVEE010000208.1, read on the forward strand.
GTTTGATTTGAAAGGGATAAATGTTACTGCTCCTTTTAAACAAGATATATTGGAAATGGTTGATGATAAGGTAGAAGAAGTAAACTTGTTGAATGTAGCCAATACTATTATTTTTGAAAAAAAAAGGAGCATTGCTTATAATACTGATGTTTTTGGAGTATTCAGCCCCTTAAAAAAGCGCAAGGTTTCTTTGGATAAAACAGTATTGGTTTTGGGAGGAGGCGGAGCTGCCAGAGCAGTTGTTTTGGCATTAAAAAAAATGGGTTTTTCCAATATATACATAGCAAATAGAACCGTGGATAAAATACGGCATATTGTGCTTAATCACGATGTTAAGGCTATTGAGTTTGATAAGATTGATGTTGTGGATTATGATATAATAATAAATACAATTCCTGTATGGATAGATATTTTTAATAGTCTAAATATTAATACCGGATCGATTGTTTTTGATGCAAATTACAAAACCAGACCTTTGGAAAACATTGCAAAAAAATATAATTGTGAATATATTGACGGGTTTGAATGGTTGATAGAGCAAGGCAAAAAATCGTATGAGTTGATGACCGGTTTTAAAGATGGTGAAATTGAAATAACCGAAGAGGATATAGCTCAAATCCGGTTTAAATCCAAGAGAGTTGCGCTTGTAGGTCCAATGGGCTCGTGGAAGTCGTCGGTGGGGAAATATTTAGCAGAATTGCTCAATTATAAATTTTGTGATATAGATAATTTAATCGAGCAAAAAGCGGGAATGAGCATAACGGAAATATTCAAAACCGAGGGGGAAGATTATTTTAGAAAATTGGAAACAATAGCGTTGAGCGATACAATTCAAGAGGATAATATTGTCGTAGCAACAGGGGGTGGAATCATCAAAAGAGATGATAATATCGATATCTTGAGAAAAAACTCTTGGAATATACTTTTGTATGCATCTCCGGAGGAATGCCAATCACGAATAAGCATTGCAAAGAGACCATTATTAAAAGGGAAAAACGTGTTGAAAGTACTGACAGATTTATTTGAAGAAAGAAAAAATAGATATTTCAAAGTTTCCGATTTGATTATCAATACGGAAAAATCAAGTTCGTTAAAAATAGCAAAAAGATTGTATGAAGACTACAGTAAAACCTTCGCAGTATAAAGGGGAAATTAGTGCAAATCCGTCAAAAAGTATAATGCAAAGGGTTATCGCATTGGCAGCTCTTTCGGATACTCCGACTGTGATAAAAAATATGGACAAGAGCAATGATTCAATGGCTGCTCTCGGAGTTTGTGAGGCTATGGGTTGTGATGTAAATATCAAAGGTGATTCTGTGGTAGTTAATCCTGCGAAAACCCCTAAACACAATGTTTGGAATGTAGGAGAATCAGGGTTAAGTGCGAGAATGTTTGCTCCCATTGCCGGATTGTTTAAGGAAGATATCACTATTACCGGCAAGGGCTCTTTGCTGAATAGACCGATGAATACAGTGATTGATGCTTTGGAAAAATTGGGTTTAGAGGTTAAACACAATGGTGGATATTTACCTTTAGAAATTAAGGGAGAAATCACCAATTATAGTTTTGAACTGGATTTGAGTGCAGGGTCGCAATTGCTTACAGGACTACTCATCGCTTTGTCTAAAGCTAAACAAGACTCTGAGATAAAAGTGAAAAATCTTAAGTCAAAGCCCTATATCGATCTTACAAAATGCGTATTAGCTGCCTTTGGGGCAAGAATAGAGAACGATGGCTACAAACGATTTTTTATTCCGGGAAACAGTATATTGTCCCGTGCCGAATTTACCGTGGAGGGAGATTGGAGTGGGGTTGCATTTCACTTAGTCGGTGCTGCAATTAGTGGATCGGTAAAGATAAATGGGATAAATCCAAAATCAAAGCAATCAGATAGAGCTATCTTAGATGTTTTGGGGCATGTAGGAGCTGAGGTGATTAAGGAGAAAAACAGTGTTTTTGTCAAAAAAAATGAACTCAGTGCATTTGAATTTGATGCGACGGATGCCCCCGATTTGTTTCCCCCATTAGCGGTTTTGGCTGCATATTGTTCAGGGAAAAGTAAAATCAAGGGTGTCTCCCGACTAAAGCATAAGGAAAGCAATCGATACGATACAATTAAAACAGAGTTTGAGAAATTAGGTATAAAGGTAGTACAAGATGGAGATTTTATGATTATCCAAGGGGGAAAGCCTATGGGAGGCAAGGCATATTCCCATAATGACCATAGAATAGCGATGGCAATGGCTATATTAGGACTAAAAGCGGCAGGAAATATCGAGATAGAAAATTCGGAGAGCATCAATAAATCATATCCCGGTTTTTTTGAAGACTATGTGAAGTTAGGGGGAAACTGCACGAAGTAATAGTGATTTCTTCCCTATTTATTAAATAATATTTTCCTAAATACCGTTCCTGATTTTGCCGATTTAATCCTGATTATATATAAACCTCCATTAAGGACTTGGGATTTTACTTTTAGAATATTATCGTCTGATTTTTTATCAATAATCAATTGTTTTTTACCAGCTATATCGAATATTGTGATTTCTGCTTGACTCAATTTCGTATCGCTAAAATCTATAATAAAAACACCTTTTGTGGGATTCGGATAAATATTGATATTATTTAGTTCCAAATCAAAAGTTGCAGTCCTGTCTTCTAAGCAAATTGTAGTGTCAGTACTGCAATTTGTGACTGTATCTGTTACTGTCAATGTGTAACATCCAAAACTACTCAAACTGTCCAAATATTCGGTGTTTGCCGAGAAATTATCCGGTCCTGTCCATGAGAAAACATAATTTCCATTATCGTTTGTACTAATAGCAATGTATCCAAGTGGATCTAATCTTATATCCCTTGTACTATCAATGATAATAGTGATTTCATCCGGTTGTGTCAATGTATAGTTTTGGCTAACTTCGCAATTTTTTGCATCGGTGATTGTGACGCTGTAATCTCCGGCACATAGATTGAAAATGACAGGAGAAGTTGAGTCATTGCTCCATTTGTATTGCAATGGCGATTCGGCATTAAGTACATTTTGTACCTCAATTTTTCCATCGCAAGCATTGAAACAACTAATATTGGAAGTTTGTGAAACTATTTCAAGATTGGGGCAAGTAAATTCTTTAATTTTAACAGTATCAAACGCTACACATCCGTTTGCATCCATGACAGTAAGGAAATATGAGCCGGGAGATAATCCTGAAATAGCTTGTGTTGTGTCGCCTGTACTCCAGCTAAAAGTATAATCTTTTGTTCCTCCGCTAGGATTGGATTGCATCGTGCCATCATTTGCGCCATTTGCAGTCTCGTCAGTTGAAGTAGCGTTTGCTAATAATATTTCCGGTTCATTAATGGAATATGAACCGTAAACACTACAATTCTTGCCATCCAATACCGTCACTCTGTAATTTCCAGAGCATAAACTGTCGATTTTTGCTGTTTTTTTGCCCGTGCTCCACGAATATGTAAAGGGGGTTACACCATTTGATATTTCTTTGATTTCAAGGAATCCATCGCATTGAGTATTACAAGACACATCAAATGTATCCATAATTATTGTTAAATCCGGGCATATGAATTTATTGATTTCAACCGAATCTATAGTAATACAATTATTTGAATCGGATATAGTAATAAAATATTTTCCGGGTGATAAGTCTTTTATTGAATTTAAGGTTTCGCCTGTGCTCCATAAATAATGGTAAGGACTTTTTCCATGATTCGGATTACAAGTTGCTGTTCCGTTATTTGCGTTTAGCGCAGTTTCATTTGTGGAAGTGATATTTGAGTCAAAAGAGCCTGTGGAAAATTTTTCCTCAAAACATCCCATAGCATTTCCTTCATTATTATATGGTATTATTTTTACATAAATATCACTATTGCAAGGCAAATAGAGGTAAGAATAAGTTGTGTCCGAACCTGTATCAAAGTCTTTTATTAAATAGATGTTTTCAACATCAGTTGAAATGGATAATTTATACCCCAATGCATTGTCAACAGATTTCCATAAAAGCTTTTTATCAATATTAATATTTGTTGAACCGGGTATTGGATCGATTAATTCTGTGCAATCAACAGGTGAATTGCATGCGGTTGAAACTTCTTCTTTCGAGTTACATCCTCTTTTATTATCGCGTATAAATAAGCTAAATCTTGAATCAGGGATGAAATCGCAAATACTTTTTATATCGCATTCTGAAAGATTTTTGTTATTATAAAACTCTATTCCTTTAAATTCAATTTTTTTTCTTATTTTTTGTAAATTGTTGTTTATTATAGTATCTTCAAAGTAAAAATGAATCCTAGCACCTGTGAGTGAAATTTTTGTGTTTTCTAATCCACGTATATCTGACAAAGATTTATTATTTACTACTTTAATAACACTACTATGATTTCCATTGTAATTAATTTCTTTTATGTTTCTTAGCCAATTTAGATTTGTCAAAGATGAATTATTTTCTATCAAACAATCACTGAAAGAAGTGAAATTTCTAAATTCGGGCAAAGTAATCAAGGAATCATTACTATATATTAGAAGTGTTTCAACCTTTTTCAAACTATCAAAAGCTGAAATTGTTTTTAATTTTGGATTATTTGAAATGTCAAGGAAATGACTAATTTTTTTGATATTACTAAATGATTTTATCGTATCGAGAGAATTATTAAACCCAATAGTAATCCAAGGAACAGAAATACAATTATTGAAATCACTTATCTTTTTTAAGGATTTATTATAAATGATAACTAGATTCAGATGTATGGATCTAATTTTAGGAAAGTTAGATATTGTAGCTAAAGAGTCATTATTAGCAATTATTAATTTTGCTCCTACTTTGTTAAGATGTTCTAACCCATTCAAATATTTTAGCGATTTATTACTTAAAATCTTCAACTATCCTTTAATTGAAGCAAGACTATCCAATCCCTTCAAATTGCTTAAAGTATCGCAAAATTGAATATGCAGATTACCTCCTATTGATTTTAATTGTATAAGACTATCAAGATTAAAAACCCTATTAGTTATAATAATACTACCATCTACTACTTTACAATTTGGAAAGTTTAGTGGAAATGAATCAATTTGTCCTTGTCTAGAAAATATAATTGAATCCGGTATGCAATTTTGGGCAAAAGATACAAAACTTACCATTGAAAAAAATAAAATTATTACAAGTTTATTCATCTGATTATTATTTGGATATTTATGTATTATTATAGTACATTTAATGTGACAAAGCTTAAGAGCTATAATGTCAATATTATTTCATCTTGAAACTATTTGAAACCAAGACTTTGAATTACTCTATTGAATATAATCATTCATACTACAAATATAATAAAAATATCAGTAGTCGCCGGGGTGAATTTCATTTTTTCGCTTTCCCTATAAAATCAAAAGAAAGATAATATTGCCATTTTCTTATAAAATGCTTGGTTTATATGAGAGAGCAAAACCACGACAGTGGTTTAATATGATTAGCCCCGTATGAAATGCGGGGTAAATGTGAGAGGGGATATGAACGCCGAAGGTGTTCAATTATCAATTATTATGTTGTATGGATATTCAACTCCTCCGGAGTTGTACTCTACTTGTTCGGATACCGCGGGTTTCACCCACGGTTATTCACATTTATCCCCTGTCGGGGAAATTTTATCTTTCCATATAATCAATGGATAGAACTCACAATGCGAAAAAATGAAATGCACCTGGGTGTATTTTTATATCAAATCTACTGCAATCCAAAGTAAAAAGATATCGTATATTGGTTCTTTGCCCAAGAGGTAATATTTCTTACCAAATAGATTGATTGGTAAGCCTATAAAATTCAGGAAACTCCAAGTTGATTTTGCTCCTTTGATATCTAAAGTTGCCATCGCTTTAGCATTCATAATTGTTGCTACGCTTCCAAAGCCAAGTATAATCGGACCTGAATCAATATCTTCAGAATTGATATTCGCAATTAACTTTTGAGTAAGCCAAAGAGTCTCGTCTTTAAAATAAACATTAATATTAACTTTGCCTTGCTCTGTCTGAAAAATCACAAAGTTTGGAAACTGTTGTAATGAAGTTTTTTTTATTCCTTATTTCCTTTTATTATAATAAAATTTAGAGTACATTTGTGAATAAATATTCATTCATAAATTATGAGACCGGTAAATCTTACAAAATTAGATAGTGTTAAATTTGCTGCAATAAAGACAATTGCTAGGGTAGGTTATGCTAGTGCAACGGTGGCTTTAATTGCAAAAGAAGCGGGAGTTTCTGATGGATATTTATATCGGCATTATTCTAATAAATCGGAATTGGTGAAAAGTCTTTTTATTGAAAATATGAATATATTTCATAATCACATTTTTAATCTAATTGAAAAAGAAAATAGGATAGAGTCAATTTTGGAGGGAAGTTTTAGGTTTTTAGTTGATACTTTTACGCATGTACCGGAAATGATAGCGTTTATTTTTCTTATGGATCATGATCACGATTTTGAACAACCAAAAGAAGTAAGTGATAATTTCTTGTCAATAGGAAAAAAATTGCTAAAAATTGGATTTGATTCTGGAGAGATTAGCAAATTACGAAATGTGGAAGATGTGATAATGATTACTTTTGGACTTCCTGTTAAATTAGTAGAACTACGAAGAAAACAAATCGTAACTAAAAATCCTTTGGGCGAAGCAGATATAAAAAACTTGGTTGAAATTTGTTTGAAAGCCCTGAGTTGATTTTTTATTGTGAATACCATATACTACTTTTTAAAACCAGAAGGAATGAAAGAATACAGATTTAATAAGGATTTAGAAATAATTAAAAAGGATTGGAAAGGAAATCTTGTTATTGGTGGTGAATACACGAATGGTGTCATGAGAAAGGATAGGCAAATTATGCCTTTGGATATTTTAAAATGGAAATTATCGAAAAATCCTCAGGCAAAAGAGAAAAAAGAAGAGAACTATAAACTAAAAGTGATTAATGATAATTCGTTCATTAGTTCTAAGGATGATATGATAGTTTGGCTTGGTCATGCAAGTTTTTTTATTAGATTAAATGGAACTACTTTTATTACAGATCCCATTTTTTATGATATCACTTTCATCAAAAGGCTTGCTGGTTTACCTTGTGCTATATCGGATTTTAAAGGTATAGATTATGTTTTATTGTCTCATGGACATAGAGACCATTTTGATAAAAAATCCTTGAAACAATTATTTAGAAATAATCCTGAAATCGAAGCATTGATTCCTTTAGATATGAATGAATTTTTTGAAGATAACAATGTAAAGTATCAACAAGCAGGTTGGTATCAAAAATATAAAACAAAATCAGAAATTGAAGTATTTTTTATGCCTGCAAGGCATTGGAATAGAAGAGGTATTTTGGATTTTAATCAATATCTTTGGGGAAGCTTTGTTATAAAATCGAATGGAAAAAGTATTTTCTTTTCCGGAGATACCGCATACGGAAACCATTTTAAAGAAATAAGTAAATATTTTAATGAAATTGATTATAGCCTATTGTCAATAGCTGCATATATGCCGGTTAATATAATGAAGGAAACCCACATGGATCCTGATGAAGCCCTTAAAGCGTTTGAAGATTTAAATTCAAAAGTATTTGTTCCCATGCACTACGGTACTTATGATTTGTCAGATGAACCCTTAGGTGAACCAATAAGAAGAATTGAAAGTAAAAAAGAAAAATATAATATAAAGATTTTAAATATAGGAGAAAAATTTGAGATTTAACCCGCATTATTCACAAGTATTTCTATTACGAGCTCAAACTACCTGCAATTAAAGGAAATGCTAAAAAATTTTATACCTCAAAAATGGGTGTCCATTTACTCGGTAAAAATTTCTTGCGCTTCCCTTTACTATTGGTATTTTGAACTCTCATCACGAAAACCTGTGAATAATGTGGGTTAATCTGCGGTTAAGAACCAACAGTCTCTCTTTATTATAAAATGGTTTAATAAAACAATTTGAAGCTGATAATAGTATAAATTAATAATAAATTTCAATAAAAACTAGTAAATATATAATATGAAAACAGTATTAATCACGGGTGCATCCAGTGGAATCGGTAAAGAAACGGCTTTTGTTTTTGCAAACAATGGGTATGATCTGGTGCTGGTCGCAAGAAGAATCGAGCGGTTGGAAGCGATCAAAAACGAAATTGAAGCAAATGGGAATTCGAAAGTATATATTTTTAATTTAGACCTTTCAAAACTCGAAAGTGCAGATTTGCTTTACAATAAAATCAAAGATAATAGTTTGGATATCGATGTATTGATAAATAATGCAGGTTTTGGAATTAATGAAAAATTCATAGATTCCGATATTGATAAAGAAACGGATATGATTTTACTAAATGTGGTCACTCTCACAAGGCTTACCAAATTATTTCTAAAGGATATGATAAAAAAAGGCTCGGGGCATATTGTCAATATCGCCTCTACAGCGGCATTCCAAGCTATTCCAAAATTTGCCGTATATGCTGCGACTAAAAGTTATGTCTTGAGTTTTTCGGAAGCGATTGCTTTTGAATTGAAAGGGACAGGAGTGTCTGTAACCGCCATTTGTCCGGGAGCAACTCAATCAGAATTTGCCAAAGTGTCAAATGCAAATGAGGCGGTATTTAAAAACAAGCCTGACTCCAAAGACCTGGCTGATTTTGTATATAAGTCAATGAAGAACAAAAAGACAGTTGCAATTCACGGTTTGAAAAATCGCTTACTTGTTTTGTCTCAGAGGTTTTCTCCTCGAAGCATAGTTACAGCAATAGCAGCAAAGATTATGGAATGATTAGTGTCTGCAAGAAAACACATCAAATTTTAAATTGATACTTATCATCATATTCCGATTTTTTCACAAGTGATTGATGCAAGAGCATCAAATCATTGCAAAAATTCAAAATCTGTATAATAAATATCTAAATTTAAAAAATTGCCTGTTTCCGTGCAGACACTATGTAATTTTATTTTTATCTTTGGCTTTCCATAAAATTGAATTTATGAATAAATTAAAAAATGTGGCGGTGTTTTGCGGTGCTTCTCAGGGGAGAGATGATGTCTATGGTGAAGTTGCTAAGCAACTGGCAAGATATTTGGTGGAAAACGATATCACCATGATTAATGGCGGCGGTAGTATCGGAATAATGGGGATTATGGCAGATGAGATGATTAAATTGGGTGGAAAATGTATTGGCGTGATTCCATTGCATCTGAAAGAATTGGAGGTGGCACATCAAAATATGAATGAGATGATTGTCACTCATGACATGGCTTCCCGAATGAAAGTGATTATGGAGATGGCAGATGCTTATATTACTCTTCCCGGTGGTTTTGGGACTTTGGATGAGCTTTTTGAAGTACTTACTCTTAGTCAATTAAATGTTCATGATGGCCCAATTGGATTGCTCAATGTCAATGGCTTTTTTAATCCGATATTTGATATGTTCAACACTATGATCTCTGAAGGATTTCTTGGTGATTACTCTAAGAATATCTTGCTTGTAGATGATGATATTGAATCACTTTTTGATAAGATGAAGAACTATAAAAAAGAAGGATTTGCTCTTCAAAAAATAGTAACTTGAAATGCTCCTCTTGAGATTCGATTGGAGTATTAGAACATAATAAAAAATAAACTTACTTGATAGTTAAAGAACCTGTACATCAGCATAGGATTAGTGCATTTTTGCAAGAAGCGAGGTCAGAGACACTCGCTTATCATGGTGATTCTTTATTTAGAAAAGGCGAAAGATCTTGTTATTATTAACCGTAGCTCTTTTATTAATTTTCCCGCAGCGAACTCCAAGGTTTCGCTAAGTAAGTACAGCTAGGAACCAAAAAAGTGTTTTTCCTTTGCGTCCCGTTGGGTTACCTCTGCGTGACTTTGCGGGAATCACAGTGTGGTGACCTATATCCTAACTTAAAATATTGTAGATAGCAAAGCTGGACATATAAGCTAATGCTCCCATATACAAAAACTGAATAATAGGCCATTTCCAAGAATTGGTTTCTTTTCTTACCACTGCAATTGTACTCATACATTGCAATGCAAATACGTAAAACAATAGCAATGACCAGGCTACAGC
>JALVEE010000209.1 GCA_027008645.1 Saprospiraceae bacterium
GCATCCCCAAAAAACTTTTCGGCGTGCCTTATTTTCTGTTTTTCTTCATCTCTTAAACTCTCTTCATCAGTGTTTTTCGTTTCCACAATAAAGAATAGCTTTTTTGACTCATCTTTATAATTCAAAACGTAAGCAAAATCCGGCGAGTAACTTTTTCCGCCTGCAACCGGTATCTTTATCGAGTTTTTGGGTATTTTAGTAAAAACAACTACTTCTTTCAAATTTTCCTGAATATTCTCTTTTTCCAACTCCGAATCAAAAAATAATTCCTTTAGAAAATAACTGTCCGCAACCTTGTCATCTAAGGACAATAACCCAATATCGGATGACGAAATTTCTTTTAGTACTTTCCCTTTGGGGTCTGTGAATTTCGTTGGATGAATTTCGTTGCTCACTTTTTGGTACTCAATACCAAACTTGTCAATGGCATTGTACATCAAGTAATTCTCAAATTTCTGCTTGATGATACGAACAGTGGCAATATTCAGGAATTGATTTATATCCACCGCAGACTCAACAAAGGAATGATGCAAGGTCTTCCTATTGATGTTTAGCACTTTCGCCAATTCCTTTAGAAAATCGCTGTATTTCATGGTAGAAATGGGCATCATTTCATTGCCATATATGGCATCTTCTTCTCTAACTTCCGCCCGGTCATCCGTTATCTCAATTTGTGCGGTTCTTTCTTTTATGCCTTCAATCGTAAAATTCCCTTGGTACTCATTCAGAAAATTAATGAAAAGCAATTTAAATTCATCTTCATTGTCAAACTTGTACTCCAAAATCACCTTTTCATTCAACTTTTCCCACAAGGCTTTTAGTTCAGGGTACTTTTCTGTCCGAATGCCGATTTGTTTTTTCTTGTCCGTGGATTTTCTTACTTTATTAGAGCCTACTCCTTCAAATATTTTAGGATAATTTTGTCTGATATAATCAAAGCCTCCTTCTTTGAACTTATTTGTTCTTGTAACAACATTATTGTCATCTAAAGTCTCTAACAATTCATCTTCCGTCGTTTCGTAGAGTTCGCAAATCTTTTTTATCATTCTTTCATTCAGTTTCTCCGGAATTTCTTCTATCGAAATAGCCCCTGACTTTTCATTGATTTCATTTACTAGCTGATCCACAAAACCACTTTCGGTAAAATCGACAAAATAATTCAGGTAAAACTGCTCATCTTTGACCCGGTTACCATATTCATTGACCGGAAGTCTCAAACCTCTACCTACTTCTTGCAATTTAGAAATATCGCTACCACTACTTCTTAGTTTACAGATTTGAAAAACATTAGGATTATCCCATCCTTCACGCAACGTCCACTTGGAAAAAATAAAACGTCTAGGATTATCTAAATCAAGCATGGCTTGCTTATCGTGTAATATCTCGTTTATTTCTTTTTCTATGGCTTCATCCTTGTCACTATTATCTTTCGAGAAATATCCGGCGTGTGTAAGGCTTATATCTTGCAATGTCTTTTCAAGATAGGCTTTGTAAAACTTGTTTTTTTCTGTTTTAAGTAATTTTTCGACTTCAATTTTGATGTATTTCTCAACAGTTTTCCGGACGTATCCGTCTTTCTCTCTATATTCAGCAATGTTATCAATAAAAAACAAGCTTAGCGGCTTTATTTTTATTTCTCTTGTCAATAGTTCTTTCTCCTTTTCAAAATGGCTTTTGATGGCTTTTTGAATCATCAATTCTTGCAGTTTTTCTGCATAAGAGTATGGGTTTAGTTTATCGCCTTTAGCTAATACAATTCCATTAGACAAAACCACCTTGCTTTTATTCAAGTTTTCTACATACAAATCTTCCATTGCCGTATGCACTTTTTGCAAGCCTTCTTTTTTAGCCAGCTTAAAGCTTTGTTTTCTACCTTCATCTAATAGCTCAAAAGTGGCTTCCTTGCCATCGGTACTATTCAGTTTTACAATGGCATTTTTTCCGCTTTCAAACTCTGTAATATGCCCGATGACCCCTTTTACTAAATTTCGGTTAAAAGCATCAACTGCCGTTAAGGTGTACACCAAATTTTCATATTCTTTAAAGGTAGCCCCATACCGCAAAATAAACTGCGGTCTCATTTTTTGGATGTTTTCCCACGTTTTATTTGCTTTTGAAAACTTGTGCGGCTCATCAATGATTAAAAAGGGCTTCACTGCCGAAATGGCATCAAAAGGAACAGTATATTTATCAAACAATCCCTTATCAAAACTCTTCCGCATGGTCTCAGAGTTTATCATTCCGGCATTGATGACCATTACTTGAATGCTGTTTTTTTCGTAAACGCCTGCATTTACAAAACTATTTACCGCCGGCGGCATATAGGATTTTTTGCTTTTGCTGCCTTTTTTGCTCTCTACAATGTGTAGCTTAATGGTCTTACCGTATTGTTCCTTAAAATGCTCCCTTGCGCTATCACTCTTTAGAAAATTGACGGTACCTGCTTTAATAGAAAGCGTAGGCACAACAACAATGAATTTAAAAAGTCCGTAATTTTTATTGAGTTCAAAAA
>JALVEE010000210.1 GCA_027008645.1 Saprospiraceae bacterium
AAAAGACAAATTGCACCCATTCGGGCCTTTGGTTTCAGACGTTTGGACTGATATTCACAGAATTAAACACAATAAAAAAAGAGACCCACACCCTTGCCAATTGCCAATTCATTTACTTGACAGATTAATTTTGTTATCAACAGATGAAGGCGGTACTGTTTTAGATCCTTTTTCCGGAACAGGAACAACAGCTATTTCGGCAAAAAGATTAGGCAGGAACTATATAGGGTTTGAATTAGATCCTGAATACGTTAAAATTTCAAGGGACAAATTAAAAAATGTAGAACCAAACTTTAAAATCGGTAATAGTTGGGTAAGTTTTTATTTGAAAAAAATCATCACGATTAGAAATAAAGATTGGGAAGATTTAAAATCATATTTTGAAATTCCCGAACCTATGAAAACAATTGATTACAAGCGAACGGTTATTAAAGATAAAAGTCTAATACCAAGTGAGAACAATGCTGTTCACAAAATTGTTGCTTGCAGAACAACGGATTTGCAAAAAATGAACGGCAAAAAAACAATTAAAAAGATTAATGGAATTTCAAAATTGAAAGAAACAATAGAAGTGAAATAGCCAACGCATTTGGCAAGCACATTGCAAAAACGCTCAAAGCCCACCGCACAGACCAATTTTTGCAAAGAGCTTACCAAGCCAACGCTCAAAGAAACATTGTAGTAAAAGAAAGAAAAACGAAATGAAAAATGGAACGCCAGCAGAGAACATTGTATATACGCAATGGCGGTTAAGTGCTTCTAAACAAAGTTTATAGCTAAAATGAAAGTAAGAGAATTTTTATTAACTTTGTGCAATAAAACCGCCACTGCGTATATACGTTACCGTTAGGCAAAATACAAAATAACAGAAAATATGAAAGAAATAAATAATTATAAAAAGGTATTTGAGTTTTTTGGCTCATTTACGAATTTGGAAAAAGATACTTTTAAAGTAAATAAAGAGACATTTCAATTGGAGCGTTTATCTGCAATTTTAGATTATTTTGGAAATCCTCACCTTTCATATAAGACAATTCATATTGATGGTAGTAAAGGGAAAGGTTCTGTTGCAATGTATCTCTCTCAAATTATATCCTCACATAATTTCAAAACAGGTTTATATCAAAGCCCTCATATTTCTTCATATTTAGAAAGATATCAGATAAATAATCATTTTGTTGATGAGACAACTTTGATTAACTGTGCAAATAGAATTATCAACTCATTATCAGATATTATTAGCTTAGGCTTTGGATATCCAACTACCTTTGAACTTCAAACTTTATTAGCTTTTATTATTTTTGAAAGTACTAAATGTGAATATGGAATAATTGAGACAGGGTTTGGTGGAATGTTAGATGCTACGAACGTAATAAAACCAGTTTCTATAATAATTACAGAAATAGAACTCGAACATAAAGGCGTCATCGGTAATTCGAAAAAAGAAATAGCAAACTCAATAAGCAATATTGTTAAAGAAAACTCAAAAGTTTTCATTTCAAAACAAGATATTTATGTTCAAGAAATATTTGAACATAAATGCAAGCAAACAGATTCAAAGCTCTATAAAGCCACTGATGAAATATCAATTAGTAAATATGAAGCTAATTTTAAAGGAATTAAAATATTTGCAGATATACAAAAAACGAGATTCAATTATAACATCTCTCAATATGGATTATTTCAAATATGGAACTCCTCACTTGCAATACTATGCGCAAAAAATACTATTGATGGATTTGATAAAAAATTAATTGAAAATGTTCTATATAAAACCAGTATTCCGGGAAGAATGGAATTAATTAATACTACACCACAAATTCTAATAGATGGAGCGCATACAGTAAACTCTATGAAAGCATTGCTTGAATCAATCAAATTACATGGAATGAAAACTGAAGTATTAGTAATAGGAATTGCTTATGACAAAGAGATAAGTGAAATTATAAAAGTATTAAATAATAATTTCAAAAGCATCATAGTTACAAACGCAGGTGGCTTTAAAAAAAGTGAACCCGAAAAACTATTTATGGGATTTAAAAAGCACAATTCAAATGTGTATCTTGTTAAAGAACATAAGTCTGCATTTAGCAAAGCTTTAGAAATAAGTAAAGATTCATTGGAGATCCTTATTACTGGTTCATTCCAATTGATTTCTTCTGCAAAACTTTATTTTAAATAATCAAAAAATAGATGAAAGATTTCAAGTTTGTTGAATCAATTAATCATTTAATTTTAGAAATCATTGAATCACAGAACAATGATGGTGGATGGGGAGTTGAAAAACATGCTGTTAGCACACCTGTGAATACAGCACAAGTACTTCTTTCAATTTTTGAGTATTTCCCATATAGAAATATTGATTTCATCTCAGATGCAATCAATTTTATTTCAAAAACCCAAAGTATTAATAATGGTGGATGGAAAAGTCATGTAGTTGCAGATAATGACATAGAAACTATTACAACGACAACATATTGTATTCAGGCTCTTCTAAAATATACTTCTGAAAATTCATTTAAAAAACAAATAAAAAAAGGTATAAATTTTATTCTTCAGAGAAGAAAAAAAGACTCTTTGTGGTCAAATACTAATGAGGAGGAAATTTCGATAACAGCTTCAATTTTCGCATTAAATACTTTACTATTATGTAGAAGTCTTAACAAGAAACGAATTGATTCGATTTTATTTGACACTCTTTCAATTCTTAAAAATATTCAAAAGAAAGATGGTGGATTTGGATTCTACATTAATGATGACAGCAGTAGTTTTGCAGCTTCCTTATACACATATAAATATTTATCGGAACTAAAAGATGAAATAGAATTTAGTGATAAAGGGCTTCTCATGGATTTAGAAAAGTTTATTTCTACTTTCAGTTTAAAATCTGAGAATATATGTGAAATAGAAGAAAAGAATATTTCAGGAAAACGTATTCAATACCAGCATGTAAACCCAGCATGGATTTTGATATGTGTTCCCCCTACTAAAACTATATTCAAAAAATTATATTTTGATTCTTTTGAATATTTAACTAAAATGTTTACTTCTACCGGATTCGCTGCTTCCCCTAATGGAAAAAGTTTTACTTGGTCAAATGCCATTGCAGTTAGAGCTATTGTTAGTTTAATGAAAAATCTAAGAACAAAACAACTTATTGAATTTTATGGAAAAGTGAGTCAAGGTCTGAATAAGATAAAGATTAATGATTATGAATTTCTTAATATCAATTCAATAGAAAATATTTATAGATCGAAAGAAGAAAAAAAAGCTAAATTAATAGTTACAATTACTCGAATTGTTGTTTTTTTATTTTTTTTGGTTCCTGTATTTCTTGTTTTAATTTATAGTTTAAAGAATAAGTCAACTGACAATTTATATAATATCAAAAGTTGGATAAGTTATATATTAGCAATTATAAACTTAATTTTTATTCCATTTAAAAAAATATGGAGCAAATTAGAGAAGATATTAGCAGAAAGACTATTAAGAAAAAAAATGGAAGTATTACGTACTTTGCCTAACAAGCGATGATGACAGAATGGCGAAATATACCTAAATCGACTTAAATAGTTTGTTGGAAACACTCCCTATTTTTGGTGATTATCGTAATTTCGCCACTCTGCATATCGCGAGACCGTTAGGTGTTATTCCCCATATTCAGAAAATGGAATTAATTTCTTCAGCAAACGTTCTGACCGACTATAGAAGAAAAAATCAAGCTGAATTTGAGAAATTTGGGGGTATTGATAATCAATATTTTAACGAACGTTAGTCATAATTTAACTCCAAATCAAGCGCATAATAAAGGAAAATATAAGCTAAAAAGATGGAAGAAATATTTTCCATCAAAAGAAGAATGTAATAATGAAAAATAATCTATCTTTAAATAAATTTAATCACTAAAAAAGTATCAACCAAAATCAGGACGATACACAATGAATACTATAAGATATGAAGGACAGAATTTTTAGATTTTCTTTTGTAGGGATAACCCTAATTATTTCAATTATCTTTTGGTACTGGTTATTAGGTGGAGATATTTATAGAATATTCAAATTAGATTTTAATTTAATAGCGAAGATAAGTATTCCCATAATAACCTCACCAATAATAGGATTTCTTATTACATCGACATCAATTGGTATAATTAAATCAATGTATAATAAGAAACTTGAATATGATATAGTCTTGCAAGACAAAACCTATTTAGAATATATACATAGTAAGTTTAAAGAAGACAGCGGGATCAATGTGGTTAATGATATTTACACTATCTCAGATAAAAAAACTGTAAGTCTAAACCATAACATTCTTTTTAGAACAATATCGAAAGAAGAAATAATTAATTATGCACTTAGGCGCTTCGATGTTTTTTATTCAATTATTAATTTCAATTTTGCAGTATATTTTGCATTTATTTTTGGGCTTTTATTTAGATTGTATTTTGATAGCCTGACAAAAGAACCAGCTTCTTATGAATTTAGTATTTATAAATTACTATTAATTTTGCCGATAGTAATAATTTCTGTTTTCAGTTTAGTTCATGCTTTTTATGCAAAGAAAGAAGCATTAGAGTTTGAAGCAAGAGTCCTAATATATCACAATCATAACCTTTCATAATAAAACAACACCTAACAAGCGATGATGACAGAATGGCGAAAAATACCTAAATCGTACTTAAATAGCTTACTTGACATCGCAGTATTTTAAAAGATTTTCGTATTTTCGCCACTCTGCATATCGCGAGACCGTTATCAGACATAATGCCCCGTCATAAAACTACATATCCTTTAACTTCACTTAAATGGTTATTATTTATGAGAAAGACAAGAATTAATTATAAGAAAGTTAAGAAAAGAAAAAAATCGAATTTATTAAATGAAGCTATATAAATTAGTAATTTATGGCTAAAATAACATCTGGACAACATTTCGTCCCAAGAACTTATTTGAAACACTTTGCAGAAAGAAATAAACAAGGAACTAATCAAATTACTTGTTTCCACAATGATTTAACAACGCCATATTATAAAACGAATATTGAAAATGTATGCCAACAGAATCATTTATATACAATTGAGATTGCTGGTGCATCAAAAAAACAGCGTGATTTACTTGACGAATTTTACGAAAATAATTTCGAAAATGACTATAATCAAATTTTTAATATTCTGACAGATGAAACTATCTTTAAAATTACCAAAGAACAAAAAAATAAAATAATTGGAACTGTTATTTCGATGTATTTTAGAGTTGCAAAATGGCTAAATACATCGAAAACTATTCAAAAAGCTGCAATTAAACATCTAGTTAAAATTTCTAAAGAAATTGGAAATTACGATGTCAAATTAAATGAAAATAATTATTGGAACATTAAAAATAAATCTGTTGAAGAATTATTAAATGAGCTTAAATATGATAGGAAGTTAAGATTTTATATTTTTCAATTAAAAGGGTATTCTGATCTAATTAAAAAGAGAAGTAATGACAAAATAATTATTTATAAATCTTTTGGAGATGATGAATTTATTACATCTGATGTTCCTATAACTCTTAATAATAACATAGCTGAATTATCAACAAATATAATTAGTGAAAGTCACATTATGCTTCATATCTCACCGAAGTATTGTTTAACTATTATTCCAAATGACAAAGAAAATTTAGAACTAATAAGGGTAGATATGGATTCAGCAAATTCAAAATTATATAGTTCATTAAATAACCATAATCAATTTAGAAATTCTGAAAGATATATTCTTGGAACTAATAGCGGGATTATTAAATATTTAAGAATAAGAGATGATTTAAACGATAAGGAATATATTAATGAAATGAGGTCAAATGCAAAGGAGAGTTTGAACAAATTACTATTAGCTAAACGGGAAAATAAATAATACATCTGATAACAAGCGATGATACAGAATGGCGAAAAATACGAAATTCGTATTTTTCATAGCTTAATTGACATCGCAGTAATTTAAAAGATTCTCGCAGTTTCGCCACTCTGCATATCGCGAGACCGTTGGCATTCATTAGAAACAAAGAACAAAAATGACAAATAGAAGAAAAAATAGAGTTTTTATTTCTTATAGTCATAATGACATTGAAATGGCTCATAGAGTTTCTGATGCTCTACAAAGAGAACAAATTGATGTCATCATCGACTACAAAGACATACGTAATGGAGAAAATATTTTCGACCAAATTAGATATATGTATGAAACAAGTGAAACTGTGATAATATTACTTTCTAATTCACTTTTTTCATCAAAATATTTTCAATTTGAATTTCCTCAATTCTTTTTTGAAGAAGCAAGAAAAAGAAAAATTAATATAATTCCCATTTTAATTGAAAAATGTCAAGTTCCAAGTGATTTCCTTGAATTTGAAATTATAAATTTAACTAATAATTTTGATAAGGGGCTTGAAAAGGTCATTCACAAATTAAAGTTAATTCCTGAAATTTCTTTTGAGCATTTCTCACCTTACAAATTTGAAGAATTTACATATGATTTCCTTAAAGCATATGGATTTAAAAATATTAAGCGAGAACAAAAATTTGATGATAAGGGTGTTGACTTTATCGCAGAAACATATACAAAAGATGTTTTTGGAATTCCTAACAAAGAAATTTGGATGGTAGAAGTTAAATTTTATAAGGAAGAAAGATTTAGTATTAATTCATTAAATCAAATAATAAGTCTCTACAATTATATTAACAAAGAAGACGCTAAAATATTGCTTATAACAAATAGTGTTTTGACTTCCGTTGCACAAGAATATATTGAAAACATTAAACGTGAGAATAAATTAGAGATTAAAGTATTAGACGGTGTAATTCTTAAAAAATTAACGGCTAAAAGAAAACGACTATTAAATAAATATTTCCTAAAATGAGCCAAATAAATGATTTCATACAGAGATTAGATGCTTGTCCATTAGGAAATTCTGGATGGTCGCAATTTGAAGATTTATGCACAGAAATATTGACTTTTCTTTTCGTTCCGCCATTAAATAACCCAACTCGACAAGCTAGAACATATTCCGGAGTAAATAGACGAGATGCGATTATGCCGAATAGAAATATAACCGCAAATAATTTACCTAATTCAAAAAATTGGCACCATTTATTTCTGGAATTAGATGCAAGAATGATACTATTTGAATTTAAAAATTATGATGTTACTGAAATTGGACACGAAGAAGTTAATCAAACAAGAAATTATATGACAGACCCAATGGGTAGATTAGCAATAATGATTTGTAGCAAAAAACCTAATGATTCTGCTCATAGACAAAGAAACACTGTTTTTAGCCAAGATAAAAAAGTTATATTATTTGTTACAAAAGAACAATTAAAAGAAATGCTATTAATTAAGGAAAGGGATGAAGATCCTTCTGATTTAATAATTGATTTACTTGAAAGTTTTTACATACAACACGAATAAATAACGAAATGCCAACAATGTATATAAGGCATTGGGCGAGTGGTAGATAAATTGAAATATTATGAATATAAATAAACAGCATAGTAAATTGAAAGTTAGGTGTTTCAAAACGCCCAACGCCTCATATACTCACCGTTAGCTCGCTATGGTAAAATGGGTTCAGGTGTTTTTCTTGCTAAACGGTGACTGTCTTTTGATGTAAAGGATTTATAAATAAATCAGAAAATAAATTTCGGAAAAATATCATTTGGGGTTGGTTTTTTAAGAGTAAAACGAATAAAAATTCGCGGCTTTGGGGATATAAAGTTTGTAGGGCGGTAGGCATTTTAAGGGTTGAAATCCCTCAAAACTCGCCAAATTATGCGGTACAATTCGAGATTTAAAGCCGGTGAATAGCTCTTTGGGAAAAAAGTAAAAAATTGCCAACGCGCATTTAATTTGAGATATTAAATTACTTCTCCTTTTTTTTAACTTTTTTTTAATTGTTTAGGACGCTATTGTAATAAAACTACTATAAATTGAATTTTAGGAACAAAAAAATTGATTTTAACGTTTAATAATAAAGTAATAAAATCAAGAAATAGAATAAAGTATAATTTGTTTCTTATTTTTGTGGCAAATAATTTGATATGAACACTCAAACAATTTCAATTGATTTCCCTTCTGACATTCTTTTAGCATTAAATGAATCAGAAAGTGAATTGAAAAAAAGAATTAAAATTTCTTTAGCTGTTCGTTTGTATAAAGCAGGAAAACTTACAATAGGCAAGGCAGCGCAAGTCTCCGGACTATCAAGATTTGCATTTGAATCTTATTTGTCAGAAAATAATATACCGATATCAAATTTGACATTTGAAGATGTTATGGGGGATTTAGATAAACTTAAATAAAAATGAAAAGAGGTCTTGTAATTGCTGATTCAGGTGCAATTTTTTCATTGGCTATTATAGGCAAGCTCAACTTATTGGAATTATTATTTGATAGTATAAGAATTCCGTATGCTGTTTGGGAAGAAGTTTCATTAGATAAGGATAATGAAATATTTAAGGATATAGATTTATTCTTTCGTGAAAGAATTACTAAAATTTCAAGTTTCAATGATTTGACTTTTATTATGGATTATGGAGAATCAGAATCTGTGATTTTATATAAAGAATTAAAAGCCGATTTTTTGTTGATAGATGATAAAAAAGCAAGAAAAATAGCTGAAAATTTCGGTTTAAATTGCATTGGAACATTGGGTCTTTTAATTCTTGCAAAGAAAGAAAATTTTGTCAAAGAATTAAAACCAACCTTCAAAGCATTATTAAAGAATAAAAGATATTTTTCACTTAATCTTTTGAATAAAATTCTGAAAATGCAAGGAGAAACTGAAATAGATGAAAAGGATGTGCGATAGATAACAAGCGATATAACGCAATGGCAAATTTTCACAGAATTTCGAAGAAATTCCCGAAAATTTAACATTGCTACTTGTTCAAAATGCTGACAGTTAGAAAATTTGCCACTGCGCATATCGCAAGACCGTTATGCGTCAGCTTGGGATATACTTTTGCTGGATATTTAAACAGCTTAATGAACGTTCGTGAGCTTAATCTCCAGAAAAAACATCATTTCGCTGACAGTATTTTAAAAGGCAATAAGGCTTGTGAATTTTAAACGTAGAATTCGGCTAAATCTCGGTAAAATGCGTGAAGCTTAAGGGTTGGAAAAGTTAAAAATTCGCTCCATAACGTTTCAAAATTACCCGGAAAAGTAGAACAAGCATTAGAAGTCTAAATTTCGCCAAAATCAAGGTGGGTTTGAGGATTTTCAAAATGAGATGTGCTCTTGTTGGTTCAGCAAAAAAAGTAAAAATTGCCAACCCGCTTTTTTGGTTCAATTTTAAATCTTAAGGCGGAAATTAAAACGAAAATTTGGGTTTAAATAGCTTAAAAATGTAGATTAATCGCCTGAGATTGGATAGATTTAGGTAAAAATTTTTAAATTTGGGGGTTGGTAAAAGGGCATTATTCTTTTTAGTGG
>JALVEE010000211.1 GCA_027008645.1 Saprospiraceae bacterium
GTTGAAGATGAGCGAGTATTTCCATCTGATTTTTTTAAAGTATTGGGTACTTTCGACAATAAAGTTTACCTCATTGATTTTGTTAAACATAGTATGTATACGTTTAATCTATTGACAAATAATTTCACATGCATTAAAAAACTAGCTGATGCCGGAGTTACAGAATTATTAGATTTTAATGAAAATAATTTTCCATCCAATAGATATGGCTATGTCTCTTGGACTTCAGATGAAGGTAAAATATACTTTTATTCAGGAACTGTTAATTTGAACGCTTCTTTTCCAAACAGACGAACAGATTTGTGGGCATATGACATTGCGACCAATCAATGGGCGTGGTTGTCTGGTCACATATACAATAAAGCAAATGACAATAATAATTATCCTCCTGGTAGAACAAGATTCAATTATTGGATAGATAAGGATTACAATTTATGGATTTTTGGAGGATATAAAGAAACCAATACAGCTTTTCATGCGCACTATCATAAAACAGATATGTGGAAATATGATATAAAATTGAATGAGTGGGAAATGATAAAACTTGGAACAGGAATAAACAGTCCAGGAGTTTATGGAACTCAAGATAAATTTTCACTTTTTAATATGCCTGGAGCCAGATCTAGATATTCAAGCTTTGTGGACAAAAACAATAAATTCTGGCTTGTTAATGGATATTCATTAAGAAAACAGGATGGTGATCTAACGGGTTTTGATGATATATGGATGTTTGACCCCATATTAAAGCAATGGGTTTGGATAGATGGGTTGGAAAAAGAAGTTAATGTGAAAGATCATTATTATAACTTTTATGGAAATAAAAAACCAGCCGCTAGAATAGGATGGTTATCATTTAAAAGTCATCATGCATTTAGCTTTACTTTTGAAGATGATGGTTATATCTATGAAAATCATTATGGGAGCTTATGGAAAATAAACACTTCCGAATTAACTCCTGATTATAATATTTTTGGAGGGACCGCAATTTACGATGCCAATGTTGATGGATGTGATAGTCTAGATAATCCTTTTGTCAATTTAAAAATAGTTGTTGATGACTATAATGCATATACATTTACTGATTCAGCAGGTCAATATTCGAAATTTTGCAACAAAATATCATATGATATCAATCCCTCTTATCATGTAGATTATTTTAATTTTGAGCCTAATTTTGTAACATTAGATTTTGAAGGGTTCGGGAAGTATAAAAACATTGATTTTTGTGTCTCACCCAAAGGAAATTTCAATGATCTAACTTTAGCTTTGATACCAAATAGAGATCCAAATCCTAATTTTATATCAAACTATCAAATACAATTTCGCAATGACGGGACTACGACTCTATCAGGAGAAGTAAGTTTAATATATGATACTGACAGGATTAAATTTATAAGCGCCATTCCTGACACAAGTTCATCTGCATCTATTAATCCCTCTCCTGATCTTGATACACTTATATGGGTATTCGAGGACTTGAAGCCGTTTGAGAGTCAAATAATAAATATTAAAATGAGTGTCACAAATACTAATATGATCGGTGATAGTATCAAAACCTTAGCGAGGATAGAAAGTGGGACAATGGATGAAACTCCAGAAAATAATAAATTTGAATTAAATGAAATGGTTAAAGATGCGTTTGATTCTAATGATAAAACAATATCTGAAGGAAGCTTACTTCCAATTGATAAAATTGGTGATTATGTCCACTATTTAATTAGATTTGAAAATACAGGAACTGCCAATGCAAACTTTATTGTGTTGCGAGATTTTATTGATGAAGATTTGTTTGATCTTACATCCGTCGTTCCTGTCGCCTCGAGTCATAATTATGAGTTGAAGTTAAATGAAGAAAAGATCATGCAAGTATATTTTAAAAACATAAATCTTCCATTTAATGAATCAGAAGAAAATAAGGGATACTTCTTATTCAAAATTAAATCTAATAAAGGTTTGAAAGGAGGTGACAAATTGCTGAATACAGCAAATATTTACTTTGATTATAATGAACCTATTATAACTAATGAATCGGAATCAATGTTTAAAATTGTATTATCAACAGAGCAAATTAAATCAACCAAAAGAAAACTTTATCCGAACCCTGCCTCACAGTATTTTGTATTTGACACGAAAAATGTAGTTAAAGCCGAAATAATTAATAGTACAGGAATTGTAAGACCATTGAGATTGGATAGTAGATATATAGAGTTGAATAATATTCCAAACGGAAATTATTACGTTAAGTTATATTTTAGAGATGGTACGACCTCAATCCAACATTTGATTATAATAGACAAGAAGTAACTTTTGACTTTTGAAAAACCGGTATTACTCGGATAATAATTAATTATTCAAATTTGATGTGTTTTATTGCTAACACTATTGATCAACAATCATCTTTTTATATATCACTCCAAATCTATCAGTTTTTATCCTGATTATAAACATCTGACTACTTAAGTCTTTTGTTTCTATTTTTAATAGGTTTTCGTCAGGATTTTTCAAGACTTGCATTTGCTTTTTACCTGCTATATCAAAAAATGAAATCGTTGCTCCTAAATCAGTAAATTTTGATTCGAAAAAGTCAATATAAATATATCCTCTTGCCGGATTAGGATAGAGATAAATTTTGCCTATATCCAAATTATTTGTAGCTGTTTTGTCAGCAATGCAAATCTCAAATTCTTTGCTGCACTTTGTTGTGGTATCTTGTATTGATAATGTATAACATCCGGCAGCGTTCAGATTGAAAATATCTTCAGAGTCTGTACTAAACCCATCGGGTCCAATCCAAGAAAAGGTATAATTACCGGTATTATTAGATGAAATAGCGATATATCCGGGTTGATTTGTAAAAACATCTTTTGTACTGTCTATGGTTATTAGGATATCATCAGGTTGAGTTATAGAAAAAGATTGCGAAACCGTACAATTTTTACCATCTGTTATTTCAATATTATAATCTTTTGCACATAAATAACTCAAAATTGAAGTGGTATCTCCATTATCCCAATTATAGTGAATAGGCATTGTGCTATTGTCAATTCCAATGATTGAAATAGACCCGTCGCAATAGCCAAAACAGCTGGCATCAATCATTTCAGAATTGATAAATAGCTCTGGACAAATAAATTTTTCGATGACAACACTGTCTTCAACTGAACAACCATTTGCATCGATTAAGGTAAAAAAGAATTGACCGGGAGATAGATTTGAGATAGTACCGGTCACAATTTGACTATCCCAATATATTCTATAAGGAGAAGTGCCCCCGCTTGGGCTAAAGCTTATAGAACCATCATTAGCATTATTTGAAGTTTCGTCAGTATGATCTATATTTAATAGCAACTCTTCCGGTTGAGTTAACACAATTGTTTTTACTATTGTCTTTCCGTTTTTGTCGGTAATTGTTATGGTATAATTCCCGGCACACAAATCATTTACTTGATTTGTAGTATCGCCTGTACTCCACATATATTTTATAGGCATTACAGCATTTTCAATTGTATCAATTGTGATTTTCCCATCACAAACATTAAAGCAAGTTATATTTCTTTGTTCGATTTCTACTTTTATTGGATTATCCATAATTGCTTTTGAAAAATTAAATGCACCAATATCATAATTTTCTCCCCTGTTTCTTCCTTCAAAATCCACTGAACTAATATCAATAGTGTTGTCACCTGCATTTATTACCGGAGAATTCTCTAGTACCTTAAAATCACTCCATAACTCTCCTGGTGATTTTACAAAAAACGGATTATTATTGCTTAGAGTTGAATTGTCCCAAGCGGGTTTTGCCCCATCTCCTGCACCAAAATACAAATTATTTGATGCTGAAATATCATCAGGAGGTGAACTATCCGGAAAGTAAGAAATATAATCGTATCCATTTGGAACTCCATGAATAATATTGTTCTTAAAATCCAAATGATTTATGTCTTTTCCAATCAATAATGTAGGATATTCATCATTATTGTTTCCATCTAAAACATTATTGTAAACATAGTAATTACCGCCAAATCTACCATTTCCATACTGTCCTCCCATTTGCAAAACAACGTCTCCCTCACCCGATCTTTCGAGTATATTATTATAAATATAAACATTTTTCACAAAGGAATAATCTACATCTCCCCCCTCCCCGCTAAATATCAAACTTTGTCTTGAAGTGTTATGAACCCAATTATTGTGAAAGTGAACATTATCAATCCAATCACCTTCATGATGACCATAAAATTGAAATCCTCTACCATAAGAAGTATAGTCCAATTCATTCCACCCTACTTCTATATGATCCGTTGTACCATAGCCATTGAAATAAATGGCATAACATCTAAAATCCGTTGTCCCCGGCTCTCCATGATGTGTATCAGTACCAATATCGTGAAAATAAACACCTAAGATATAGAGATATGAAGATCCGTTTCCCCCCACAAAGTCCATTCCATCTCCATAATCATAGTTATCAACCCCCGGTGTTGTCCAATCGTGACCTACAAGTCTCAAATTCCTCAGATGACTATCATACGGAGGATAAACTTCTTCTTGTTGACTAAAAGGTTGAAGTCCATTAACCGTAAATTTTGAAAATGTCCAATATTCCAGTTTTTCCCATACCGTTCTAATAAAAGAATAAGCCCCATCTTCATTTAAAGATTCCACCTTTGGTGATTCTCCCGGAAAACCAATTACCGAGATACTTTTTCCTTCAATTCCTTGAGAATGATTTGGTGCGCCGCCACCATCCCCGATTTCATAATCACAAAAAGTAAATAATCCTCCTGAGCAAAATTGGTAATTGTCGGAGTCATCGTCGTGACTGTTTTCATCGCTATAAGCCACTCCCTTATCTCTAATATAAACAGCATCACCTGCTTTCAAATGTTGTCTTGCCCATCCGGTTGTCTTACAAGGCCCATCTGTTCCGTTGATAGCACTATAAAGACCTGAATTGTTGTCATCACCATTGACATTGTCAATAAAATAAATATGATTGTCACCCAATACTCTTGTATGAAAAGGGATAGAATTACTTGTTCCTTCTTGCGTTGTGACGGTAATAGTAGTATTTGGAAAAGCCCCCCCTGTAATCATTTTGGAATTAAGAAAAAATGTTATTCTTTGCATTCCCAGTGGTACTTTTGGCCTTGATGTAGCTGCCCATTCGGCATAATCCGAATCTTTTTTTAAATCAACACCTCCAACAGTAACATAAGATTCATTTCTTGTTTGACCAAATCCCCTACCCCAAATAGAAACAGCCATTCCTTTGGTGCCGGATTGTTCCCAACCGGAAACTGCACCATCAGTCAAATCAGAAAAGTGAATAACTGGATAAGATTTTTCTGTAGATTCCGGAATACGGTATTCATCTGCCCCAATATCTATTCTCTCACCAATAGGTCGCAAATCCTTATCAAAATCATCGGTTAAACCCATTATTTCGACACCGGATTCAGCCAATCCATTTATTTCCGAAGTTAGATGCAAATCACCATTTGCTGCATTAACAAACCAACTTGCTACTGCATCAGTAACATTGTTCATAACATCTGCTGTGCCTCCGTTTCTTGAAGTTATAGCTTTATTTGTAAGGTTATTTTTTATTATACCTCCGTTGGTAGCAGCAAATCTGTATTCAATAGCATTTGGATAATTGTGATTTAAAAATATTGTATTATTATATACTTTTACATTATCAGCAGACTCCAGCCCGATACCAACATCACTAAACCCATGGTTTCCAGGATGAAAAATCATATTGTTTCTGATAATACCTCCATGGTGAGCGCTACTGCTTAAGCCAAAGCCTATTCCTCTATCACAATCTATAATAAGATTGCGCTCCACAAGTGTATTTTTTGAATCATTCCAAAAATGAATGCCATGCTCTGAAAGCCCTGCACTACACCAAAACCCTTTTATTTCATTATCACGAATTTCCCATCCGGAAGCCGAATGTGCATCTATTCCACCGGTATAACAAGAGCCATTGTGATTCCAAACATAATTGCGTCCGGATTCTGTCAGCTCTATTTTACAATCCTTGATTATTCCATTATTCACAGAATATCCGTTTCGCGGATTGATTTTAATAGCCTGTTGCCCCGGGTCGATGATATGTACATTGCTTACTACCACACCAGTAATATCAGAGTTATCTCCACCCATTATATGAATAGGATGATCTTTAGCTTTCTGCAAAGTCAAATCAGCAATTGTGACATTTGAAGCTATGATTTGAAATATCTCACTGGAAACATAGTTGCCATCCAAAATAACAGCAGACCTATTTCCGCTTTGTGATTTTACGCTAATTCCGGCTCTTGCTATAAGTAGATAAGCTCCGTCAAGATCGTATATACCATCAGCAATCAGAATATCTGCATCCATGCCATTATTGGCATTTTGAATTGCTGTTTTGAGTTGACCAACAGATGAAACTATAACGGTCGCAGTTGCATTAAATGAAATAATAAATGCTGTGGCTAAAAAAAGTATCCTTTTCATAATTATTAAGAGTTAGTTCTTGAAACAATGTGATATGCTCAAAGACAAGGAAGTATTTAATAACATAGATGCTCTATAGTAATGATACGCTTCAAAAAAAAACTAAAAAGTTTAAAAATAATGTTTTCGAGAATTCCCATAAAGCCGTACAATTTAATATATACAGTATATACAATGTTTTTTTGGAGAAATTGGGTAGTAAATATTTGGTAAAGATACAATATAGTTAGATACAAGCAGGTACCACCAAAGCAAGAACTAAAATGTTTTTCAATATATTAATATTAAATTGTATATTTGTGTTTAATTTGTATTTTGCTAAATAACATAAATATATGAGTGATTTGATAAGAAATAAGGAAAAAATACAAAAAATCATCTATAATATTCGTGGACAACAAGTAATGTTGGATAGTGATTTAGCTAAACTTTATGAAGTTCCTACAAGTAGACTAAATGAACAAGTTAAAAGAAATATTGAAAGATTCCCAGAAGATTTTATGTTTAGACTTTCAAAAAAAGAATGGGAAAACTTGAAATCGCAAAATGCGACATCAAGTTGGGGAGGAAGAAGGAAATTACCATTTGTATTCACAGAACAAGGTGTTTCCTCTTTATCAGGTGTTTTAAAAAGTAAAATCGCAGTTAAAGTAAATATTTCTATAATGAGAGCATTTGTAGGAATGAGAAAATTTATATCAAAGAATGCAGCAATATTTCAAAGACTTGATAACGTCGAACTTAAACAGCTTGAAACAGATCATAAAATCAATGAAATTTTAAATGCTCTTGAAGATAATAGTTTAAAGCCGAAACAAGGAATTTTCTTTGACGGACAAATATTTGATGCTTATTTATTTGTATAAGAATTAATAAAAAGAGCCAAAATATCAATAATTTTGATAGATAATTATGTCGATGAATCTGTATTGACTATGTTTAGCAAAAATCAAACAGCTTCAGTTAAAATTTATACAAAAAATATACATAAGCAATTAAAATTAGATTTAGCTAAATACAATTTGCAGTATAAACCAATTGAAATCTTGAATTTCAAAGCTTCACACGACAGATTTCTAATTATTGATAATAAGGAGATTTATCATTTTGGCGCAAGTTTAAAGGATCTTGGTAAAAAATGGTTTACTTTTTCTAAATTTGACATTGAAGCAATTCAAATATTAGGCAAACTAAAATAAAAAATTTGCCTATATCTAACAAGCGATTATGACAGAATGGCGAAAAATACGAAATTCGTATTTACATAGCCTACTTGACATCGCAGTATTTTAAATGATTCTGGCAGTTTCGCCACTCTGCATATCGCGAGACCGTTATGTGTCAGCTTGGGATATGCTTTTATTGGATATATACTTTTTGATTTTGCTCCAGCAGTTATTTATGACAAACCCTTACTGAATTTTATTTTTAAGTCTTCAGACGACCGGGTTTATCATTATAACGGGAATGAATTACATACTATTTTTGATAGTTCAACTAAGTGTTCTATAAGACCTGCTGTAGGACAGGCTTTCATTATTGAAGTTTATAATATTGCCGGCAATCAATTTTATTATTATGATTGTCTCTCAAAAGAGTTGTCTGATATGTCATCAGAACCATTTCAAGGTAAAAGATATGTGGATGTTTTTACTTCAAAAGGAGATACAATCCTATTAACAAAAAGTGGATCAAACCCAAAAGATATTTTATACATATATAAAGTTTCAGAGCATTTTACATCTTTTGAGTTGATAGATGAGTTCCAGGATATTGGTCGAAATGTAAAAGCCAGATTTATAAGCTTTGGAAATGAAGGCATTCTATATACCGGTGATGTGATTTCATTGATGGATGAAAATTTGGGTTTTCATCCGTTAAAAGGAATTAAAGGATACTATGGACATCCTGAAATTATTGAAAGAAATGGAGATCTATATTTTTTAGCTATAGATAAAATTGCCGGCAGACAATTATTCAAAACGACTCTTTACTCTCATAGACCTGACACTAAAACTAATAATGAGTTTAATTATAATCTTAAAACAATCCCTAATCCCTCAACAGATTTTATTTTTATTGAGAACCTCAAATTAAATGATGATTCTTTTTATATAATTACTGATATTTCCGGTAAGACTATAATGAAAAATCGATTCATAAAACAAAGTATAAATATATCTGATTTGAAGTCCGGTGTTTATATCTTAAGCATTCTTAATGATAAAAAATTATTTTCAGGAAAGTTTATTAAACAGTAAATTCAGAGCAACTAACCAGATTTTTATTTAGTATTAAAATCCAAGTTTTTCATTTTTTCGCGTTGCGGGTTGATTCTCCTTTAGGAGTCAGAGGCAAAGCAATGGGTAAAGCGAAAAAAATGAAATACACCCTCGCATCTTGTTGATACAAATTTACGAACTTTTTTTCGTATTTTTGCCGGTCATTTTTATTTTGTCAGATTAATTTGGAGGGCAAACCACTTAATAGAAAAAATATATTAAGAAAAGAGAACTCAGCCAGAAGTAGTACAAATTATAAATAAAACAATTGAAATAAAATGGATGATACAAACAAACAAATTGCAGAAATTATATTAAACAATCATTTTCTATTATTGGTATTAGAACGATTTGGAATAAAACTTGGTTTACAGAAAAAAACAATCAAAGAAATTTGTGTTGAGCACAATATAAATTTAAATGCTTTTATAGCGATTTGCAATTTGCATATTAACAAAGAAAAGATACCCGAATTACACTTACAACTTGAGGATATTAAGGCAATTATCAATTATCTAAAAAACACGCACGATTACTATAAAACAGAAGTATTACCAAAACTTACAGAACAAATAAAATCAATTATTAAAAATAATAATGATTTACCATTTATACTGATTGAAAGGTTTTTTGAAGAATACAAAGAAGAAGTATTGAAACATCTTGAAT
>JALVEE010000212.1 GCA_027008645.1 Saprospiraceae bacterium
ACTGGCTTTTTGAGGTGCTCAATAAAATCAATGATCACAAAGTCAATAAACTTTTTGAACTCCTTCCTATTAATAACAATAACTCTACAAATTAATTAACCTGTACTTCACCATACGCTTACGAATTTTGAATATCGAACACCGAATATGGATTTAAGATTTCAGAAGTGAAAGAAGCGATCTCAGAGACGCTTGCTTATCTGAGACGCTCGCTTATCAGTCTATGGATTTTTGCAAAGTTGCGTGGAGTACACGCAAAGTGCGCCAAAGGGAAAACAAACAAAACTATTACAAATTACCTTTCAGTACACATTTAATTTCAATGGGTTTTTCAGTAATATTATTGATGAATTCCACTTCTTTGAAGATACCGGTACTATCTTTTGCAAAGAACTTGGCTTTATTTTCCAGTTCAGAATATTTTTTCTTTCCAAGCAATAATTGTCTCATATACAAAATATCAGCTGCCGAAACTTTTTTGTCATTATTCAAATCCGCTGCAAAAATTTGTTGCTTAGTAAGTTTTCTCTTACCTAATAAATAATCAGATATCTTTCTAATGCTAGCCATATTTATTTTTGGACTTGTGTGTTTGCCTACTACCAATTTAATTTTTGGTACTACGGCACTTTCTTTATACGGAAAAGAGAAGTTACCTGCTTTATTGGTAGTGTCAGCAATACCATGAGCACCATTTCCATAAAGTTCAATATATATATCATTTACAGGATTGTCATTCATATCGGTGATATTGCCTTGAACAGTATTGAATGTACAAGAGCCATGTATTCCGACTCTTACCAAAACATAGGTGAAATCTGAATTTCCTGCTTCATCTATTGCAAAGATTCGCAGAAATTGAAATCCGAGATCATTGCACGTGAATGTTTTTACAGAGTCTTTGATATCCGGAGAATATGAAAAAACAATATCTTCTTTATCAGTACAATTGTCAAATGCATCTTTTACAAAGTTTTTTGCCGGATAATCCAGTGAGTCTTTTCCGGGCATTGGCGTAAGATTAAAGGTGGTAGAGAGGTAACAGTAAGGTGTCGGTGGCTTCTTATCAATTACCTTGATTGTTTCCATGCAGGTTGATACATTGGCACAGCCATCGAATACTTTCCATTTGATTTTATGTGTTCCGGTTGGGATATTGTACAAATCCAGACTAGCATCAGCGCCCTCTATTGATCCTGTGGTGTCTATTTTCCAATCATTATTGAAGTCGAGTTCATAATACCAGGTCAGCTTTGATAGTTCTCCGCAGTTAGCATCGGTAGCATTTTGTGTCAAAGTGAAACTAGCACTACAATTAGAGTTAGTAGCATCTATGATTCTTGTTTTGCATTCTGTAATTTCGGGAGCGGTTTGATCGACAATCATCAATACTTGCGTATGTTCCCAAATACCATTATTTGAACCTGAATTTGGTTGGAATTCACACCAATCTATTATTCTCCAATTTCTCAATATCTTCATACAGGCATCGTCTGTAAATCTAAATGTATCATCTTTAAACGAATGCCCTATTTGATCGCAGAACCCCACATCATAACCGGGTTCTGAATAAGGAATCACATCACCGCAGCTTCCCGCCCAGTCCTTGGGCCAGTTGATATCTCCGTTGAATTGATTGTTTCTTTCCATTGTAATCCACTGCACACAACTGAACACTCCTAATAGATTGTGTCCGGTCCATACCCTTTTAATGATTCCCTCTCTACATTCATCTATACCTACACTATCGACCTTTGTATAGTAATTGAAGTTATTGTTTATATCAGCCGGATCACCTGTCACATCCAGGTTATTATAGTCTTGACAACAGCTAATAGTGATATCATCAGGGCAAACTATCTGTGGGTCGGGTGGGGTAGAGGCAGATGAAAAGTTTAACGTAAATAAAAAAAAGTTTAGGTAAAATAAAGTTTTCATATTCATTAAATTATTATATAGATGCTTAGAATGTATATAATGCTGCACAATAATACACTAATCAGTGCAATATTACAAAAAATATAACTAAAATAAGCAAAAAACAAAAAAAGGTTCTGTAAACAAGTACAGAACCCTTTTTTTTCAATAAAAGAAAACAGATTAATTTACATCCCACCATAATTTGGAATAAATAACATCTCCATTTTCTAATCTGCTTACAGCTTCTTTTCTGTTATCACCATTCAAAGTTTGCTCCTGTGCAGGATACCTCATTCTATAAGGTAAATCTGTTACTTCTTTCACAAGAGGATTAAAAGCTTTATTTAGCCATCTATCTTCAGAGGGAATATAAAGTGCATAATCTTTGAATGGAGGAATTAAAGTTTTAGGATACCCCGTTCTTCTATATTCAGCCCAAGACGCCTGTCCTTGCATATAAAGAGCGATATATTTTTGAGTTAACACATTCTCTTCGCTAGCTGCAGGGACTGCTGCTATATAAGCGTCAATAGCATCTGAAGCTACTCCCCATTTCTCCATAGAAGCTCTAATACCTTTTTCGTACCATCCTTGATCCCAGTTGTTCAGTTCACTTAATATAAAGCAAATTTCAGCATACTCTAATAATGTCTCACTATAAGTAGGATCATCGATTATTGCTGCTCCCGGTAGAGACTCATATGTAAAAGTCGCTGCATCAGAGGAACTTTCTGCAATAAACATTCCTACATAGTTTCCTTTTGAATTAGGTTTAGCATAAATTGGTAATCTTGGGTCAACCATTCCTTTAAAGGGGTTAGGATTAGCACCGGCAACTACGTTTACATGAGTAGCAGTATCAACCAAATTCTCTCCTTTAAGTAAAGTCATAAAACTGTGACCAATAGCAAAATCACTACGATTATTTACATGCCAAGCTCTGTACATCATTGATGCATTCTTGTCTTCACTCTCATATCCAAACATTGCATTATCTGCGTTTGAAGTAAATACACCACTTGCTAATGCTTCATTCATTGCTGCTTGAGCCAGAGATGGATTAGCACCTTTGATTTTATTTGCAATTCTAAGTCTCAATGAATTTGCGAATAGTTTCCATTTTTGCACATCGCCGCCATATAAATTATCGCCAGCCATTCCTGGAGAATTAGGATCTAATTGCTTAGCTGATTCACTAAGTTCCTTTAAAATATCTGTATAAATTTGTTCCTGAGTAGCATATTTAGGAGAAAGTATTTGCTCCTCTACAGGATATCCTGAAACATGCAATGCTTGGAAATCAGGATTATCACTACCATATGAATAGTATGGAATATCACCCCAAGTACTTGCCATGTAATCAAACGTGTAAGCCATCATAATACGACAAACCGCAATTTGATTTGCATTTGAGCCCGAAGCAGCAGCAAGAGCCTTAGTGTCCTCTCCTGTGTTTAAATCAATAATTTCTTTGAAATTAGCAAGTCTGTTATAAAGATTATTTTGATTTTGCCTCATTGATTCACGATAAACATACCTATCTTCGTCACCGTATTCTGATTGTTGCCAATATTGCATTGTACAATAAGTAAATCTTCCGGCTGAAAAACCATTCCTAGTGTTATCAACCAGATTTTTTAGAGTGTTATTGAAAATTGTAGATGTTGGAACACTTGTAGGTTCATTGGGATTATCCTTGTAATCCACATCACAGCCAAACAGCAGCAACACCATACTTAAAACCATTAATAATTTAATATTTTTCATATTTATAGATTATTTTTTATTAAAAATTAAAGTTTAAGATAATTCCATAAGATTTGAAAGTAGGTTGTAATCCACCTTCAATACCTTGAATATTACCTGAACCATTTGATGTCATTTCAGGATCAAAACCCTCTTTATCTAAACCAAAAGTAAGAAGATTTTTTCCATAAAGAGCAACTCTTGCACTTTTAACAAAACCTTTAAACATCTTGGTTGGAAGTGTATATCCAAAAGTTAATTCTCTCAACTTAATATAGTCAGCTTTGAAAACTGATTGAGCACTTGGATATCCAAAACCATGATAATGTCCCTGTGCCCAATCTTTGCCAGAAACATATTTTTCATTAGGTTTCGTTTCGGTAACAGTATAATTACCGTCATCGTCAAAAGTAACAGTACCGGTAACTCCTTCCAAAATTAGACCACCTGTATCATCACCATCAGTTACAGGGTCACGGATTTCATTTCCTTTGTCATTTACACCTGCAGTTTCTTCATACATTCCTGAATACATTCCCCACATGTGAGACAATGAATAAAATATACCACCTTTTCTTATATCAAAAAGTACATTTAAATCAAAGTTTTTATAATTAAAACTATTAGTAATACCTAAAGTGTAATCAGGTAAAACAGATCCAAGGGGGACTAAACTAGGTGTTGCCATATAAAAACCATCTGAATCAATCACCTTGTTTCCATTCTTATCATATATGAAATCAGTACCCCAAAGCATGCCATAAGTATCACCAAGGCTAGCTCTTAAGAAAACACCACCAAACGGAGCTCTTTGAATATCTAATGATTTAAGATCTCCATATAATTTCTCTAATTTATTGTTAACCTTTGTATAGTTAAACCCTAAAGACCATTCAAAATCCTTTAGAGAAACGGGGACTAAATTCAATGACAATTCCACCCCTTTGTTACTCATTTCTCCTGCATTAATATACTTGGAACTGTATCCGGTAGTATTTGATATTTGCAAAGGCATGATTTGATCAAAAGTTGTATTGCTGAAATATGTAAATGCAATATCAACCCTTCTATTAAATAAAATCAAGTCCAGTCCAACTTCCCTACTACGGGTAGTCTCAGATTTAAGATCTTCATTCAATAAACTACCTTTTACGAATGTTCTGGGAGTACCCATGAAAGCACCACTTGAATTATATCCATAAGTAGCAAATACATTATAAGGTCTTGTGTCACTACCAACTTCTGCCCAACCTGCTCTAATTTTACCTAAGTTAAGCCATGGTAAATTAAATAATTCTGAAAATACAAAACTACCTGAAATAGACGGATAAGAATATTTATTATTATCATCCGGTAAAGTTGAAGACCAATCAGTCCTATAACTTCCTTCTAAGTACAGCATTCTCTTATAATCAAATCCTACTGTGAAAAATGTAGAATTGACTTCTTTTTCAGATGTATAGTCATTAATAATGGCTGAACTTACAGAGTTTTTTAGATTGTAAACTCCGGGAACTATAAGACCACCTGAAGAATTACCTGACAAAAAATCATATCTTGTAACTCTCTTGTTTAATCCGGCTAGCCCGGTAAAACTAAAATCATTGAATTCTTTTGTATATGTCAGGACAGACTCATAATTAAATTCGGAATTTTCACGTGTAGCCTCACTAAAGGCTGATTGTGATTGTGAACCAATAGCAGTTTTTTGTCTTATTAAATAATTGTAATAATCGCCATATACACTACCTTTTAGTTTTAGGTTTTTAAGCAGTTCATAAGAAGCTGAAAGAGATCCAAATAATCTGTTTCTCGAATCCTCAGGAGCATTTTCATAGGCTGTCCAATAAGGATTGTCAGAGTATTTTGGAGTAGGATCAAAAAAGGACTGTCTATTCCATGTTCTCTGTTGACCCGTTGAAGTTTTATAGGCTTTTAGTCTTTCAAAATCCAATTGACGTTGTCCCCATTGAAAGAACTTTTGTCCAACAGAATTGTCAGTATATCCTAAAGTAGGACGCCCAATTGTGTTAGTCTTCACAAAATTCAGATTACTGCTGATATTTAATCTTTCAGAAAGATTAACGTCAGCAGCTAATTTAAAGTCATTTTTACCCATACTTGAATTTGGCATGGTTCCGGCCACTTTAGTGTTTTTATACGCAAATCTTGTTGTGTAATCAGCACCTGTTTTACTAATACCAATCGCATTTGATAAAGTTAAACCTCTATCCCAAAAATCTTCAACGTCATGTACCGGTGCGACCCATGGTCTTGTTTCGATTGAACCATCTTCTTTGAAGCCATCCCAGTGAACGACCTTGACATTAGCATCATATTTAGGTCCCCAAGACTCATCAACTTGATATTGAGGCGCTAAGTACTTTTGACCATTGTACTCTACTTGTTTAAATCCGTTTACGCCACCGCTGACTATAGCACCTCCACCATATTTTCTTTGAAGTTTTGGTAAAGTAGCAACACTTTCAAATCCAACTTTGGATGTGAAATCAACAGAGAAACCTTTACTTCCTTTATTTCCTTTTTTAGTTGTGATAAGTACAACTCCATTTGCTGCTCTAGATCCATACAATGCTGCTGCCGGACCTTTCAAAACAGAAACACTTTCTATCTCATCAGGGTTTAAGTCATTCATCAAGTTACCAAAATCCACTCCACCATATCCTGATGAAGCTCCGCTACCACTGAAGTTAGAGTTGTCCATTGGGATACCATCTACAATAAACAAAGGTTGGTTTCCTTGTGTAATTGAATTAGCTCCACGAATAAGAATTCTACTAGAACCTCCCATGTTGGTAGAAGAAGAAATTTGCACACCTGATACTCTACCGGAAAGTGCACTAATCGCATCTGTTTGGTTCGCTTTAGTAAGTGCTTCACCACCAACTTCCTGAACAGCATATCCTAATGCTTTCTTTTCCTTTGGAAGTCCCAATGCAGTAACAACCACATTCTCAAGCTGTACTCCTGAAGCCAATGAAACCATCACCTCACCTGAAGGTCCTATTTCAACTTCCATAGGAGTGTAACCAATGAAAGAAACAACCAATGTTTTCGCATCGTTAGCAACTTTCATCTTAAATTTTCCATCTAAATCGGTAATTGTACCATTTGATGGATTTCCTTTAACTACAACTGAAGCACCTATTAATGCTTCACCTGAGTCATCCGTAACTGTACCATGAACCATCTTTTGAGCCATCATCCCTGATGATGCTAAAATAACGGTAAATAGTAAAAGTAAGAGTTTTTTCATATCATACGTTTTTGTTTAAAAAATAATAATTTGCACTCATAAAATACCCTCATTCTTATTGTACAAGAACAAAAGCACTTACAAATTTAGTTAATTATTTATTAAATTTATAATAATTTTGAATTAAAATTAATCTTTTGCTATATACTTAAAAATAATGATATTTATAATATGCACTAATACAAAATAAAATACATTAAGTAATAATTTAATGTGTTTTGGTGCAATAATTAAAAAACAATACTAAATTTTGATATTGCTACTTGAATTGAATAAATGTGAAATTTGCAATAACGAGATGATGTCAAAGTAAAATAAAATTTTGTGAAAATTGCATGAAAAAATATTTTTCAATATTGAGTGAAAAAATCAGTGAATTTTTCTCAAACAGTCTTCTAAACTGCTTTTCCAACCCGGAATCTTTATTCCAAAAACACTTGAGATTTTTTCTTTGCTCATTCTGCTATTTAATGGCCTTGGGGCTTTTGTGGGATAATCAGCACTTGGAATTGGGCTTACTTTGCAATCGATGTTTCTAATTTTGAAAATTTCAACTGCGAAATCATACCAGGAAATAAATCCCTCGTTACTGTAATTGTACAAACCGTATTTATCGTTGTTTAAAGTGATTATCTGTAAAATAGCTTCAGCTAAATCTGTAGCATATGTAGGACTGCCGATTTGATCATCTACTACCCGTATAGACTCCAGTTTGTTGCCAAGACTTAACATGGTCTTTACAAAATTGTTTCCATACTCCGAGTACAACCACGAAGTCCTGATTATATAGTACTGCTCAGTACCATCCTGCACTTCGATTTCTCCCTTTAGTTTACTTTCGGCATATACACCTTTTGGCAAAGTAGGAGAATCTTCGTTCATTATATCTTTTGAATCATTGTTATACACATAGTCGCTTGAGATATGTATCAATTTTGAATTATATTGATTCGAAGCAATGGCAAGATTCTTAGGGCCTGTAATATTGATTAGATTATTGAGGGCAATATCTTCTTCTGCTTTATCAACTTGAGTATATGCTGCAGCATTCACACAGTAATCAGGCTTATGAAGACTAAAAAACGCCTTGACTTGCTCGAGCTTCGTAATATCCAGTTGTGCAACATCGGTAAAAATAAAATCAAATTCAGGATACCATAGAGAAAGTGATTGAATGGAAGTTCCTAATTGACCGTTTGCTCCTGTGATTAGTATTTTCATTTTTTATAGTTCCAAGTTTCAAGTTTCAGGTTTCAAGTTCCAAGTTCAAAGTTCCAAGTTCAAAGTTTCAAGTTTCAAGTTTCGGGTTTCAAGTTTCGAGCTGAAGCGAAGCGAAAGTCTCGCATAGCAAAGCTTACTGCGGGATTTCAGGTTTAATAGAATTTTATATGATTTCCGAATTGGGGATTTGATTTATCTTTTTCTGAAAGTATAAATTTGGATTCCGGTATTTTCCAATCGATATTTATAGCAGAATCATTGTAGATAATCCCTCCTTCCGATTCTTTATTGTAATAATTATCGCATTTGTATGAAAATACAGCGATTTTACTCAAGACTACGAACCCGTGGGCAAAACCCCTGGGGATAAACAATTGTTTCTTATTCACATCACTTAATTCTATGGAAAAATACTGTCCGTAAGTTGCTGAGCTCTCTCTTATATCCACAGCGATATCCAAGACGTTTCCTGACAATACTCTTACGAGCTTTGCTTGGGCAAAATCGCCGGTTTGATAGTGCAAACCTCTCAATGTTCCATACGAGGATTTTGATTCATTGTCCTGAACAAAATCTATATCAATACCGGTATTTTTCTTGAAAGAATGTTTGTTGTAGGATTCAAAAAAATAACCTCTATCGTCTTCATAGACGGTAGGGGTTATTATCAATAATCCTTCGATATGTGTTTTTTCTACAATCATTTTTTTCTAAAATATATACTTATCGGAATACCCGTCAGATTATAGTTTTTTCTCAATTGATTTTCAAGGTAGTTTTTGTAACTGGCTTTGATCTGATCGGGGTAATTGCAAAAGAAAGCAAATGCCGGATAATATTTGGGTATCTGACTTACGTATTTTATTTGAACATAATTACCTCTATAAGTTGGAGGTGGTACTCTTTGGATTGTTTCAAGCATAAACTCATTCAGTTCTGAAGTTTTGAACTTTTGACTTCTTCTTTTGTACACATCCAAAGCAGCTTCTACGGCTTTAAAAATACGTTGTTTTTGCAATACAGAAGTAAAAATAATGTCAACATCATCAAAGAAACCTATTTTCTTTCTGATTTTTTCAGCAAATTCTTTAGCGGTATTTGTTTCTTTTTCTATCAAATCCCACTTGTTTACCAATATAACGATACCTTTTTTTCGCTTAATTGCCAAATCCAAAATACTTAGATCTTGTGCTTCCAAACCGGATTTGGCATCTATCATAACGATAGCTACATCCGAATCTTCTATTGCCCTTATAGCTCTTAATACTGAATAAAACTCAAGGTCTTCATGAACTTTGCTCTTTTTTCTAATACCGGCAGTATCGACCAAGTAAAATTTCTTGTCAAACTTATTGTAAAGCGTATGAATTGAATCCCTTGTAGTACCTGCAATATCGGTGACAATATTTCTCTCGTCTCCCATCAGAGCATTTATGAATGAAGATTTTCCTACATTTGGTTGCCCTACAACACATATTTTGGGATACTCTTCTTCCATTTCACTTGGTTCGTCATCATCTATTAATTCAGTAATGGCATCCAATAGTTCACCTGAGCCACCTCCGTTGATAGCGGATATGAAGAATGTATTTTCAAATCCAAGACTCCAAAATTCATTAGCTTCAAGCATTCTGGTGTGGTTGTCAACCTTGTTGACAGCCAGGAATACGGTCTTTTTACTTCTCCGTAAAATATTGGCAATGGCATCATCCAAATCGGTTACCCCTGTTGTCGTATCAACGACGAAAACAATAATATCAGCTTCCTCAATTGCAATTTGTACTTGTGTTCTTATTGCCGATTCGAAAACATCTTTTGAATCCTTGACAAAGCCACCTGTATCGATTATAGAAAACTCTTTGCCGTTCCACTCGCATTTATTGTAAATACGATCTCTGGTAACACCGCTAATGTTGTCAGTGATAGCATGTCTCTCTCCTGAAAGTCTATTGAATAATGTCGATTTTCCAACATTTGGCCTACCTACAATGGCAACTGTTTTCATAAATGCAAGTTTTTTATATTAAAGCTTAAGTGCTTTAACTATTTTTTCTATTCTTTGTATATATTGCCCGGGAGTTATGCCGCTAAATCCAACTCTTCTGTCTATTTCTTTTCCTGTTGTGTCAAGAATCAGCGTAGTCGGAAAACCTCTGACACCATATTTCCTCGCCAATTTTTCATTTTTAATCCTTTGTTCAGCGGGTAATTTGTGTTCTCTTCTTTTAGGAAAATCTGCTTTTATAAGAATTAGATTGTCCTTTGAGTACTCTTCAAATTCTTTGCTGTCAAATATGACTCTGTGCAAGCGTTTGCAAGGAGGACACCAATCAGAACCGGTGAAAAGTAGAAGTACGGGCTTGTGTTCCATTTTAGCTTTTGCTATAGATGATTCATAATCTGTTGTCCAATTTGCTTGACCTGTTGCAATATTTGAGACAAAAAAGAATACTGAAAGTAATACAAATAATTTGA
Source organism: Saprospiraceae bacterium (assembly GCA_027008645.1). GTDB lineage: Bacteria > Bacteroidota > Bacteroidia > Chitinophagales > Saprospiraceae > JADJGA01. The sequence goes on from JALVEE010000212.1 coordinate 10,640, forward strand.
ATTTCATTTTTAACTAATATTTTTTTGATTAATAATAATTCACTACTCCTAACATTTAATTTTTTATAATGTTGTATTATTCTATAAAAAATCATAATTTCGTGCCTTGTGTTAATAAATAGTGAATAATGGAGGTTTTTTCAAATAAAAAGAAAAATATAAAAAAACTAGCGAATCCTAAAAAGGAGATGAGTTTTTTTGAACATCTGGAAGAGTTGAGGTGGACGATATTTCGCTCCTTATTGTACATCATAATTGTTGCAATTGTAGTTTTTATATCAAAGGATTTTGTGTTCCGGCATATTATCGCTGCTCATCTATACAGTGATTTTCCCACATACAGATTCTTTTGTTTTTTGAGTGATAGTATGTGTGTTCATCCTCCCAAACTTGAGCTTATCACAAGAGTGATGGGGGAGCAATTTTTTGTACATATAAAAGTTTCATTGGTTTTGGGTTTTGTTACCGCTTTCCCATTGGTGATGTGGGAAGTGTGGAAGTTTATTTCGCCTGGACTTGAAGAAGTTGAGAAAAAAATAACTGCGGGAGTAGTTGCTATTTGTTCATTTTTATTTTTCCTTGGGATTTCTTTTGGATATTTTGTAATAGCCCCATTTGCGATTAAATTTTTTGCTGAATATACTGTTGGAGATTTTGCTCAGACTTCGCCAACATTGGATTCATATGTAGGTTTTTTGACTATGCTGACATTGCCTGCCGGTATTATATTCGAATTGCCGATAGTAGTATATTTCTTGGCTAAAGCCGGTATAGTTAACGCTAAAATATTGAAGTCTTACAGGAGGCATGCGATAATTGTTATATTGATTTTAGCTGCGATTATTACTCCACCGGATGTATTTACACAAGTATTGATAGGAATACCGATTTTATTTATTTATGAGGTTGGTATAATAGTAGCGAGAAGAGTTGATAAAAAAAGAAAAAATGATGAATAGATTATCTTCTAATTGGACATTGATGTTGAAGTTGTTTATACCGATATTTTGGACTGTTTTTTTTGGTGCTTTTGTAGTAGCCGCTTATACGTCAAATCCGATAGAGGCTCCTCAGATTGCCAATCCGAGTTTTAGACTGCAATCTACCATTTTCGTATTGGTAGGAATTGTATTTTTTGCATTGACTTTTTTTAGATTGAAACGGGTTGATGCAGACGATAAATATATATATATATCTAATTATTTCAAGACATATAGGTATCCGGCAGATACTATTGAAAAAATTACCATTTACAATCATTTGGTATTAAAAGCAGCGCATCTTAGATTTAAAGGTAAATCCTCATTTGGGAAAAAAATCATATTCATTCCTTTTATGGAAAATCTAAAGGAATTTGCTGAGAAACACGATGTGTCATTGAAGAATTATGGGGAGGAATAATAGTGTTTGCAAAGAGCATATATTAAAATCCTTAGTTGATTTGGTGATTAAAAAAGGGAGAATCAATTGAAAGATATATTGCCATTTTCTTATAAAATGTTTGGTTTATATGAGAGAGCAAAACCACGACTGTGGTTTAATATGATTAGCCCCGTATGAAATGCGGGGTAAATGTGAGAGGGGAAATGAACGCCGAAGGGTGTTCAATTATCAATTATTATGTTGTATGGATATTCAACTCCTCCGGAGTTGTACTCTACTTGTTCGGATACCGAGGGTTTCACCCACGGTTATTCACATTTATCCCCTATCGGGGAAATTTTATCTTTCCATAAAATCGATGGATAGAACTTGCAATGCGAAAAAAGTACTACTGTTGAACAAGAAAAAAGTATTGAAAGTATTGATTCTCGCTTTGTGAATACATCTAATAACGATGTGTTTGCAAGTGCCACAGAAACACTTGGTGCAGGGTTATCGATGTGTCCGGTTGTTTTTTTATAGAATCGAAAAAAATCTTAGAGTTAGGATTTAGTTTTTTTTCAAATATCATCCAATCGGCTCTCTAAATCTGCTATAATATCATCGATATGTTCTATTCCGACTGAAAATCTTACCAATCCGTCATTCAGTCCGTTTTTCATCCTTTCTTCCCTTGGTATTGATGCATGAGTCATGCTTGCAGGGTGATCGACAAGAGATTCTACACCGCCCAGACTTTCTGCCAATGCAAATATCTTAAATGAAGAAATAAGTTTTTTGGTTTGCTCCAAATCCAAATCAAATTCTACAGAGACGATTCCTCCAAAACCTCTCATTTGTTTTTTTGCAATATCGTGCTGAGGATGTGATTCAAGTCCGGGATAATAAACTGTTTTTATCTTGGTGTGTGTCTCTAGAAATTTAGCTACTTCCAATGCGCTTTTGGCATGTTGCTCCATTCTGACTGCGAGTGTTTTTACTCCTCTGGTAAGTAACCATGTATCAAACGGACTTGGATTAAGACCGATAGACATTCTATTGAACTTGAATTTATCGTCCAATTCCTTATTATTAGTGATCAATGTGCCACCGACTACATCAGAGTGTCCACCAATATATTTTGTAGTACTATGCAAGACAACATCTACACCCCAAGTAAGAGGATTTTGGAAATATGGAGTAGCAAAAGTGTTGTCAATAGCCGTCATAACACTGTATTTTTTGGCGATAGCTATAATAGCCGGAATATCCGAAATCCTCAAAAGTGGATTTGTAGGAGACTCAAGAATTATCAATTTTGGCTTTTGTTTTAATGCAATTTCTACTTCGTTCAAATCAAGTGTGTCAATCAAATCAAGTTTTATACCAAAGGTATTAAATACACTATTCAACAATCTGAATGTACCACCATACAAATCTTTGCCGGCAACAACAATATCCCCTGAATCCAAAGCAGAAATCAATGCGGTAGTAGCTCCGAGTCCTGATGAAAATACTGTTGCGTACTCACCTTCTTCTAATGAAGCGAGAGTCTGTTCCAGATTGCGAAAATTAGGATTGCCCGCTCTGGTATAATCATATCCTTTGTGTTGATTTGGCCATTCTTGTTTATAAGTTGATGTCATATATATCGGCGGAATAACTGCACCTGTTGTCTTATCAGCTTCCTGACCTATATGTATAGCTTTTGTTGAAAATTTCATTTTTATAATTTTTGTGTAAAGGTAATATTTTATTAGTTATTGTAAGTATGTATTTGGGTCTTTATTTGTTACACAAAGAACACTGAGAAGACACAAAGATGCACAAAGTTTTATTTCTCTGTGTTTCTTTGTGAAAGTCTCTGTGTTTCTCTGTGAAATAGTTACAAAGCAAGAAAGTTGATTTGAAATATGAAATGATAAAAATAAAAAAGTCCGAGTCTGGGAAACTCGGACAATTAATAAACCAATCTCATGTATCTTACATGAATATTTATAGGCAGACGAAAACCTATAAGTCTTTATCGTTTTCAGGATGTTTTTTTTGGAAAAATGTCCGAGCCTGGGAAACCCGGACAATTAATAAACCAATCTCATGATCTAACATGAATATATAGGCAGACGAAAACCTATATAGAATTTTATGATATTTTAATCTACATTATCGTGCAAAAATTTGTTATTAGGTTTAATAGGCTCATCTTCATCTATTCCAACTTTGTAACTGCTTTTTGTCATATCGTGTTTTACAGGTTTCTCTTCAAGCTGAATTTGTTTTCTTTTGTAAGCAGGTTCATTTTCGTATTTATGTATCATGCCCGGATTGTCCAATGAAACTTTTTTATTATTTGTTTGGACATTACTCGATTTTTTTGAAAGACTGCTTAACCTCAATTTTTCCAATCTTTGTTCCCTGTCTTCTTGGTAGTTGAAGTTGTCTTCTCTATTTGCCGATGTATTAAAGGCATCTATTGTTTCTTTTACATCATCTACCTCAAAATCTACTATGTTAAATGAGTCATCATCATCGAATTGAAGTTCAAAATCAATGTTTTTTTCAGTTTGCTTATGAGTGTCATCATCAAGACTTACGATGAGTTTCTCATCTTTTTTTGTTGATTTATTGTCAGGGTTATTTGTTTCAAATCCTGTTGCGATTACTGTGACATTGATTTTTTCTCCTTGACTTTCATTGACGCAATTACCCCAAATCAAATCGGTTCCATATCCGGCTTCTCCTTGGATATATTCGGTTATTTCACCGATTTCATCCATTGTTACTTCTTTTGAGCCCGATGTGATATTAAGCAATATATGTTTTGCACCTCTGATATCATTGTCTTCCAAAAGCGGAGAATTCAGTGCGGCTTCGATTGCTTTTCGCGCTCTGTTTTCGCCTTCGGCAGATGCACTACCCATAACCGTTATTCCACTTGAGCGCATTACTGTATTGACATCTTCGAAGTCAACATTTATATAACCCGGTACTGTGATTATTTCAGCGATACCTTTTGCGGCAGTGGTCAATATATTATCTGCATATGCAAATGCTTCGGATATTGGCAGATTGCCATACATCATTCTGAGTTTGTCATTGGATATAATCAATATCGAATCCACATTTTTTCTTAATTCTTCCAATCCGTCATATGCTTGTCTTATTCTGCGAGTGCCTTCAAACTTGAAAGGTAATGTTACTATCGCAATTGTCAATATTCCCATATCCTTTGCAGCCTTGGCGATGATTGGTGCTGCTCCGGTTCCTGTTCCCCCACCGAGTCCTGCGGTGATAAAGACCATTTTAGTATTATCGCTCAAGAAATCTCTTACGCTCTCGATTGATTCGATACAAGCTTCTTTTCCTATCTTAGGAATAGAACCTGCACCTCTTCCTTCGGTTGTAATTGGACCCAATTGTAGTTTTACATCTATTTCACTTGATTCCATTGACTGGATATCAGTATTGCTGATAGCGAAATCCACTCCTTTGATACCTGTTTTAAACATATGGTTTACGGCGTTGGATCCTCCTCCTCCTACTCCCAAAACTTTGATTATAGAACTATCTTTTTTAGGTATGTCAAATTGCATAATATTTTGTTTTTATTGTTTTTTAAAATTCTGAATCCGGTGTACTCTCAAAAAATTCTTTGGTATAAGAAAATACTTTATTCAGCCATTTACTGGATTTCTTTTCTTTTTTTTGCGTTTGGTCAGTAACAATTTCTTCTTCAAGTTTTTCTTCGTTATTGATTTCTATTTCTTCAGTTTTGCGTTTGATATCTTCGGTGTCATCAGAAAAATTACCTTGTTTTATTGCATGAATAAGTAACCCGATTCCTGTTGAATAAATAGGTGAAGTCAATTCCTCATTGTAACCGTGAGCCAAATGCTCTGTGGGTTGACCAAGTCTTGTGTTGATGCCTGTTTGTAATTCTGCCAAAAGGTCTATGTCTTTAAGCAAAGAACCACCTCCTGTCAATACCATTCCAGCCAATAATTTATCTTTGTAACCTGATCTATTGATTTCCCATTCTACGAACTCAAATATTTCCTCGATTCTGGCTTGAATGACTCTTGCGAGATTCTTTTCGGATATCTCTTTTACATCTCTGCCTCTAAATCCGGGTATAACTATCAATCTGTTGTCAACTATTTCTTCAGCCAATGCAGAACCGAATTTTACTTTTAGTTTCTCCGCTTGATCTTTCATTACAGTCAATCCTTCTTGTATATCAGTTGTGATAACATTTCCGCCAAAAGGAATAACCGCAGTATGTCTTATGATACCATCTTTAAATATGGTGATATCTGTTGTGCCTCCACCAATATCTACAAGTACCACTCCAGCTTCTTTTTCTTCATCAGCCAACACGGATGAAGCAGAAGCTATTGGTTCCAAGGTGAGATTTGCTACTTCCAATCCTGATTTTTCCACGACTTTAAAAATATTTTTTGAGGCTGTCACCTGACCTGTGATTATATGGAAATTAGCCTCAAGTCTTACACCGGACATACCGATAGGATCTGTGATGTGTTGTTCGTTATCAACCGTAAATTCTTGTGGAATGACGTGAAGTATTTTATCACCCGGAGGAAGAACCAATTTGTACATGTCATTGACCAATCTGTCGATATCCTCTTGACTAATCTCTGAATTAGCATCTTTGCGAACGACCAATCCGTGATGTTGTAAACTTTTGATATGTTGTCCTGCAATACCGGCATTGACTTTTTTGAATTTCTTACCTGCATTGACTTCAGCGATACTGATAGCCTCTTTTATGGCTTTTACGGTTTTATCGATATTGGATACAACTCCTCTGGATACACCTTCGGATTTTACTTTACCAACTCCTAACAGTTCGATTTTACCGTATTCTGTTCTATATCCGGCAATAGCACATATTTTTGTAGTTCCAATGTCTAAGGCAATTACTACCGGAGATTTTTTGTTGTCGATGTCCATCATAATAAAAAGTTTAGTTTCTTTTAGTAATCACAACTTGATCTGTCAAATCAAGATTGAGTTTTTCAACATTCGCCCATCCTGAGGACGGCATTCCTGCTTTGTAAAAAGTTTTTAATCTGGCTAATTTGTTTTCAATTTTATCCAAACTCCCAAATTCTATTTTTTGAATTCCCAACTTGGGGATAATAGTCAATTTATTGTTATTGTCAATATATATTTGCTCAATAAGTGCGTTTAAAAATTGATCTGAATTTATCTTTTTTGACAATTCCAGAATTTTGTGTAATGAATTTCCTTTTTTCTTGATTTCACTTAGCTCTCCAACCTTGATATTACCTGTGATTACCGGTACTCTTATTGCTGCTCTTCTTGAAACCGGTATCGGATTTCCCTCTCTATCCAAGTAAAAATCTTTCCCGTTTTTTCTTGATATTCTCACTATGGGGTCTCTCAATACACAACTAATGTGCAGGTTGTTTTTCGAGTCAAGATAGACCTCGGAATTTTTAATATATTTGCTTTTGTCCAACAGGTATTCTATCTCGGAAATTTCTACTTTATCAATTTTTTCAATCTCCAAATCTTTATCCAGAGTTTTATTGAGATATTTCAATATATCTTCTTTTTCTACTAATTTTCTTTTTGTTTTGCTTTCAAGGACAATATTTATTTTTTTTATATTGGAATTTGCTTTCAATTGAACAGAAAAGTACAGCATAACCATTATTCCTGCTACTCCAAGTACTCTTAAAATTCTCAATATGTTAAGTTTTCCAATCTTCAATTTTAATTTTTATTTACAATGTCTATAATTGTTTTTGTTATATCTTTTGCCGCATTTGGCTTACCCAATTTTTTGATGTTTTCACTCAATGTCTCAAGTTGCTTTTCATCGTTCAGCATTTCAATAATTTTTGTTCCCAGTTTTTCTTTTACTTCAATATCTTTAATAAGCGCTGCAGCATTTTGATCGACTAGATTCATCGCATTTTTAGTTTGATGATCTTCGGCTACATTTGGAGATGGTACCAGAATTACAGCTTTAGCTGCAAGGCTCAATTCAGAAATCGTTAGTGCTCCTGCCCTTGATACTACCAAATCGGCAGCAGCATAAGCGAGATCCATTCTATCAATAAAAGACAGTATTTTTACATTAGGATGGTTTGCTAATTCAGGGATAGCATAATCGTTGTAATACAATTTGCCAACCTGCCAAATAAGCTGAACATCATCCTTGCTGCCAAGTATTTTTTCAAAATTTTGCCTTACCGCTTCGTTAAGCGATCTGGCACCGAGACTTCCTCCAAATACTAATACAGTTTTCTTATTTTGAACCAAATCAAAATGCTTGCGCGCTCTTGAATCGATATCTTTATCCATTTCGGATATATCTTGTCTTACCGGATTTCCGGTAAAAATTATTTTTTTCTTGTCAAAGTATTTTTCCATACCATTGTATGCGACACAAATCTTTTCTGCTTTTGATGCCAATAGTTTGTTAGTGATGCCCGGATATGAATTTTGCTCTTGAAGCACGAGAGGAATTCCTTTCCAATTAGCTATTTGTGCTACAGATCCACTTGCATATCCTCCAAACGATACGACTATATCCGGTTTGAATTTTTTTACGATTGCATTAGCTTTAAGCAGACTACTAAGCAATTTTACCGGAAAAAGCAGGTTTCTTGCCGTCAATTTTCTTTGCAAACCGCTTATCCAAAGTCCTTTTATATCAAAGCCCGCTTTCGGTACTTTTTCCATCTCCATTTTTCCCTCTGCACCAACAAAAAGTATTTCAATATCTTTATTGTTTCTTTTTAATTCCTGTGCTACTGCTATAGCAGGGAATATATGTCCACCGGTTCCTCCACCGCTAATTATTGCTTTCATTTAATTCTTCTATTTCTTGTAAAGCAATTTTTTCTATCTGTGCCTGTTCGACATATCTCGATACACTCAGTATAATACCAAGTGAAATAGATGTTATCAATATTGATGACCCACCTGCACTCACCAAAGGCAATGTCAATCCGGTAACCGGAAGCAAATGAACAGAGACCGCGATATTAGCAAATGCTTGGACAACTATATTTAGTGTCAATCCCATTGCCAACATTGCACCAAATGTTTTTGGACTCTTTGTTACTATTCTGATGCTTTGAATCAAAAGCAACAGGTATAATCCTATAATCAATATTCCTCCAATCAGTCCGTATTCCTCCACTATAATCGCATATATAAAATCTGCGTATGCGTATGGTAAATAGTTTTGTTCGAGACTTTTTCCGGGACCGACACCTATGATTCCGCCGTGGGCGATAGCTATTTTAGAATGCTGAATTTGATATCCTCCATCGGCTCCATAAAAGAATTCATTTATTCTGCTTATCCACGTGTCCAGCCTGACTATGTCAGGAAAAACTGTTCCGATTATTATTATTATTGATAATACAACTATTCCCAATAGTAATAATAAGAGAATATACTTCATATCAACCCTGCCTATAAACATCAAAAGTAAACTGGTCATAAATAGCAAACCTGCTGTTGATAAATCTGATGGTGCTATCAATCCACAAACTATTATCACCGGAAAAATCAATGGCAAAAATGCAGATTTGAAATCTTTAATTACATCCTGTTTGCTTGCAATAGATCTTGCTAAAAATATGATTAATGCCAGTTTTGCAAAATCCGATGTCTGAAATTTTTGATTCATCCATGGAATTTTTAGCCATCTTCTCGCATCGTTAATTTGTGCACCGTAAAACATAGTATATATCAATAACGGTATTGCGATAACCATTAATAGAGGGGCTATTTTTGAGTATTGAATATAGTCCAATCTATATGATACATACATCAATGTCAAGCCTAAACCGATGAACAATAATTGTTTTACTAAATAAGTCTCTGCCGCTGTTCCATTGCTCAAAAAGGCATAACTACCCGAAGCGCTATAAACAGCGAGCAGGGAAAATATCACTAAGAAAAACACGATTAACCATATGGTCCGGTCTCCTCTTAAATTTGTTATGACTTTCTCTATTGACACTTTAATTATTTATTGTTATTGTTATTAAAATTTTACCTTACTTTTAATGTTATTATCGTAATTACCGCTAAAAATACTCCTACAATCCAAAATCTAACTACAATTGTAGCTTCGTGAATTCCTTTCTTCTGAAAATGATGATGCAATGGTGACATCAAAAATACTCTCTTTCCCACTCCTGTCTTCCTCTTTGTATATTTGAAATACAAAACCTGTATTATTACCGATAAGCTCTCTGCCAAAAATACACCACTCAATATCGGTATCAATAGCTCCTTTCTCAACAATATCGCCATAGTAGCGATTATTCCCCCTATTGCCAAACTTCCGGTATCACCCATAAAAACTTTTGCTGGATATGAATTGTACCACAAAAAGCCAATAGTTGCTCCTAAGAAAATAGCCGAAAAAACAACCAATTCCTCAGAGAATGGTAAATACAGAATATTCAAATAATCTGCTATTACCGTATTACTGGAAACATATGCGAGTATGCCTAATGTCGCTCCGATTATAGCAGCCGTCCCCGAGGCCAATCCATCAATTCCATCTGTCAGATTTGCTGCATTTGTCACGGCTGTCACTATAAAAATGATTATTATGATAAAAAAGATGAATAACCGCTTCTTGTCTATCCCAATACTCTCCACAATAGAAGCATAATCCAATTGGTTATGGCTCATAAAGGGGATATTGGTCAAGGAAGTTTTGACATAAGCCATCTCTTTTACCTCTGCATTTTTATTTATTGAGGCGATATTTGTCTTAAAAGATCTCACTATTTTATATCCTTTGCTCACAGCTTCCGCTTTAGGCATTCTTACCAATATGCCATTGTTAAATAGCATAATTGAACCGATGATAATACCTAGTCCAATTTGTCCGATTACTTTGAATTTTGCTTTTAAACCGTCTTTGTTTTTTTTGAAGACCTTGATATAGTCATCAATAAAACCAATAGCTGCCATCCAAATAGTCGCGGCCAACATCGTGAGGATATATATATTGTCCAAACGAGTAAACAATAGGGTAGGGACTACGATTGCCAAAATGATAATCAATCCACCCATTGTGGGTGTACCTTCTTTGGCTTTCTGCCCCTCGAGACCTAAATCTCTTACAGTTTCACCAATTTGCATCCTTTTCAAAGAACTTATTATCTTATTTCCTAATAAGATGGCGATTATCAACGACGTGATTACACCTGCTCCTGCCCGGAAAGATATATATTGAAACAAACCTGCCCCCGGCAGATTATAATGTTTTTCTAAATATTCAAATAAATAGTATAGCATAGTTTTATTTCCAAAACACTAAATCCAAAATTTAATTCACTATTAAAATCAATTCAATATTTCCGGCAACCAACAACCGGATTTTGATTTTTTTAAAAAATAACAGATTGCAGCAGGTCCTGGGACTTTTCCTCAAAGATACTCCTACTGCAACTGTTAAAACCAACCTGAGAATGATAATAGAACCTTTATATCTTTTGGTCGCATATCATTTTTTCGTTTTTTCCTTATCTCGCCTCTAACTCCTAAAGGAGAACTCAATCCACAATGCGAAAAAATGAAATACGCCTTATTTTTTTTGTGACTCTTTAGCCACCATTTTATTTTATTTTTTTTGCCAGATGTTATTTACTACTTCTTTGTCACTAAAATGATGTCTTACACCATTTACTTCTTGATATGTTTCGTGACCTTTTCCTGCTATCACTATCACATCTCCTTTTTTTGCCAACATCAAAGCTGTTTTTATAGCTTGTTCGCGATCCTCTATCTCTAAGACTTTTTCTTTATCTTCATTTGATATCCCTTTTGCAATATCATTTATTATTTCTCCCGGTTTTTCATTTCTCGGATTATCAGATGTGATTATTACCATATCTGATAACCTGCTTGCTATTTTCCCCATTTCCGGTCTTTTTGTCTTATCTCTATTTCCACCGGCACCGAATACTGTTATCAATTTTGCATCTCTGTTTTTGCTGTTTTTTACAGTAGTCAATACATTTTGCAAGGCGTCCGGTGTATGTGCATAATCTATGATTGCAAACACTTCTTTCTCCTTGTTTTGTATAATGTCAAATCGACCCTCTACCGGTTCCAAACTGCTCAATCCCACCAAAACATCTTCTTGATTCAAGCCTGATAAAACTGCAGCTCCATATACTGCTAAAAGATTGTAAGCATTGAATTCTCCTGTCAATTTGAAAAATGCTTCTCTACTGTTTATTTTCAAATGCAAGCCCGTAAGAGAATTTTGTAGAATCCTTCCTTTGTAGTCTGCTATTTGTCTAAGACTATAGCTTTTTACAATGGATTTTGAATTCTGAACCATTACTTCTCCGTTTTTATCATCGATATTAGTTAAAGCAAAAGCTTCAGGTTTTAGATTGTCAAAGAACTTCTTTTTGACATTTATATAGTTGATAAATGTCTTATGGTAATCAAGGTGGTCATGGGTGATATTAGTGAAAATAGCTATATCAAAATCCAAATCGCTCACTCTGTCTTGATCTATAGAATGACTGCTCACTTCCATAAAAGCATATTCACAACCAGCCACGACCATCTCACTCATTAATCTGTTAATACTTATCACATCGGGTGTCGTAAGTGTTGCCTTGATTTTTTTATTTGCAATTTTGTTTTCTACTGTCGAAAGCAAACCGGCTTTGATTCCCATACTCATCGTCAAACGATATAGAAGAGTCGCAATAGTGGTTTTGCCATTAGTTCCTGTTACTCCGATAAGTTTCAGCTTTTGGCTTGGCTTATCGAAAAAACCGGATGCTATTTTTGCCATATTACTTCTGAAATTTTCCAGAACGATATAAGTTATGTTTTTGTTTATATCATCCGGTAATATTTCACAAGCTATTGCTATTGCTCCTTTTTCTATCGCTGACTCTATAAATGAATGACCGTCCAAAGCATTTCCTTTGAAAGCAAAAAACAAATCGTGTTTTTGTACCTTACGGGAATCTAAATTCAAGTCATTTATTTCACAATATTCGTTTCCTACTATTTTTTTTACTTCAACGTCTTGCAATATTTCTTTTAAACTTTTCAATTTTTTATATTTATCTCTTTTGATAAATTATTTTAGTACCAACTTAATATGCTGGTGATTTAATCTAGTTTTAGGTGGAATGGATTGTTTTACTACTTTTCCATATCCTTCCAATTCGACTTTCAACCCAAGGTTTTCCAAAAAATATACTGCATCTCTTGCTCCCATTCCGAGTACATTCGGTACTCTTTTGCTCCTGAATTGAAATTCATCAATTTCCATTTTTCCTCTTTTGCTTTTTACTTTACTCCAGGCTCCTCTATTATCTTTCTCGTAAGGTATCTCCAGATAATTCAATACTTTTTTGAAATCATCAGAGTACCCAATCGCATTTTGAGGCAGATTAGCCGAGGCATACTCAGTCTTATTTTTTCTTTTGGAATCATCGTTAAATGTCTCGATAGAAGCTATTTTTTCTACGATTTTTCCAAATGTCGGTACTGCCACCTGACTTGCATAATAATAGGGTTTTTTACAGCCGAACATTGTTATAATCATTGAGTATTTTGGCTTGTCTGCCGGAAAATAACCTACGAAAGAAGAATTATATCTTTTGTCTTCATTTCTCTGAGTTACTTCTTCTTGTGCTGTTCCTGTTTTACCTGCTATTTTTATCTTGTTATCCTTCAATTTTGAACCGGTTCCTTCCTGAACTACTCCTTTGAGCAATTTTTTTATTATTCTTATTGTCTCACTGCTTGCAATTTTTTCTTTCAATACTTTTGGTTTAATATCAATAGTATTGTCTTGGGAAATAATTTTGCTTACCAAATACGGCTTCATCAACTTTCCGTTATTTGCAATTGCATTATAGTATCTCAATATTTGTATGGGTGTTAATTCCAATTCATATCCATGTGCCATCCAAGGAATCGTGTTTCTGTTAAATTCACGTTTATTGAGTATCGGATCTTTTATTACCGGTTTTACTTCTCCTACGAGATCAATCCCGGATTTTTCAGCCAATCCGAATGACTTCAATTTATCGATGAATTTTTTATTATTATTCCTATCTTTATTATAATAGATATCAGCCCATTTTGCAGATCCCACATTAGATGAATGAACCAGCACATCCCAAAGTTTTACTCTTCTTCCTTTTCCTATATCCTCATCGTCTTTGATTATTTTTCCTCTGAAATTCTTTTTTCCTCCTTCTAAATCTATAGTCGAATTTTCATCGATATATCCATCTTCCAAAAGTGACATCAAAGTTGCTGTTTTCATGACAGAACCCGGTGCGAATTTTTTTCCGATTGCCAAGTTTAGTCTTTCAACATAAGCCCCGTCCTTGTTTTTAGATAGATTTGTTATTGCCACTACTTTACCGGTCTTTACTTCCATGATTATTCCTACACCAGCCTCAGCATTGTAATTGTGTAAATTTGTCAAAATGGTTTGGTGCACGATGTCTTGGATTCTTATATCAATATTAGTTACGATATCGTTTCCTTTGCTCAATGGCTTATCGTTGATTTCTTCTATTGGAATCCATGATCCGCCTCTCAATTTTTTCATCAACCTTTTGGTTGTTTCGCCTTTCAAATATTTATCGTAAGCTCCTTCGAGTCCTACTTTTGACGCTGTAGCTCTATCGATACCGATTGTTCGATGCGCCAAATCTTTATATGGTCTATTTCTTTTAGTTTTTCTTTCAATAATTATCCCTCCTTTGTTTTGCCCCAATCTGAACAGAGGAAATTTTTTCACTTTGATAAGTTCATCGTAACTGATATTCCTTTTTATAAGGAAAAACTTCATCCCCCTTTTACTTCCGTTTTTTCCTGCTTCTCTTCCCTCTATTAATGTTCTTTTCCATTCATTGGGACTTTTGTCGGATCTCAATTCAGTCGATATTAAATAGCTCAAGCTATCAATATTTTTAATGAAATTAGAGTCGCTTGGAGATAACAAATCCATTCTCACGTCAAATAATGGGGAGGTTATCGCCAACATACTGCCGTCTTTGGCATAAATATTTCCCCTGTCTCCCTTTATATCTATAAACTTTACATTATTAGATATTTTATCTTTCCATTTGTCTCCTTCAATTACATTTACATAGAACACTTTCCCTATTATCAACAGTGATAGCAGGACGAAAAACGTCATTACTATATAAACTCTTGCTAATAATTCGTTCCTCTTATTCATCCTCCTCAATTCTTAGCTTTTGTTTAATTTCAAGACTTTGGGTGACTCTGTACCTTGTTTTAATCCCTTATCTTTTACTTTTTTTTCAATTTCCGATGGCATACTGGTATAATGAATACTTTGTTTTACATCCAAGTACCTGTATTTCACGGTTTGTACCTCTTTTTCTAATTTTTCAATCTTCAACATTTTCCTTTCAGCTATATGCACGTTTGCAATATATAGCACTCCGAGGAACGCTATGAACACTAATAAAGTTAGATTTTTTGTTATTATGTCTAACCTGTTGCTATTCATATTTTTTTTAATTTTTTATATTTTTTCTGCAATCCTTAATTTCGCACTTCTCGCCCTTGGATTGCTCTCTATTTCGTCTTTGTCTGCTGTAATCACACCTTTGATTACTTCTTTAAAAGGTCTGTCTATATGACCAAACTCGTCTTTTACTATAATCCCTTCTGCATTACCTCTTTTGATTAGGTTTTTCACCAATCTGTCTTCGAGGGAATGGTAACTCATTAACACCAATCTTCCTTCTTTCTTTAGTACCTTTCTCGTATTGTTTAGCATTTCAGACAAGGCTCCCATTTCATCGTTCACCTCTATTCTGACAGCCTGAAAAACTTGAGACAGGTATTTGATTTTATTTCCCCTGATCACACTTTCGATACAGTTAATCAAGGCTCCCGTTGTGTCGATTACAAACCTTTGTCTGCATTGCACTATTTTTTTTGCCAATTGTTTTGAATTTCTTATTTCTCCATATTTGGAGAAAATTTTCACCAAATCATTCTCTCTGTATTCATTCAAAACCGAGATCGCATCCATGCTTTGCTTTTGATTCATCCTCATATCCAATTTTTCATCAGCTCTATAGGAAAAACCTCTTTTTCCGTCATCAAACTGATGAGAAGACACTCCTAAGTCTGCAAGTATGCCATCAAGCTCGTTAATGTCAAATAATTTTAGAAATTTATTAAAATATCTAAAATTCGATTCTAATAAAATTAATCTTTCGTCTTTTATGCTGTTTTCAATAGCCTCAATATCCTGGTCAAATGCAAACAGCCTACTGTCTTTGTTCATTTTTTGTAGCATAAAGCTAGAATGTCCTCCTCCTCCAAAAGTCAAATCAACAAATATTTGTTTTTTTTGACTATCTATATTTAATCCTTCTATC
>JALVEE010000213.1 GCA_027008645.1 Saprospiraceae bacterium
TCCTCAATTTTAACGTTCATTTTTTCCAACTTGTTCCACCTTGCTGCTACTTCATTAAGGGATGCTATCCAGACATTATTTTCCTTCAGATAATCGATGAATTTCTGCAATGGACGAAGAGTTGTCTCGCTTTTACCCGAGTACATCGGATGCCCGAGATAAACCATTACACCATTGACAGGTTTTACTACCTTATTGTAATATTCAAAAAGGTAAGTTTCAAAATTATTTGCATCCTGTTTTTGTTCTTCCGGAGTATATGGATCATTGTCAAGTATTTTTTTGTAGAAATACCAATCACTGCGGTAAATTTGAGATATTTCCAATAAATCCAGTGTTGCATAAAATTCATCATTGAATACCGGAATATTGTAGGGAACAACCGATCCCCTGATAAAATCCAAATTGTTGGCAGCGATGCTGGTTTCATATTCAAAGTCTAATTTGTCAAGCAAATACATTCCCCAGAAACTATTTGAAACATAGGGAAAGCGAAAACCTTTGAATTTTTTGTTCCAATATTGCCTGTTCATTAAAAATTCGCTTATGGTCTTAAAATAATCCAATTTTCTGAAATCAGGATGATTGTAAGAATGTCCCTGAATAGAGATATAAGCTTGTTTTTTTATTTTTTCAGCTATATTTTTGTCAATATGCGGAGTGACAAAAAAGACTGTAGGCAATTGGTTTTTTTCAATAAAATTAAAAATCCTGTCATATTCTTCCGCATTACCTCCGTCATCAAAAGTTTGGCAATACACACTTGTATGACCGTTTTTCCAGGGTAAGAATTGCATAGGATATTTTCTGTTTCCTAATGCAGTTTCATAGACATATTTGTAAAATGCGTAAATTTCTTTTTTGGTTGACAATCCTCCGTCGGATAGGGGATGCAAGACATAAAAAGTCGGAAGCAAAAAGGAATTACCTTTTCCATAATTATTTAAAGTAATTGCCGGATAATTGACGGTTGTATTTTCCCATTTTGCAAGCACCCTGATTCTTGGAGCTTTTTCAACTGCGATGAGTCTCCATATTTCTTTGTTTTTCGGCTTCATAATATCGTGATGCCAAATATCCAAATCCGTTTCCCTTATAGCAAGATTATCCGTATTTATTTCTTTCAATGCAACACCGAAACATTTTCCCAATTCCCAATTATTGACATTTAGTATCCTGTCTTTGATAAATCTATCTTCTCCCTCAAGGGTATTGCGTCCGATATTTACATCTGTTACCAATGTACCACCGTTTTTCACCCATAGTGCTATATTTTTTAATTCGATATCCGACATATATGTCAGGGAATAATCCTGCGGTTTATCGTGATAGCCCTTGATTGTGGGAACAATCATTATATCAAAAGCGGCAAGGATATCAGGTTGTAGTAGCACTTCCCGATTTTCCAATCTGACTGTAGTTCCAAGCCTGTTGAAAGCTTCCAAGGCAACCACGATTCCATCTGAAACCGTACCTCTGCCTTCATCTGCTCCGGTGGTGAGAAACAAAACTTTAGGCAAATGATAGGACGTTTGTCCGAAAATATAAAGTGAAGAAAACAATAAAAGTGAAAATATCAAGAATTTTTTCATACCAAAAATAATCAAATGTTTTAATTTAAACCTGAACTTTTGCAATAATAACAAATAAACTTTAATATTTGAAAAAAAGCAAGAATCATTATTAAACTAAAACTTGTAGCAAATATTTCAATAGTATTAATCCTTAATGATAATATATTCTTACTCCTCAAAAAGAAACCACTCAAGAAAAAAATCCAGGACGCAAACAGAAGCAGGATTGTTGCAAAAAAAAAGCAAAGTCAGAGACATTCGTTTATCAAATATTTTTGTGGCGAAGCAAACAAAAATATGACAAAATAATTATCTCAACCTGTCGGCCGACCTTACCAGTTTTTCATCTTTTCGAATATATCTAGCGGCAAGAAATCCGAAAATAAACGCCAAAACAGGCATAAATAAACCTATTCCGTCACTGACACCTACTTTTTCCATAATGTTTGCAGCTTCATTATAAAACAATACTGCGGCAACCAAAATTAATATAATACCGAGGATTATAATAAGGTAACTTAATCTAATCTGTAAAGGACGGTTTTTGTACATAAAAATAGCTATTAAAGCGATTATTCCTCCGAGAGCAGTTAAAATTATCAAAACAATGTTGTCAAAAATATCAAAATCCTTATCTTCTAAAAATCCGGGGTTTGCAATATCACTTACTGCAAAAGGAAATTGAAATAATAAGAAAAACGCTATTGCTGCGAGTAGTAAAAAAACAGTTTGAATTCTTTGTATCATTTTTTAATTTTTTTTTAATTTAATTTATTATTTAAATCACTTTTTCCTTTTTGTACCAAATATCCTTTCTTATCAAAATATTTTTTAGCATAAAAACCATAAAACAATCCAAAAGCAAATCCGCCTATATGAGCCCAA
This sequence comes from Saprospiraceae bacterium, assembly GCA_027008645.1. Taxonomy (GTDB): domain Bacteria; phylum Bacteroidota; class Bacteroidia; order Chitinophagales; family Saprospiraceae; genus JADJGA01. Next base: position 2,460 of record JALVEE010000213.1, read on the forward strand.
TGTGCAACACCTCCCACATT
>JALVEE010000214.1 GCA_027008645.1 Saprospiraceae bacterium
AGTATCGAATAAAGAAAGAAGGTAGGAGAGCACCTAAAGAAAAGAAGTAGATTGTCTTTGCCGATGATTTGTCCATCTCCCCGGTAACAGGTATCTTTGTGCACGAGTCCATAGATGTGTGGGCGATTCGCTTTGATAAGGGAGTTTAGCTGTAGCAGGATGCAGGCGAGTAATTTCAATTATTAACAATGTTTCCAGATTTTTAAATATGAGTAAAAGAAGTAAGAATTTAATACTGGCCCTTTCTGGATTTGCAGAAGAATTTTGGCTGCCTTTTGAGGATAGTTTGGGTAGTTTGAAAATAATGTTAGCTTCAAAACAGATTAATGAAGGAGCTTTAAAGGCTGAACTTAAGGAAGCATTATGTATGCTGAATTTCGATTGGAGAGGATTGGCAAAATCTAGTTCTTTGTTATTAGACCCCGATAGTTACGAACCATTTGAAATTGCTAATTACGTAAAATTTATTTTGTATGAATTTTTATTTCCTGAGTGTAAAATCAAAAATGAAGAAAAAGAAATATTAGAAGGAGCACTTGTTGATGTATTAAGTGTGAATTATGATAGCCGGGAGTGGATGTTCTCTTATGCTCTCTATTACAAACTAAAAATAAAATTTCCAGGATTAGAATATTATCACTTGTGGCAAGTGAACTATGAAAAAATAAAAGTGGAAAGAAAAGTCATTGTGGATAAAGAAAGAGAAATTGGCTTTTTAAGACTTACCCAATATGATGTGGATTAGTTTTTTTCTTCTATGCACCAAGTTCTGTTTTGGACTTAGCAAATGATGTAAAAAAGGTCTTGGGCATCCTGATTAACCAGAGTAAAATGCTAGAAAAGAAAATTTTGGATAAATATAAGGCAATAAACTTACTAGAAAGGTACAAGTCTCTGTCTGATACATTTAATTCTAAGGAAATCTTAGAAAAGTATGATAGGAAGCAAGTACTTACACATTTGAAGGAGAAGAATTGTCGATTTATTTATAATACCAAGGAAGGTTTTTTCGGTTTAAAAGAGCAAGAAGGAGATTATGATTTTATTTTTAATATTTCTCTTCAATATGGAATGGTTGAGCCAATAATTTGGGGTAAGAATGTTTGTACAAACGAACAATTTGGGGGTGTTTTAGTCCGGGTTACGAAATTGATGCAAATCTCCATGGGGGTAAAAAAAATAGAAAGAATAAGAGACCCGAGATATGCTAGCTATGATGATTTGTTCCGAATCATTGAACAACTATTCAGTATCTATCTTGATTTCAAACAAGTTATTTTGTCTGATGAATAATGTTTGCTTATTTAAACAAAGGTAAATGAGTAACACAGAAAATGGATAGATTCCTCTGACGAAAACCCGTCCGATGATTTGTCCATTTCCCCGGTAACAGGTATCTTTGTGCACGAGTCCACAGATGTGTGGGCGATACGCTTTGATAATGGGGATACGCTGGGCGTGACAGGCAGTCATCCAATCTATAGCCTAGATGCCAATGGCTGGGTATTAGCAAGCACACTATTCGCTGGTAATCAAGTACTTACGAAGTCAGGAGCAGCGACCGTCACTTCCGTGAAAAAGCTATCCGGCCGCCGGAAAGTGTATAATCTGGAAGTTCGGGATTTGCATAATTTCTTGGTGGGGGATTGTGGGGTTGTGGTGCATAATAATTATGGGATAGCTCATTCTATTGTTGAAACAGTGATGGCTGCAATTCCTGCATCATTTAAGAAGTATGGAAAGTGTAAGGAGTTTGCGAATGCATTAAGAATACAATTGAAATCTATTGGAGTCGATAATCCAAAATGTTATGTTGCGAAAGTTGTGAATTCAAATGGGAAGAGAGTGAATGTTCAGCTATGGCATAATGGTGTAAAAGTTGCAGATAACGGAATACATGTTTTTACTCCTGTTAATAATAAAATTTTTGATAATATGAATCATAATGGATTGCAAACAAGTCTTTTTGATTACATGAAGGTGGATTATAATGCAACAGGAGTTGGGTTTGAAACACAATTTGCTAATGGATATGATGTTGTTTTTAGAGAAATTAAAATAGGAGAGGACATATTAAAAATCAATGATTAAGGAATGAAACTATCAAATTCAATTCTGTATAATTATACACTGCCCAAGTATAGGAAGTTTGAGCAGAACAAGAACATTAAGGAAATCGCAGCCTTTTTTTTGGGAATTTTGACTATAGAAGCAAGGTTTCTAAAACACGATGAAATTGGTGAAGGTTACTGGATTGCAAAATTTGAAGAATTCATCACAAATTATTTAAACTCAGAATTAAATGGTTTTAGCGATGAATGGAAAGAAACAATTGGCACTTCATACTCTGAATGGATTTATCGAAATCAGAAAAATGATCAGGATGGAATGATGAAGTTTTACAAGATCTTAGATGAATTTATTCGACAAGAAAGCTGATTTGCTAGTCAGTATAAAAGCTGATTTATA
>JALVEE010000215.1 GCA_027008645.1 Saprospiraceae bacterium
AATTCATTTAGTAAATTTTCTTTTTCATTTCCATTTGATTTAAACTTAGCTTTAAGATTATTAGTCAATTCTGATAAAATTTCAAGTTTCATTTCGAAACTTAATGGTTTAATCAAGCTCATCAATCTAATTACTGACATGTTTTCCATAATTATTGAATTAATTCTTTCTTAAAGAACAAATATAATACTATTTTAGTTTCAGTAAGGTGTATTTCATTTTTTAGGTGCATTTCATTTTTTCGCGTTATTACAAGAAATTTTGTTGATGTGGGTAACATAGCGTACCTACGGCACGCATTTTAGTTGGTTAATAGCCTTTTTTACCCATGTTTTGTGCCTAACGGCACATTGATAGAAGTAAAACGGATTAATTTCATAAGTGGGGTGTTCTATGCAAATAGGAAAAATAACATTAAATGCGAAAAAATGAAATACACCTTTTCAGTATAAATTTCTCCATTATAAAAATGTTCTCAATTATACTTTTAAAACAAGATTTTGCTTAATTTACCCCATACTGAGCCAATGTGTCTTTGACCTCTTGGCTCAAACGCTCTCGTCACTATTTTACAACTTTTCCTATATTCATCGTTTTATAACCATAATACGCTACTACTGCCAGGCATATCAAGGGCAAAATAAAGGAAAAATTTACTTCCGGAATATATCCCAATATCTTCAAATCACCAAATCCCGAACCTCCCCAATCCAAAATACTTCCTTGTAAGACCGGTAATAAAGCACCACCGACAATTGCCATAACCAAGCCGGCCGAACCGATTTTGGCTTCATCTCCCATATCCTTTAAAGCAATCCCGTATATGGTTGGAAACATTATTGACATAAAAACAGAAATACCTACCAGGGATATTAAGCCTGCAATACCTGGCAAAAATATAGCGCCCGCACTAAAAATAACTCCACCAATACCAAAATACATCAACAGTTTTGCAGGTTCAATGCGTTTCATCAAAATAGTACCAATCCACCTGCCTGAAAGGAATAAAATCATAGCAGTCATATTGAACCACGTAGCTGTCAATTTGTGCCCTTCATCCAAACTTTTATTCAAATTATCAACATATTGAAATATAAAAGTCCAGGTCATTATTTGCGCTCCTACATAAAAAGCCTGAGTTATTACACCTTGAACGTAAATTTTATTTTTTAATAGTTTCTTAAATGAATCCTTTAGAGATAGTTTATCGTTTGTTTTTGTATCCGGAATTTTTGTAAGAGAAATTATTATCATTATGATTACCACTAAGACTCCAAGACCGATATAAGGAACACTGATCACACTTAAGTCATTTTCTCTGATTTCAGCTATTTTCAGAGCGGGCAATGCTTTGTAAGCTGCCTCACTATAATCATCGGAATGCAATGCACTCAAAACAAATAATTGTGCTATAAGCATACCCATTAAGGAACCCATAGGATTAAATGCCTGAGCGAGATTCAATCTGCGTGTAGCAGTCTCTTTATCTCCAAGTGAAAGAATCAAGGGATTGGAAGTAGTTTCCAAAAAAGCCAATCCACAAGTCAAAATCCATAGTGAAATCAAGAAATAATTAAATTCCTCGAATTTTGCCGCAGGATAAAACAAAAATGCACCGGTCGCATACAAGCCCAATCCAAGCAAAATACCTGATTTATAACTGTATTTTCGTATGAATAATGCTGCCGGTAATGCCATAAAAAAATATCCGAAATAAAATGCAAATTGTACCAAAGATGCTTGAGTATTGGACAATTCAGGCATCACTTTTTTAAATGCCGATACCATTGGATTTGTCAAATCATTGGCTATACCCCAAAGTGCAAACAGAGATGTAATGATTATAAAAGGAAATAAATATTTTTTTGATACGACAGGTATATTATTTTTATTATGCATTTTTTTTGTTTTATTTTAACTGATAGATCTATCCAAATGTACATATCCACCATCGACAAAAAGTTGTTGTCCGGTTGTATGAGACGATTTATCGGAGAGTAAAAATACAGCAGTATTTGCGATTTCTTCTTTGGAGGTCATTCGATTTTCAAAAGGTATTTTTTCTATGATGCTTTTGAGTTTTTTTTCAGGATTTTCAAAAGTACTCAGCCAGCTTTCATACAAGGGTGTCATTACTTCCGACGGTACTATAGCGTTTACCCTGATATGATACTTCAATAGTTCAACCGCCCACTCTCTTGTCAATGCCAATTGAGCTCCCTTGGCTGCTGCATAACCGGATGTTCCGCCTTGCCCGGTTAAAGCTGTTTTGGAGGAGATATTTACGATTGAACCCTTCGTTTTTTTCAATGCATCAAGACAATAATGAGCCATTTCATAATAATGATTGAGATTATTGAAGACAGATTTTGCAAAATCGTCCGGATTGCCATTTTCCAATCCCACTCCATCATTTCGTCCTGCATTATTGACCAGACCATCAATTCTGTTGAATTTTTCCAATGCAAGCCTGACTATTTTTTCAGAAGTTCCCTTTATATTCAAATCGCCCTGTATATACAAAGCTTCATTTCCTTGCGAATTTAATTCTTTTAACAGTGTATCACCGGTTTTCTTGTTTCTGCCGACAAAAACCGGTATGCCTCCTTCAACTGCAATCGCACGTGTAATAGCTCCTCCGATACCTTTAGTGCCACCGGTGATAATAAATACTTTATTCTTTAAATTCAAATCCATACCAATTAAATTTTATAAAAATCAATAGCATTTTTTCCCATTATTCTACTGATTTGCTCCTTAGAAAATCCCTTATAATATTTCTCTATGATTCCCAAAACTTTTGTGTATCCTCCCGACAATAAACATACGGGCCAATCTGAACCAAACATCAATCTCTCCGTTCCAAAAGCTCTCGTCACTACATCCAAATACGGCACAAAATCCTCATATACCCACTGATTGAATTTTGTTTCTGTCACCATGCCCGATACCTTGCAATATACATTTGGATTATCTGCCAATTTAATAATACTTTTTTCCCAATATTTAAACTCTTGCGATTTTTTTCCTTTTCCTATTGCTGGCTTGCCGATATGATCCAAAACAAATCTTTGATTTGGAAATTTTGATACAAATGGCAGCAATTCTTCAAATTGATTGTGGTAAATCAACAAATCATAAGTAATATTGTATTTTGATAATAAGCCGATACCTCTTAGAAATTTTTTATCTCCCAAAAAACCTTTCTTTTCCGCCTGTACTATATGCCTCAATCCTTTTAGCTTACCGTATTTTGAGTAATATTCCAATTTGTCATCGATATCATCTGCCTTCAAATCCAACCATCCGACTACTGCTTTTATAAATGTGTTTTCTTCTGCAAGATTTAATAAGAAAACAGTTTCATTTTCCGATTGGTCTGCCTGAACAGCCACAGTGCCTGTGATATTGTTTTGAGCCAAAACCGGTTTCAAATCCGGTGGCAAAAAATCCCTTTTGATTACACTCATCGTATCATCAATCCAAGAATCTCTGACCGGATCGTATTTCCAAAAATGTTGATGACTGTCTATTCGCATTTTATTTTTTGATGATATTCAAATTTTTATCCAAAATATAATTCTTCCCTTTTTTCATATCCAAAAATACTACCTTATCATTGTAAACAATCTTTTTACTCTGATTTGAATTACTCATCAGTGTCAATTCATCCAGTATTCCGTCCGTCCACTCTATCCCCACAAGTATATTTCCACGTGCTTTCAATCCTGTTATTTTACCTGTTTTCCAATTGTGAGGAAGAGTTGGCAGTATTCTTAAAAATCCTTCGTGCGATTGCAATAAGAGCTCCGCAACAGCGGCTATAAAGCCAAAATTACCATCTATTTGAAATGGTGGGTGCATATCAAATAGATTATCTGCAAGCGATATTTGCAAAAACTTTTTTATATTTTCTTCCGCTTCTCTTTTTTCAAACAATCTCGCATTGAGATTTATCATCCAAGCACGACTCCAACCTGTACCTGCTCCTCCGTATTTTAACCGGTATGCAATAGTTTTTTTAGCAGCTTCAAAGGCTTTTGGGGTTTTGTCAATCGTGATTTGATTACCCGGGTGCAATGCGTACAAATGCGACATGTGTCTATGTCCTTTTTCGTGTTCTTCATAAGGCTCATTCCATTCCAAAATACGTCCATCCTCGCCAATCACTACTCCTCGGTGCAATTTTTTCCTTTTGAGCTTAACTTCTTTCACAAAATCACCATCGTAATTCAATATCCGTGCAGATTCCAATACATTGTCAAAAACTTCTCTGATAATTTGATGCCCCATAGCACTACCGTAAGACAAAGCTGCAGGTTTACCATCTTGTGCAATATATGAGTTTTCAGGAGAAGTTTCGGGAGTAGATACCCAAGTTTGTGTCTTTTCATCCCACACCAACCAATCCAGATAAAACTCCGCAATAGATTTCAAATAGGGATACGCTTTTTCTCTTAAAAATGCAGTATCGCGGGTAAATTGGAAATGTTGCCAAAAATGCTGTGCAGTCCATCCTCCTCCGTGTATCCAATATCCCCAATATGCTTGTGCCGAACGCATCCAAGGAGTCGCCCACATATCTGTAGCGTGATGAATTACCGCTCCTCTACTGATACCGTATTGCTCTTTTGCAGTATTCTCACCCCGTTTCCTTACTTTTTCCATAAAATCAAAAAAAGCTTGATGCAATTCACCCAAATTAGTCACTTCCGCAAGCCAATAATTCATTTCCAAATTTATATTCAGGTGATAATCGGCATTCCAAGGTGCTTTGATATGTTTATTCCACAATCCTTGCAAATTTGCCGGATTTGTACCCGGACGAGAACAAGAAATCAACAAATATCTTCCGTACTGAAATAATTTTGCTATCAAATCCGGATCATCCACGCCTTTTTTTACCTTTTCCAATCTTCTATCTATAGGAATTTTGTTATTGGCATATCCTCCCAAATCAAACGAAACCCTTTTGTACAGTTTTTGATAATCTTCAATATGCCTCTTAAGCAGTTCGTCAAATGATTTATCCTTAAGAGAATTTAATGTATTTGTATTCTTGGATTTATAGTCTTTAGAATAAAAAGAAGTGTTTGCAGCTAAGAAAATGGTTGCTTTTTTGACTCCTTTTACTATCAACTTGCCATTTTGGGACTTAATACTTCCGGATTGTATTTTCACCCTGACTCTGGCTTCAAATTCAACTCCGTATTCAATTGGAAAGGGTTTAGAAAATTTCTGACCACCGTACTGTGTAACCATTCCGCTCATACTTATTTCCCTTTCAGACGGATTGGAAACAGTGACGGTTTTATGCCCTGTATCATCAGGTCTGTCGATATTTACCGTAAAATTCATCCCTTTTTTAGCGGTAGTACTAAGCTCGACAACCAAAACATCATCGATAGCTGAAGAAAATACTTTTTCCGAATAACTGTCTCCCCCGGAAGTATATTTCACAGTCACCACAGCATCGTCCAAGCTCAAACTTCTCGTGTAATTATCTATATCTCCTAAATTTTCAAAATCGATATATAAATCCCCTAAAGTCTGATGAGATCTTTTGACAGCCTTGTACGAAAATTTTTCAACTACGAGTTTATCAGCTTTGTGAACTTCCCCTTTTTGAATAAGATTCCGTATCAATTCCAAATCGTTCTTATTTCCTTTGGAATCTCCCCAATCATCACTTCCCGGCCACATAGAGTCTTCGTTTAGTTGTATTCTCTCGTTTTTTGTTCCTCCAAAAACCATAGCACCCAAACGTCCATTTCCCACCGGCAAAGCTTGCATCCATTCCTTTGCAGGTTGAGCAAACCAAATGTCGCTATTTTTTTGTGCAATAAGAAATACTGAATTCAAAATCAGAATCAGTGTAATTGTCTTTCTGAGATTATTTTTTATTTTTCTATACATCTACAATATTGTTTGATAAGCTTTTACATTTTGTCGTGAACTTCCCAATCCGTCTATACCCAACTCGACAATATCCCCCGGACGCAGATATCTCGGCGGGTCAAATCCCAAGCCGACTCCGAAAGGTGTACCGGTAGAAATAATATCCCCGGGCAATAAAGTCATAAATTGACTGATATAACTGACTACCGTTTGTACATCAAAAATAAAATCAGAGGTATTGCTGTTTTGAACTGTTTCTCCATTTACTTTGAGCCATAAATTCAGGTTATTAGGGTTTTTTATCTCGTCTTTTGTCGCAATAAATGGTCCTATCGGTGCAAATGTGTCGCAGCTTTTCCCCTTTACCCATTGTCCTTCACGTTCTATTTGGAATTCCCTTTCGCTGTAGTCATTGTGCAAAACGTATCCTGCAATATGATCAAAAGCATTTTCCTTTGATACGTATGATGCTTTTTTCCCGATAATTACAGCCAATTCCACTTCCCAATCGGTTTTTGTACTGTCTTTTGGAATTATCAAATCATCATTTGGTCCTACGATAGCACTTGTAGCTTTAAAAAACAATACAGGCTCTTTAGGAATACCCATACCGCTTTCAGCAGCGTGTTGGGCGTAGTTTAGACCTACGCAGATAATCTTGGACGGGCGGCACAATGGAGCTGCCAATCTGATATTATCATCTATTTGAGGGCAAGAATTTTCATTTTCCTTCAACCAATCTCTCAATCTATCGATACCGTTTTTACCAAAAAAATTTTCATCATAATCTTCCCCAAAAGCACTTACGTCAAGTTTAGTTCCGGCATTAGTGATAATTCCGGGCTTTTCATCTCTTGTTTCTCCAAATCGTATTAATTTCATTCGTTTGTTTTTTACTTAATATTTATTACCCCAAACGGGTATTTTTGCTATATAAAATTTCTATCGAGACTATTACATCTCTATAAGCTATTAAAACCGCATTAATCACCATTCAGCCTTATAAATCCACCATCTATAGGATAATCCGTCCCTGTGATAAAACCCGCTTCATCCGAGCAAAGAAATAAAGCCAAATTTGCAACTTCTTCCGGTTTCCCCATTCTACCAATAGGTTGAGTTTTTGCAAGTTTATCAAATACCTCATCGACTTTATCCGGATAATTTTTCTTGACAAAACCATCGACAAAAGGTGTATGAATCCTTGCAGGAGAAATGCTATTGCATCGAATACCGGCATCGATATAATCTTTTGCAACAGAATAAGTCATCGCTAAAACAGCTCCCTTTGTCATTGAATATGCAAACCTATCCTTAATTCCAACAGATCCTGCAATAGAAGCCATATTCAATATAACTCCTCCTTTGGATATCATATTATCAATACAAGCGTGCATACAGTTAAAGGCTCCTTTGATATTGACATTGTACAATCTATCCAAATCCGCTTCGGACGTGTTGCTTAGATTGCCGACATGAGCAATACCTGCATTATTTACGAGTATATCAATGTTCTTCACTTCATTTATGATATTGTCCACTACGGATTTAACTTCATCAAAGTTTGCAACATTGCATTTGTGTATTTTTATTTTTCCGCCTTTGGACTCGATATCACTCACCAACTCATCTGTATTATCAATATTTAATTCCAATACATGGACATAAGCAGCTTTGGAAGCAAATTTTTCTGTAATCGCTCTTCCTATTCCACTTGCTCCTCCGGTTACGATTGCTGTTTTCCCTTTTAAACTAAACTCTGACATAATTAATGCTTTTGGGTTTCAGTTGATATTAATTCTTGTTTCCAGAAATCCCCATCCGGAAAACTATACTCTTTGATTGACTGTTCTTTCATGGTGATACTATACCCCGGAGATAAAGGGGCGGTATATGCTCCGTTTTTTATCACAACAGGATTGACAAAATGTTCGTGCAGACTATCGACGTGTTCAATAATCCTTCCTTCCATTTTTGCACTAATGGATACATAATCTATCATAGACAAATGCTGTACATATTCACCAAGCCCAACACCTCCTGCGTGAGGACAAACAGGAATATCAAATTTTGCAGCCATAAGCAAGATAGCCAAAATTTCATTGACTCCTCCTACTCTGCAACTATCGATTTGGCATATTTGCAAAGCATTTGCCTGCATCAATTGCTTAAACATGACCCTATTGTGGCAATGTTCACCTGTAGCCACTTTTATCGGTTTAACAGCCTTGGAGATTTTTGCATGTCCCAGTATATCGTCAGGGCTGGTAGGTTCCTCAATCCAAAGAGGCTTGAATTTTGCTAACTCAGCCATATTGTCAATAGCTTCATCTACGTCCCATTTTTGATTGGCATCCATCATCAATTGTATATCTTCTCCGATTTCTTCCCTGATTATAGCAGCTCTTCGCAAATCATCTTGCAAATCGGCTCCTACTTTTATTTTCATATGCTTAAAACCTTCCTCTTTTGCTATCCGGCACAATTTTCTCATCTTCTCATCAGAATACCCGAGCCAACCGGCTGATGTGGTATATGCGGGATAACCGTTTTTCAAAAGGTAATCTATCCGCTCTTGTTTTGTTTCCCGGTTTTTCTCCAGTAATTCAACAGCTTCTTCAGGAGTAATAGCATCGGTGATATAAGTAAAATCTACAGATCTGACCAATTCCCGGGGTGTCATATCTGCAATCAGTCTCCACAAGGGTTTATTCTCAATTTTAGCGTATAAATCCCAGACAGCATTTACAATAGCCCCTGTGGCCAAATGGATAACTCCTTTTTCAGGTCCCAACCATCGCAGTTGGCTATCACCTGTAATCATTTTCCAAAAGGCTCCCATATCGGAAGTAATGGATTTTATACTTTTGCCTATTAGTAAAAATGATAATGACTCAATAGCTGCTACGCACAATTCATTGCCCCTTCCTATCGTAAATGTCATTCCGTGTCCCTCAAATCCATCAGGACTATTGGTCTTTAATATCACATAAGCCGCAGAATAATCAGGCTTTTTGTTCATAGCATCAGACCCACTAAGAGTTTTACTGGTTGGAAATCTGATATCTTTTGCTTCGATAGAAGTGATTATTATATCCTTTTGTACCATGTATAAATTTTATTTCCACAAAAATATAGCCAAAATAACTATAATAAAAGAAAACATTTTACATTTATTGATACTTTTTTTGCCAGAACAACTAATTTATTCCCCGGACTGTATAAATTAATGCATTTTTTCTGTTTTCCGCACTCGCCAAAATCAAAAAATACAATATTAACCCTAATTATTCACAAGTGTCAAGTCAAGTGAAATGTTTCGGGTAAGTTGATGTTATTTTTGTCGAGAACAAAGCAGATAATTTTTAGCATAGCCGTAGCTATGGTGGAAATTATTAATGCAGTTATCGGCAAAAAGAACGAATACTTGGCCTGAAAGAGTATGCTTGACTTGACACTAGTGCGCCAAGAACGAAG
>JALVEE010000216.1 GCA_027008645.1 Saprospiraceae bacterium
AAGAAAGATTTCATTTGAAATCGACAAACCTTATTATGGAAATAATAATCAATATAAGTATAAAGTCGTAATGCAAGTGAATAGTGTGACAAAAAGTTATTATAATTATGTGATATCAAGAGATCAAGCTCTTTCTAGCAATGATAATCCATTTGCTGAACCGGTAGCAATTGTTGATAATATTGAAAATGGTTATGGTATTTTTAGTGTGTATGCGTATAAGAAATATGTGATTTTTGAAAATTGATGCCATTTCATCCTGAAATTTGCCTACTTCATCACAAAACTGTTTGATGTTTTATACTTTGATGCGATATTTGCATTAAATTAAAACATTAAACAATGAAAAAAATATTGATTCTTATATTTATTACTGTTTTTACAGGGCAGTTGTTAGCTCAAAAAAATTATACGCAGACAATTCGAGGAGTTGTACTTGATAAATACTCCCAAACTACACTTCCCGGAGCTACTGTAATACTATTGGATTCAAATCCTGTCGTAGGAACAACCACAGATTTGGATGGCAACTTCAAACTGGAAAATATTCCGGTTGGAAGACAAGGGATAGTAGTTTCCTATTTGGGATATAGTACTGTAACTAAATCAGGATTAAATCTCAGTTCCGGAAAAGAAATAGTATTGACCATTGAACTTGAAGAGCAATTGACAAAACTTTCGGATATCGTCATATCTGCTAAACAGCCCAAAAATGAAGCTCTAAATAAAATGGCAACGGTAAGTGCCAGAAGTTTCACCGTTGAAGAGACGGAAAGATATGCCGGTAGTCTTGGTGACCCGTCGAGAATGGTTGCAAATTATGCAGGTGTGGCTATGACAAATGATCAGAGAAATGATATTATTATCAGAGGAAATTCTCCTTTTGGTTTATTGTGGAGATTGGATGGAATCGAAATCCCTAATCCAAATCACTTCGGCGCAGCCGGAACAACCGGAGGGCCGGTGAGTATGCTCAACAATAATCTTCTTACAAATTCGGATTTTTTTACCAGTGCTTTTCCGGCAGAATTTGGTAATGCAATGTCAGGAGTTTTTGACTTAAAAATGCGTAATGGCAATAATCAAAAAAGAGAATATGTAGGTCAAATCGGATTCAACGGCTTTGAACTGGGAGCTGAAGGACCTTTTAGCAAAAAAAGCAAAGCATCTTATATGGCAAATTATAGATATTCAACTTTGGGCGTATTTGATGCTATCGGGCTTGATATCGGTGTAGGACAAGCTATTCCCCAATATCAGGATTTGACATTCAAATTGAATTTTCCAAGTACCAAATACGGACGATTGAGCATCGTAGGGCTTGGCGGAAAAAGCTTTATAGAATTACACGATAGTGAGGTTGCGTTGTCCAATGAAGACGACAATAGCAATTACAATTTCGGTGGGGTTGATTTGGATTATGGGTCTGATATGGGAGTGATAGGTATTTCTCACTTATATTTTTTCAATAACAACACCCGGCTTGAATCCTATGCTTCTGTTTTGGGCAATAAGATGACTACCTATATAGATTCATTGAAATTTGATAGTGTCGGAAGTATAATTCAAGGTTCTAATTTTAAGTTTTATGAATCTACTAATACTGAAGTTAAATACTCCGTATCCACACACCTCAAAAAGAAATTTAATGCGAGAAATAACGGATCAATAGGGGTATATTACGATTTGTATGACGTGAGCTATCTCGATAGTGTCAAGATAAGGGGAATTGACGGTTTTTATAATAATTTTGATACAAAAGGAAAAATGTATCTATTAAGAGGATATGGTCAATGGCAACATAGATTTAGCGATAGGTTGAAGCTCAATGCAGGTATTTATTCGCAATATGTCGGTATAAATAAAGAGATAGTCGTTGAGCCCAGACTTGGATTGAAATACAATATTACAAATTCACAATCATTGAGTATGGGCTACGGAAAACACAGTCAAATGATGCCTAGATTGTTCTATTTTCTACAAACTTTGGTTGACACTGCAAATTTGATTTATGACACACCTTATGAAGACCTGAAAATGGCCAAATCTCATCAATTTGTGCTAGGCTATGATAATTTATTTACTAAGAACTTTAGATTTAAAGCTGAAGTATATTATCAATATTTGTATGATATTCCTGTCAGTAAAGTTACCCCACAGTTTTCAACACTAAACGGAGGAGATTCGTTTGCGGGATTTTTGGAAGATAGTTTGGTCAATGTAGGCACAGGCACGAATTACGGTCTTGAATTAACTTTGGAGAAATTCTTTTCAAAAGGATATTATTTTCTTTCAACATTGTCATTATTTGAATCAAAGTATAAGGATTATGAAGGGGTGATTAGAAATACTGCATTCAATGGAAATTTTGTTGCTAATCTTTTAGGAGGATATGAGTTTAATATTGGAAAGAATAAGACATTATCCGCATCTATAAGAACGGTATATGCCGGAGGAAAAAG
>JALVEE010000217.1 GCA_027008645.1 Saprospiraceae bacterium
ATTTTTTGTGTGGTGCACTAGTATAATCAGTGATTTTTATATCGGGAGGTAAAATAAACTCATTCTCCTCGATTTTGATGTTTTCATTTATTTCAGTAGCTTCTTTAGTGAATTTTTTGCCTGTAATATTTGATTTGAGTTTAAGGGCAATACCTTTCCAAAGCCAAATTTCAAGATTCTTTGTTTTCCAAACCTCACATTTTTTATTCAAAATAGTATCAGTGGAAATTATTTTTCCGTCGTTTTTCAATATTTCTTCTTTTGTAAACCGGTTACTATTTACGAAATTTTTAGATAGGGTTTTTACTCCGGTTTTATTTTTCAGGTCTATTGCTATCAAAGAATCTCTATTTAAAATTGTCTTGGTTTTAATTTTTTGAATATTTTTTACACTATAAAAAACTATTTCTCTGATGGCATCCAAGTCTGATATTTCTCTTTGACCAAAACTATCAAATTTGAGTGATTCAAGCCCATTGGTATTACCCGAAATTTTATATTTAATAAAAGCTGATTCAATATCATATCTTCTGTAATCGCTATTTTGCGATTGTGAAAAAAGGCTGTTGTTTAAAGAAATTAAACAGAAAAAAAATGCAATAGAAAAGAAATTTATTTTCATTCAAATATTTTTTTATCTGTCAAAAGTATAAAAAGCAATTGTCTTAATGAAATAAAAATGGCACAATTTGTGCTGTTAGTAAATTATGGACATCCACAGTATAAATAAGAGGCATTTTTTGAAGCATAGTTTCCATTACAGACTGGAATACGATCTTTCTTCACGCTTATTAAAATACGAAAATTGTATTCTATATATTGAGGTTTCTATTGGTAGGAGATGGCAAAAACCACCGTATAAAACCGCACTTGAAATAGCCAATAATTGGAAAAATATCCATCCGGAATTGAACAATGCCCTTGGCGCGAAAATATTTATTTCCGATATTGATAAAGATAAATCAAATAGCAAAATAAAGTATAAAAAAGGTATTCTGTTTAACTTTTGGAATAAAAACTAAATGCTAAAAATTATTAATGCAGCTATTGGCAAAAAGAACGAATACTTGGTATGAAAGAGTATGCTTGATTTGGCACTGCCTGCTATAATATTTGTCAAATTATATAGTTTAATGTAGATAAACGGGTCAAATTGGCGAATTTTTATACAATTGCATCAAAATAATATTAAAAAATATACTTTGGTACAGTATATGCTATATATTTGATAAGAATTAATTGATAAAACAAAATACACAGTAAAGAAAATCTAATTATAGATTTAGCAAAGAAAATTAAAACGCATGAAAACTAAATTGATCCTTTGGGGTAAAACAGAGAAAGACGAAAAAGTATTGGTAGCAATAGAACTCGTAGAACAAGATAATGCTGTAAAGACATATTTGTTCAAGGAAGAAGATGCTACCCAAGAATTTTATAATTTGATGTTAAACGAATGGACAAATGATAAAGAAGTAGCATTCCCGAAAGAATATCAGACATTTGAAAAGCCTTTGACTGCTGCTGAAGATATTTTGCCTGAAGGACTACTTGTTGATAAACCGGATATGATAAATAGAGCCAAAACAGAATGGCATTTTGTGGTTTTATCAAAAAAATTATATGATTTATACAAAAGTGAGCTTGAGGAATTGAAAGATAAAATTTCTGATTTAAGTGAATTCAGTTCTGAATATTGGGAAGAATTGAAATCATTTTGGGGGAAAGTGCAAGTTCATATTCGCGAAAGGAATCTTTTTAGAAATCACGTGGAAAGCCTTAAAAACAAAACCGACGATTTGTTTGATGAATTGAAGAAATTCAGAAAACAAGCGGATGCAGAGTTCAGAGAGAAATCCCAAAAAGCATTTGATGAATTTAATGAAATATTGGATAAAGTTGAAGAAAAAATCAATAAAGGTCTTGGCTTGCAACCGATATTTGAGGAATTGAAAAGTATTCAAAAAGACTTCAAGGATATAAAATTTGATAGAGATCACAGAAGAAAATTGTGGAACAGAATTGACAAGTATTTCAAAATAGTTAAGGAAAAGAGATTTGGTAGCTCTGCAAATGACAAAAACCCTGTCAATAGAACAGAAAGAAGGCTCAACGGTTTACTTGGTGCTATCGATAAAATGACACGCTCTATTGAAAGAGATAAGAGAGATTTGGAAAACCAAAATAATATGATCAGTGAAAGTGATGGTCAGCTTGAGGTTCAGTTAAGACAAGCAAGATTGATGATGATTGAAGAAAGAATTGCTTCCAAATCAGAGAAACTCAAAGATATGCTCGAAACTAAAGATATGCTCGAAAAGAGAATAATTAAAGAGAAAAAGAAAGAAGAGGAAAAATTGAAATACGAGGAAGCAAAAAAAGCAGCTAAAGAAAAAATAAAAAAGAAAGTTGAGGAATCAAGTGAACTTCTTAAAAAGAATGAAGAGGAACTAAAAAAGGCTTCTGAACTGCTCAAGGAAGCAAAAAAAGCTCCTGTTGTTGATAAAGCAAAAGAAAATGATTCCGAAGACTCAATCAAAGAAGAAGAATAGCAAATACCCAAATTTACTAAAACCCTTGGATCTGGGTTTTACTACCTTGAAAAATAGAGTTTTGATGGGCTCTATGCATACCGGTCTGGAAGAAGGTGACCCCCGAAAGATGGCTGCGTTTTACGCTGAAAGAGCAAGAGGGCAGGTAGGTCTGATAGTGACAGGAGGAGTTGCCCCCAATAGAAGTGGATGGGTAAAACCTTTTGCCGGAAAACTGACCAATAAAAAAGAAGTAAAGTTTCATAGAATTGTAACAGAGGCTGTGCATAAAGAAGGTGGTAAAATCTGTATGCAAATACTTCATTCCGGTAGATATGCATATTTGCCTTTTGCCGTAGCTCCCAGCACATCAAAGTCTCCTATTTCTCCTTTTAAAGCCTGGGGAATGCCGGGATTCTTAGTCAGATGGACAATTAATGACTTTGTAAGGTCTGCTTACTTAGCTCAAAAAGCGGGATACGACGGAGTAGAGATTATGGGTTCAGAAGGCTATTTAATCAATGAATTTCTGGTTACAAGAACTAATAAAAGAAGTGATAAGTGGGGAGGTTCATACGAAAATAGAATGCGATTTCCCTTAGAGATTGTTAAAGGTATAAGAAAAAAAGTTGGGTCTGATTTTATAATTGTTTTCAGATTATCTATGATAGATCTTGTGCAGGAAGGAAGTTCGTGGGAAGAAATTGTGATTTTAGCAAAAAAATTGGAAGAAGCCGGAGTAACGATTATCAACACTGGAATCGGGTGGCATGAAGCTAGAGTGCCTACCATTTCCACTAGAGTGCCAAGAGCTGCATTCACATGGGTAACTAGGAAAATGAAAGATGAAATTTCAATTCCTCTCGTCACAACCAACAGGATAAACATGCCTGAACTTGCAGAAAAAATATTGGCTCGTGGTGATGCTGATATGGTATCAATGGCAAGACCTTTTTTGGCAGATCCCGACATTGTATTAAAGACAATCGAAGACAGGGAAGATGAAATTAATACTTGCATCGCTTGTAATCAAGCTTGTCTGGATCATATTTTTCTCAATAAAAAAGCCTCATGCCTTGTAAATCCAAGAGCTTGTCATGAAACCGAATTGAACTACTTACCAACAAATAATAAAAAAAATATTGCTGTGGTTGGAGCCGGTCCTGCCGGACTTAGTTTTGCGACCATTGCAGCAGAAAGAGGTCATATGGTCACGCTGTTTGAGGAACAATCCGAGATTGGGGGACAGTTTAATATAGCTAAACAAATACCGGGAAAAGAAGAGTTTCACGAGACTATTCGCTACTACACAAGGAAACTTGAGTTGACAAATGTAAAGCTAAAACTCAATACAAAAGCAAACGTTGAGACGCTTAAGGAATTTGATGAAATAGTCTTGGCAACCGGCATTTCTCCCAGAAAAATCAAGATTGATGGTAATAATGAAAAAAATATTTTGAGTTATTTAGATGTTTTGAAATACAAAAACCCTGTGCGAAAAAAAGTTGCCATTTTAGGGGCAGGTGGAATTGGTTTTGATGTGGCGGAATACCTGAGTCATCAGGGTGTAAATCCCAGTCAAGATATCAAAGAATATATGAGAGAATGGGGTGTCGATATGACTATTTCCAATAGAGGAGGGCTTACAAAACCGGTAAAAGTGGAATCGCCGAGGGAGATATATCTCTTGCAGAGAAAAGATACCAAAGTAGGGAAAGGACTGGGTAAAACCACTGCATTTGGTCATAGAGCTAGTTTGACAAGAAGAAATGTAAAGATGATGAATGCATGTACATACTTGAAATTTGATGAGAAAGGATTGCTAATTTCAAGAAAAGGAAAACAACAATTGTTGGAAGTAGATCAAATTATTATTTGTGCAGGACAATTACCCCTAAATCATCTGCAACAACCCCTCGAAGAAACCGGAATTAAAGTTCATTTGATAGGGGGTGCTAAGAGTGCAGATAAACTTGATGCAAAAATCGCTATCCGGCAAGGTTCGGAATTGGCGGCTAAAATATAACTGCCCTTATTTTACTTTCATCTCCTCTATTATTTCAAGAACTCTCGCAGTTAAAGCCGGAATTGCCGATTGAACCTCATCAGTAAGTTTTATCGTCATCGGCATCAAATCTTTTATTGTTACCGTTACCAAAATAATCTTTGGTAATTCTCCCTTGAACTCCAGAGCATCTATCATATCTTTCAATCCTACATCATGAGCACTCAATACTGTAGGGAAATCCGCTGCAAACTTAGGATAAATAACATTGAGTGTACCCGGTGTTTTGCCATCCATTGTCGCATCAATAAAAATCACAATAGGATACTTCGCAAGAATTGGCATCAAATCAAAACTACCTGTCCCCCCATCAAGAATATCAACATTCTTAGGCAAATCTATTTTGCTCAGGGCGTGTATTGCGTGTACACCTACGCCTTCATCTCCCATTAAATAGTTTCCTATACCTAAAACCAATATCCTATCCGAAAACTCCATGTCAGTGTAGTCATTGGTTTGGTAAAAATATTTTTGCAATTCCATTACATCATCCGAAATCATAAGCTATGTTTAATACTTATTTGGACTCATCATTTTCTCCTTCCCACATTTGATCAGTTGTTTTCTCAATAATATCCTCTTCGGTTTCATCAACTCTCTCTGATCTTATAAATTTGAAACCACTTAACATTGCTGATGCTTCCCCTCTCGCTTCAACATAATCGTGATAAAGTACCAAATATACATGAACGACAATAAAGGCCATAAATAGCCAAGTCAATATATGATGAATGTATCTCACAATGGTATCTCCACCAAATAAGGGTACTATGAAATGAAACATTTTCGGGAGAAACCAAGAAGAATTATCCGCTATTAAAGCTAAGCCTGTAGCTACTTGTAAAAAGAAAAACAATGTCATAATAAAGTAGGAAAATGCGGCGAGATAATTATGCCCAATACTTATATCCGATAGCTTATGTTCTTTGTCTTTCATTAGAAATATATCTACTTTCAATACGTACAGGATATTCTTTATACCTTTCTTGGTATAAGGTATAAAATTGTCCCATTTGGCAAATCGATTACCGGCAAAAGCCCAATATATTCTAAAAATAAGATTTGCAATCAAAATATATGCTGTTACAAAATGTACAGCTCTTACTTTTCCAAACCAATATGAATTGGTAGCCTCAAGATTGCTATTTATTGCAGGAGGGTCTGCAATGATAAATCCGGTTATTATCAATATTGTTGTTGATAATACCGTGACCCAATGAAATATCCTAACGGGTTTTTCCCACACGTAAACTCTTTTATAATTATATGTTGCTGTAGCCATAATATATATCTTTGTTTTTAACTACTAAAAATAATATGCGGTTTCACACGGAACACGCTCCTCCTATCTGAATTTGACTCATGTGTTTGCCGTGTTCATCATAGAGGTGCACAGCACAGGCCAAACAAGGGTCAAATGAGTGAATAGTCCTTAATATCTCAACCGGATTGTTTGGATCAGCAATAGGAGTGCCAATTAAAGATGCTTCATACGCAGACATTTGCCCCTTTGGATCTTTGGGAGATGCATTCCATGTAGTAGGAACTACCATTTGATAATTCTTAGTCTTGCCGTCCTCAATAACTATCCAGTGTGACAGTCCACCTCTTGGTGCTTCCATGTATCCGACTCCTTTCGCTTCGCCTTTTGGCCAGGTTGACGGATCCCATTTATCCATATTAGCCATTCTCGTATCACCATTTTTAATATTAAGCAATAGCTTATCATAAAATTCCAATCCCCAATCACCCAAAAGCTTTGTTTCTAATCCTCTTGCGGCAGTTCTTCCCAGAGTAGAGAATAATGCTCCAGCTGGAATATCTAATGTTTTTAAAGCGTAATTCACAACCTCTTTATACTCGGGAATTCCCTTAGCATATCCAATCAATACTCTTGCCAAAGGACCTACTTCCATTGGTTTTCCTTTCCATCTTGGAGTTTTCACAAAGCTATATGGTTTATCAACATCTAAATGCTCATATGGAGGCTTAGGACCTGTATAATTTATATTTGTTTCCCCTTCCCAAGGATGCAAACCTTTATCTTTTCCACCTGCATAATCATACCAAGATTTATTGACATATTCTTTAAACTCACTTGTATCTCTAATGTCTATATCATGCACTGTACTCAAATCTCCATTCAATATAACCCCTTGTGGCCATTTGAAACTTTCAGGATTTCTATAATTGTCTGTTGGTAAATCTCCAAAAGATAAGAAATTCTTAAAACCGGTTGCCCCTATTGCTCCCCAGTCTTTGTAAAACGAAGCTATTGCCAATAAGTCGGGAATATAAACTTGGTTGATAAATGTCTTTGCATCATGCAGCAATTTTCCAACATATCCGAGTTTTTCCATATTCAATCCACCCGCATCTCCGACATTAACCGGGCTACCCATACCACCAACCAAGAAATGAGGATGAGGGTTCTTACCACCAAGAATGGTGTGTACTTTGACTATCTCCTTTTGCCATTCAAGAGCTTCGAGGTAGTGGGCAACTGCCAATAGATTAACCTCTGCGGGGAGTTTCATTGCGGGATGCCCCCAATATCCGTTAGCAAAAATTCCTAATTGACCGCTATCAACAAATTTTTTGATTCTTTTTTTAACATCTGAAAAATATCCCGGTGAACTTTTTGGCCAACTCGAAATACTTTGTGCCAATGAAGAAGTTGCTTTGGGATCGGCATTTAGGACTTGGGTGACATCTACCCAGTCAAGTGCGTGAAGATGATAGAAGTGAACAACGTGATCTTGTAATGCATGAGATATTGTCACTATATTTCTAGCAATTTCAGCATTTGGCGGAACTACAATTCCAAGAGCATCCTCAACGGATCTTATAGATGCAATTGCGTGTACGGTGGTACAAACCCCACATGCTCTTTGTACAAAAGCCCAAACATCCCTTGGGTCGCGTCCCTCTACTATTTTTTCCATTCCTCTTACCATAGTTGAAGAGCTGTATGCTTTTTCTACTTTACCGTCCTTTATTTCCGCTTCAATTCGCAAGTGACCTTCAATTCTGGTTATGGGATCTATTACTATTCTATTTGCCATAATATTATTTTTTTGAAATGTTATTCTTTAATATTTTTTTCGTTTACTTCTCCAAGACATTCGTTCCTCTTTAATTCTTTACGTTTTGCCACATTTGTAGCTACAGCATGTACTGCAGCACCGGCTACAGCAGCTCCAACAACTATTTTTCCTATCTTATCAGCAGTGTTTTCTATTCCAAAACCGGGAACATTTTCGAGTCTTTCAGTAAATGGTCCATTGTCCCAAAATTCATTACTACTGCAACCTATACAAGGATAGCCGGATTTGATTGGGAAACTAACCCCATTGTTCCATTCCATAAATCCGCAAGCATTATATGTCACAGGACCTCTACAACCCAATTTATATAGGCAATAACCTTTTTTAGCTTCGTCACTATCAAATGATTCTGCATATAATCCCGCATCAAAATACGGTCTTCGATAGCAACTGTCATGTACACGTTTTCCATAGAACTGCTTTGGTCTTCCTTCTGCATCAAGTTCAGGAATAGTTCCAAAAGTAGCGTAATGCAAAATCACTCCTGTCATTACCTCACTTATTGGAGGACAACCGGGAACTTTGATTATAGGTTTATCTTTGATAATCGCATCTACAGGTACTGATCCGGTAGGGTTTGGTGAAGCAGCTTGAATACCTCCCCACGCTGAACAGCTACCAAAAGTGATTATAGCTAAAGCACCGGCTGCAGATTCCTTTAGAATCTCAATAGCGGTTCTTCCTGCAATGGTGCAATAAACACCATCGTCTTTTGTAGGTATTGCTCCTTCCACAACTAATATATAGTTACCATAGTTTTCTTTCATCGATTTTTGCTTAGCTTCTTCGGCATTATGTCCTGAAGCAGCCATCAAAGTATCGGTATAATCCAGAGAAACTGTCTCCAAAATAATATCGGCAGCCAATGGATGATCTGAACGTATAAATGATTCAGAACAACCGGTACACTCTTGGAAATGCTCCCAAATTACCGGCAACCTTTTCTTTGTTTCAAGAGCTTTTGCAACCTGTCCAATCATACTGGATTGAAGTCCCATAAATGCAGACATATACGTAACAAATTTCATAAAATCTCTTCGTGTATATCCTTTGCGCAAGATACTTTCGTAATAAGTTTCCTCTTTTTTATTTGTCTTTATCATAACTTATGATTTTAAAGATGAATTTTGTATAAAAATAACTTTATACTCCAAAATATTAACACTATTTATTTACGAACATGCATAATTTATAATAATTCCAAATATTGGAAAGCAGCTTTTTATACTAATTGTATTTACGATAACAAAATATAATACCGAAATACATGTAATGGTTTTATAATGACTAATTTTATGTTGAATAATTGGATTATTCAAAATATTATTATAGGATTGTACCAAATTAACTTTAATATCTCGTATAAATATTATAGTATTATAGGATTAATTTTTTAAGATTGAGTTAAAAAATACTGGAATAATATAACTTGTCCCGCGATACGTCGGGAGCTTAGATATGGCGAATATTTTTAACGAAAATATTGGAAAATTAAAATGTAATATATGCGTCATTTAGGAGTATTTCATTTTTTCGCTTTTTGCCCTTTCCCCTATAAAATCAATAGAAAGATAATATTGCCATTTTTTTATAAATGAAAGAGCAAAACCACGAACGTGGTTTAATGTGAATAGCCCCGTATGAAA
>JALVEE010000218.1 GCA_027008645.1 Saprospiraceae bacterium
TCATCATTGTATTATTATTTTATTGAAGTAATGGATTTGGAGTGCAATAGAATTTGGAATAAAAGATTTATTACACCATATTATGGTGGTCGCCTAAAGTTCGAAATAGGTAATAATTCAATTTACATCTTCAGACCCTACCCACATTCACAAAAGATAGTATTAACGATTTACGATATGAGAGGGAATATAATCGATATACAAGATGCCAACGGTAAGAAATTATATGAATATTATAAATTTAAATTTAATTATAATTTTGAAGATGAAACCTATTGGACAATTCAAAATGAGCCGTATATTCCTCAAAAATTAGTAATAAAAAAGAGTTTCAGCAAGGATACATTGGAAGCAATTCCATTCAATGAGGATATAGGAAGGGTCATTAAAATGTATTCAGATGGAGATAGCTCTTTTGTATTCTTTTCAAAAAAATACGACAAGTACACAACAAAATTTTCAGTATATACAGGAAAATTAAAACTTAATCACGCAACAAATCAATTGGAAATAGATAAATGTTATGAAGGTGAAAACAGCACCATTGAAGCTCAAACAAGTGCAAAAACTCCTTTTGAATATTACCCGAATCCGGCTAGAGCAAAGTTAACTATAAAGGTAAAAGACCGCGAAAATCGAATAAGCAATATTGAAATTGTCAATACGATAGGAAATTTCAAAAAGAAATATTTAGGCTCATTTACAGAGAAAACCATTGATCTAAGTGAGTATAAAGCAGGAATGTATATTCTTCTGGTAACAATGAATGACAAGACTTATCATAAGAATATTATTGTTTTATAAACTATGATTAGAAAGAAAGCTCTTCAAGAACTAATTAACCAAGTGTATCAAGCAAATTATTATGCACATATTTCTTGCAAATAGCACAGGCGTCCCTTATCAGGTGCATTTCATTTTTTCGCTTTATTACAAGAAATTTTGTTGATGTGGGCAACATTACGTACCTACGGCACGTATTTTAGTTGGTTAATAGCCTTTTTTGCCCATGTTTTGTACCTAACGGCACATTGAAAGAAGCAAAACGGATTAATTTCATAAGTTGAGTGGTCTATGCAAATAGAAAAAAATAACATTAAATGCGAAAAAAATGAAATACACCTCCCTTATCAAATCTATATTTAACACTATTTTTTTTATTTCTTTTGTTTTTTTTACTATCTTTGGCTCGACTATGAACAAAAACACCTTAGTTTTACCTGGCATTTCTATGTTAAAAGAAATATGCTATGGGTGTTAAAAAATTACAATAAAAACTATTATCTAACAAAAATTTAATCAAATGAAAAAGACAATTTTTACAATTTTTAGCTTTATTCTTGTCGCTCAAATGGCATTTGCCGGAGGTATTGTCACCAATACCAACCAAAGTGCTTCTTGGGTTAGAATGATGGCAAGAGACGCATCTGTAGATGTAGATGCTGTATTTTTCAATCCTGCGGGATTGACACATTTGGATGACGGGTTCTACTTTCAGTTAAACTCACAGACTGTTTCACAAACCAGAACTGTTACATCGACATTCCCAGGACTAAACAATAGCAAATACACTGGAGAAACATTCGTTCCATTTCTTCCAACTGCTTTTGCTGTGTACAAAAAAGGTAAATTTGCCATTTCCGGTGGTTTCACCGTTATAGGAGGTGGAGGAAGCGCTGAATTTGACAAAGGATTACCTGATTTTGAGTATGGCATCTCACAGTTACCCGCAGCATTATCAGGAGTTGGAGCAAAAACAGGGGCTAATCTTACCGTAAATGGGTATGAAGTAGATCAATATTTAAAAGGTTCTTCTTCTTATCTTGGTTTTCAAGGCGCTTTTTCATATAAGATAAATGATGTTATTTCCGTAGCGCTTGGTGCAAGATATGTATTATCAAAAAATAATTATGATGGATATATCAAAAGCATAATGTTTGACACTCCCAATGGTTTGGTTAATGGAGTTGATTTTATGAATTCGGCAAAACCCGTAATAAATGGCTTAGCTACTAAGCTAACAAGTGTAACTAAAATACCTGATTTGTTAAATCCATATTTAAATGACTATGGTAGCGCAACATTAGATCAAGCAAAACCCATATTAGACCAATTAGACCCCAGCTATTATCCAAATTTAGTTGCTGCCGGTCGCTTAGTAGGCTTATCAGATCCAAGTAAATTTACAATTAAAGAATTGAATGATAAAATCGTGGCTAGCACACCGGAATTCAATAAGAACATTGCTCAATTAAATGGTCTAGCTAATGCTGATCTTTCTGACAAAGCCCTTGAAGTAGAACAAACCGGTAGTGGTTTTACTCCGTTTGTAAGTGTTGATTTTGATTTGGGAAGCCTTGGCTTTTCAGCAAAATACGAAATGAAGACTAATATGAAAGTAAAAACCAAAGTTATAAATGATGATTTCGGTCTGTTTAAAGATGGTGAAGAAGTACCCGCAGAAATGCCCGCAATGCTAGCATTAGGCGCTAGATACAATACCGGAGGATTAAAGTTTCAAACCGGATTTCATTACTACTTTGACAAGGCAGCAAAATACGGTAAGAGAAATGCAAACGGTGAATTTGTAACCAATGGAGAAGAGGTAAATATCAATGGTGATAAATCTTATTTATCAGGAAATTCAATTGAATTCGCTATTGGAGCACAGTATGATATCAATAGCATGTTTGGATTAAGTGCAGGATTCTTGATGACCAAGACACATCCCAACTCAATTTATCAAACATCATTGAGCTATTCACTTCCAACTAAAACATTTGGTTTTGGTGCAATAATACATGCAACTTCAAAAATTGACATCGATTTAGGAGCATCTTTTACATCTTATGACAAATATGAAAAAGATTTTACCGCGTATAAAGAAACTTATGAAAAATCAGCGAAGATTTTTGCAATAGGAGCAACATTGAAATTATAAACTTCAACGATTATAATTAAATTAAAAAAGAAGAGTCCTTGTAAGGGCTCTTTTTTTTGTATCTACTTTGGTAAAATCATTCTGATTAACCTGAATTATTCACCACTTTAATTTATATATTGGGGTATGTTCTTGAAAATAGATGTGTTATGTTTGAGTTATTAAAAAAATCAATCCGGGTTAAAAAAAAACGCTTTTATTTACCTTATTTTAGTTATTTTTTTGGTATAGCTCTGCTGTGTCATCAAAAAACAAGCTTCATCTGGTATAAAAATTATTTTTTTTCATTTCAAAAGCTTTCACCTTAGTAGATACCTTTTTTTTATGTAGATTTGTGATTTCAAAATAGAAACATATGTCAAAAATTCATCTTATATCCATCGGTGGAAGCGCTATGCACAATATCGCTATAGCTCTTAAAAATGCAGGTCATCAAGTAACAGGCTCAGATGATGAAATCTATAACCCATCAAGAGACAGACTAAAAAAAGCAGGTCTTCTTCCTGAAAAACCGGGATGGAATCCGGAAAATATATCCCCTGATTTAGATTATATCATTTTGGGCATGCACGCTCGCAAAGACAATCCCGAACTACAAAAAGCGCAAGAGTTGGGAATAAAAATTTACTCCTACCCTGAATTTTTATACGAAATATCAAAGGATAAAAAAAGGATAATCATTGGCGGCAGCCAAGGCAAAACATCTACTACATCTATGATCATGTGGGTTTTGAAAAAATTAAATTATGACTTTGACTATTTGGTAGGAGGTAATATCAAGGGCTTTGATCTTATGGTCAGATTTTCAGATGCTCCATTAATCGTTTTGGAAGGAGATGAATATTTAAGTTCCCCAATCGACCTTAGACCAAAATTTCTTCATTACAAACCACATATAGCTGTAATTACAGGTATCGACTGGGATCATATGAATGTATTCCCTACTTATGACATTTACAAACAACAATTCGTCAAATTCATAGACTCTATAGAAAAGAACGGAACTTTGATATATTTCGAAAAAGACAGTAAAGTCGTAGATGCAGTCAATGCATCCCTAAATTCAAAAAACTTAAACCTTAAACCCTACAGCAAAGTAGATAAAACTGATACAAGAGATTTAAAAGTATTCGGTGACCACAATCTCGCAAATTTGAATGCAGCTTTATTAGTTTGTAAAGAAATAGGAGTTAGCGATAAAGATTTTTGGAATGGCATCTCAGACTTTGAAGGTGCAGCTAAAAGACTTCAAAAAATATATGAAGATGATCAAACAATTAAGTTTTTGGACTTTGCTCATGCACCGGCAAAATTAAAAGCAACTATCAACGCTGTAAGAAATGAATATCCGGACAGAAAACTTTATGCTTTCTACGAACTTCATACTTATAGCAGCCTAAACAAAGACTTTCTTCCACAGTACAAGGATACCATGCAAAATTGTGATGTGGCTGCAGTTCTTTTCAGTCCTCATACTCTTGAAATGAAAAAAATGCCGGCTTTGGACAAGAATGAAATAAAGACCAATTTCAACAAAAAATCAATTAAAGTATTTGATAATCCAAATGAATTAAAAAAATATATTACAGGCTTAGATAGTGAGAATTCCGTTTACCTTTTTATGAGTTCAGGAACCTTTGGAGGAATCGATTTGACTTGACTATTAAATCATTAACTTATCATTAACACACAAACTGTTTTATATTATCAAATAAAGATATACTTTTGCAGTTAAATAAAAGTATTTTACTTGTGTAAATACCAAAAAAGAAATTATTATTTAACCTTTTAAAATAAAAAAAATGAAAAAGTTTTTATTTATGATTTTGTTGTTTTCAGCAAGTTCTGCAATGATTTTTGCACAAGATGCAAAAACCCAAGAAGCTAAAACAGATTCTGATGGTGGACCAAAAATGAAATTGGAAGTGACCGATATAGACTATGGCACAATCAAGAAAAATGCCGATCCATTTAGAGTAGCTAAATTCACCAATGTTGGAAATGAGCCTTTGATCATCAAAAGTGCAAGAGGAAACTGCGGATGTACTGTTCCAACCTGGCCAAGAGAAGCGATCATGCCGGGAGAAACTAAAGAAATCAAAATCAGATATGCAACAAACAGAGTGGGTACTTTCCACAAAAAAGTAACTTTGGTTACTAATGAAAAAAATGACAATAAGCATATTATCAAAATTCACGGTACCGTATTGAAGCCTGACTCAACTAAAGGAGTTCCCGAAGGTAAGAAAAGCCTTCTTAATATGAAGAAATAGTCAATGCAAACAACTATAAAAAAGAGGCTGATTCAATGTGAATCAGCCTCTTTTTTTTAACTCTAAAATAAAAAATCACGACACTACCCAAGATTAAAAAGGCAAATCGTCCTCAGGCATATCAACACTTGCATTATTATCTAAATTCAGATCAGAAGGCATATCTTCTTGTTCCGGAAATGGAGCACCTTGGTCTATAGGAGCAGCATCCTCCACAACCTTATCAATTCTCCATGCATTTAGGTTTGTGAAGTATTTTTCATTCCATTCTCTACCTCTCAAATCAAATGTCACTTTGATCATGTCACCTTCATTGTAATTATCTATTAATGCACACCTATCCTGTGTCAATTGAAACTTGATATATTGAGGATAATTACCATCTTCGATATATATCACAAAATCCCTCGCTTGGAAAGTAGCCGTCTTACTCTCCGTATCAAATTTTTTATGAAGTTTTCCTTCTATTTCAAATGCCATAACTGTATGTTTTTAATTTCCCACAAAGGTACAAAAACTTTTTCATTATACATAGTTGATGAACCAAGAGGTGCATTTCATTTATCATCACTCTTTCTTTCAGATTTTGTGGTATCCAATTCTATTGAAGCCGAATTGACACAATATCTTAATCCTGTCGGATTTGGACCATCCGGAAAGACGTGTCCCAGATGAGCGCCACATCTCGCACACATTATCTCTGTCCTTTTATATCCAAGCTTATAATCATCGGCAGTTTTGATTTTTGTAGAATCAAATGCTTCATAAAAACTGGGCCAACCACAATGAGCATCAAACTTTGTATCGGATTTGAATAACTCATTACCACAGGCCGCACATCTGTATGTACCATCATCAAATACGTCCCAATATTTACCGGTAAAAGGTCGTTCCGTCCCCTTTTCTCTCATAATGTAAAACTGATTATCTGTAAGTATAGACTTCCACTCTTCATTTGATTTCTCTACTTTCTCAACCTTGATATTTCTTTTTTCTTCTTTCATTTGTGATATTTGTTTATTAGCTGATGAGCATGAAAAAAACACAGTCACACTCACACTTAATGATATTAACAACCTCATTATATGTTAATTATTTATTTAAAAATGCAGAATACATCCATACCAATTTCTCTTGTTCCCTGATATAATCACTCATCAAAGCATTTGTCCCCTCATCTCCGATTTCTCCTGATAAATCCAATATTTTCCTCTGCTTTTTTATCAATATTTGAAATGTCAAAAGTATCTCTTCAACACTTTTCACTCCATCAAAAACCTCATTGCTCTCTTTGACTTTTGATTCTTTCAAATAAGAACTAAATTTATAATCCGGCACACTTCCAAGCGTCAACACCCTTTCGGCAATTTCGTCAATTTTCACAAAAAGATCATTGTACAATTCTTCAAATTTCAAATGTAATTCAAAAAATTTCTCACCCCTCACATTCCAATGATAACCTCTGGTATTTTGGTAAAATACCGAATAATTTGATAATAAATCATTCAATAACTTAGCTAATTTTTCGCTTTTCTTTGAATCTAATCCAATATAATTCACTTTTTTCATTTGTTTATTTTTTTTAATTAATAAAAAATAGCACAGATAATCTTCTGCACCTGTCTAATACTTTTATCTTGCAAGATTTATTTATAAATTTTATTTCCTAATATATTTATTTTTATGCTTTCTATCTCTATTTTTGAAAATTCGTTTTTATTACTCAAATATTTCTTAACGAGCTCTGTCAATTCATCATCAAAATAGTCAATGATATCACCTTTATCTTTTACATATACATGATGATGTTCCTTGACCAAAGGGTCATACCTCATGATATTATCCTCTGTCCGAAGCTTCGCTATAATTCCTTTCTCTACAAACACATCCAAGATATTGTATATTGTCCCAACTGATATCGAAGGATGCTTTCTTCTGATTTTTTTTATTATCGACTCAGCATTGGGATGAGTATTATTCTCAACCAATGCATCCAATACGGCAAGCCTCTGGGGAGTCACTTTCAACCCCTTTTCCTTGAGCCTTATGGTAAAATCTTCTAAATTCATTAACAAAAATTATTATTTCTCAATCAATAATTATTTCTATTTAATAATCATTCGTATTTACAACGCAGTAATTTAAAAAAAGTTTTAGAGTTTTAAGTTTTTTTTTATTTCAGTATAGATTTTTCTTATTACTCAAAACAAAGGACTACACAATGAATTTTGATATTCAATTGGTCTTAAAACTTTTTATGGCAAAATATTGTTTCTCTATCAGGTAAAATAAAATATTTTTAACCAATGAAGCCGACATTCTTAAAATAACAAATATACAGATGAAATCGACATAAAAAATAAACAGATGAAAAAATTATACTTAGCGGTGGGTTTTATAGTAATGATATTATTAAACAGCTGCCATTTAGATGAAAAGATAGCTTTCAATCTTGATTTTGATAATGAAGCGAAAATACCATCTATTATAGGAGTTAATCTACCTATAGAGATTCCTGTTCCTGATATTACTACTAATATTAGCAAGGAGCTTTCTGCTAATAATAGCAAAAAGGAGTATTTAAACACAGCTTTTTTGAAGGAATTGACCATAACTTCCATAGACCCCAAAGATCAGGATCTGGATTTTATTAAAAAAATAGAACTATATATCAAAGCAGACGGATTGGAAGAAATAAAAATAGCCCAAAAACTCGATATATCGGATGCTATCGACACGGAATTGACCTTGGATGTTTTTGACGACAAAGACCTCAGTGCATATATCAAAAAAGAAAAATTTGAATTGAAGATAAAAACAACTGCAAGAAAGATTTTGCTTCACAGTACAAAAGTCAATATTTACACAAAATTTAAAGTCACAGCCGATATTTTTTAACAAATTGTCAAATGAGTAAATCAGGAAAAATATTGGTTGGAATGAGTGGAGGTGTGGACAGCACTGTCACTGCTCTATTGCTACACGAGCAAGGATATGAAGTAATCGGGGTGACATTAAATATACTCGATTACAATTATACAGGCGAACGTGTAAAAAATCCTTGTTGCAGTCTTGAATCCATAATGGGAGCAAAGGAAATCGCAGATTATATTGGATTCAAACATATAATTGTAGATGTAAAAAATGAATTCCAAAATAAAGTCGTGTCAAAATTTATCGATGAATATATGTCCGGAAGAACCCCTAATCCATGCATTAGATGCAATTCGGATATAAAATGGGGCGAAATGATGAGACAAGCGGATATCTACGATTGTGAAAAAATAGCTACTGGACATTATTCCAAAATAAATGAGTTAAATGGCAGGTATTTTCTAAGCAGAGGAAAAGACAGATTGAAAGACCAATCTTATTTTCTTTGGGATCTGAATCAGCAAACTCTAAAGCGAACTATTTTCCCCCTTGGCAATCTGACTAAACCCGAAGTGCGAAGCATAGCTTTTACAAGAGGACATACTACCGTTGCCAACAAACAGGAAAATTTTGATATCTGTTTTGTTCCGGACAATGACTATCGATTATTCCTCAAAGAACAAATTCCCGGTTTGGAATCCAAATACAATGGAGGTAATTATATAGATGTAAATGGCAATATTTTAGGAAAACACAGGGGATATATGCATTATACAATCGGTCAAAGAAAAGGACTCAATATCGCTCTCGGTGAACCTGTGTATGTGGTAAAAATAGATGCGAAGACCAATACTATCACCTTGGGAAAAAGAGAAGCACTGAACAAAAACGGTCTATTTGTCAAGGATGTAAATATGATGAAATACGCAACAATCGACAGCCCACTAAAAGTTAGCACAATGGTGAGATACAAGTCCGCAGGCATATTGAGTAGAGTGTCAAATACCGGTAACAACAGACTTGAAATAGAATTTGAAGCCAATATACAGGGGATAGCCCCCGGACAGTCGGCTGTTTTTTATGAGGGAGAAGATGTCGTTGGAGGAGGTATTATCGAAGAAAGCTTTTGATTTCACTAATTTATAAGGATATAGAAAACTATTTTATTTTTTCTATCGTTTATAAGGGTATTATACAATCAATTAGTCTTCTTGATATGACGGATGTGTTTTTATGAAACAAGCATGATTTTTATTAA
>JALVEE010000219.1 GCA_027008645.1 Saprospiraceae bacterium
ATTAAAAAAGAATGCGATATTCCCATGATTTTGTTTCCGGGCAGTTCCTTTCAACTCAGTTACAAGGCTGATGCCTTACTATTGCTATCATTGATATCAGGTAGAAATGCGGAGTTATTAATCGGCAAACATGTAGTTGTTGCACCATATCTTAAACTAAGCCCCTTGGAAATAATACCAACCGGATATATGTTGATAGACGGTGGAGTACCTACCACAGTGACATATATGTCCAATACCAATCCTATACCGGCAAACAAACCGGATATTGCCGCTAGTACTGCTATGGCAGGTGAACTTCTCGGACTTCGCACTATATTTATGGATGCAGGTAGTGGAGCCCAAAATCCTATCTATAAAGAGATGATACAAGCGGTTTCCAACACCATAGATATTCCATTGATTATAGGTGGAGGAATCAAGACTCCTGAAAAAGCACATGAAAATGCAGAAGCAGGAGCTGACCTTATAGTCATCGGAGATATTATTGAAAAAACACCGGAATTGCTACCTGAGTTAGCTGATTCTATTCATTCATTCAACAAATAATTTATTTTGGCGAACAATGCAGTAGTCATCAGATCAACCGGCTCTTGGTATGAAGTGGCAACAAAGGAAGGCGAAATCGTAAAATGCCGTATAAAAGGTAAATTCAGGCTTGAAGGAATGAAACTAACCAATCCTGTCGCTGTAGGTGATATCGTTGATATAGAAATAGAAGATGTAGAGGAAAAAACAGGAATTATAAAAAAAATACACCCTCGAAAAAATATTGTAGTACGCCAATCTCCCCGCAAAAAACACTTTCTTCATCTCCTCGCCAGTAATATTGACCAAGCAGTGCTAATCGTAACAATCAATAAACCAAAACTAAAACAAGGTTTCATAGATAGATTTTTGTTAATGACAGAACCCTACAATATACCGGTTTCAATTGTATTTAATAAATCAGATCTTTACAATGAGGGGGATATGAGGGTTTTTGAATATCTCAATAGTATCTATCAGGAGATTGGGTACAACTGCTATCTTTGTTCTGCAACTGAAAATACAGGAGTAGAAGAAATAAAAAGTCAACTTAAAAATAAAATCAGTTTAATTGCAGGACAATCGGGAGTTGGCAAATCGACCTTGATAAATACCATTCAACCAAATCTTAATCTAAAAACAAATGAATTGAGCCAATATACCGGCAAAGGACAACATACTACAACATTTGCCGAGATGTTTGATTTGGATTTCGGAGGTAAAATTATAGATACTCCCGGTATAAAAAATCTTAGTTTCAACAACCTAGAAGTCTTGGATGTTGCTCATAATTTCAGAGAATTTTTCCAAAAATCCGACCAATGCAAATATTCCAATTGCACTCATAGAAACGAACCCGGTTGCGCAGTCAAAAAAGCAATCGAAGAAGAAGAAATATCAGAATTGAGATACTATAATTATCTGCAGATTCTCGAAGAAATCGAAGCTCAAAATTATTGGGAAAGACACAAGATGTGAAAACAAAGTGTTTTCTAATTCGATAAGAGGTTAAAAACCTCTATCTCAGCTACTTTCACTACCCTGAGCCGAAGTGTCTCCGACCTCTCGGCGAAACCACACTCACCAACCCTGAGCCATCCTTCTGTACAGCAGAACTCCGACCTTTTGACAAAACCAAATATTTTATTACACACTACTCTACTCTATCACCTTTATTCCCACCAATCTGTCATATAGCCCACCAAATGGACGCAGGTAAACCAATATAGTATAATCGTTTTGTGTCTGATACCAAGAGCCCTCAAGATTGGATAAATTGATATTTTCATCTTTGTCAACAGTGGCGTAATAATAGTCAAAAACTCCCTGTTTAAACAGGATTTTGCCGGTATATGCCTCCAATTCCTTATCGTACTTCAATTTATTTTCTTCGTACAGTTGCCAATCACAAAAACCACCAATCACATATACATCCTGATCCAGTAATGGCGCATTGGTTTTCAATGTAAAACTTACATTTGTATATTCACTGCTAATGGCAGCATTGGGATTGTCGTGGTTAAGAAAAAGATAATTGCCATTTATATCTTTATGAAAGAAATAATTGCTAAATCTCCGTATCTCATCCTCTTCCAATACAACTTCAACACCTCTTCTCCTGATATCTATTGATTGTATTTCCAAATTGGTATAGTGCAAACTTCTGGTGTCAAAATACCTGAATTCGTTCAGTGCTTCAAATACAAAAGGGTCAAATGCATCAAATTTGATATTGTCACCGACCAAATACTTCGGAGAAACATTACGTATGGCATCTATCCATTTATCATTTTGCAAAACCGTAACTTTTAGCTCTTTTAAGGGATCAACTATCCTAAAATTTTTATTGTTCAATACGATTTGAATACTCTGCGCTGTTCTATATCGCGATACATCTTTGGCATGATCCAATTCAGCCAATATTTTCAGTCTATTTTCAACCACCAAAAACCTTCTTGTAATAACAACATCATCATTCTCGTCATATACTATCAATAAATAATTACCCGAAAGCAACCATTTTGTATTTTCATTAGGTAATCGCAGCCTGTAGTGAGTATATTGAAGCAGTGTAAAACTCGAACTCTTGCTATCCTTTATTTCTTCACCATTGAACCCGTCAAGAAAATCATCTTCTGATATTTCGTCGCTAATATTCCAGTCCATATCACAATGAACAATCTTATAATAATAGTTCTTGCTATCACCATCGATATCGTCAAATTCAAAATACAAGGGTATGCCACTCAAGTTCGACACAGGATAAGAAAGGGGATTATTCCCTGCAAAAAACTTTACAGATTTTATATTTTCTTGATAAACATAATCCTCGTGATAAAAATCCTCTTGACTATTGGCAAAACCAAAAGCAAACAAAAATAGAATAGCTATAAAAACCCGCATTGACACTACTATTATTTATAATAAAAAACTAAAACTACCTAAATCCATCCCGAATACACTCAAAAAGTCAAAAGATAACAAAAAGAATCAATTTCAAATTTGATGTGCTTTCGTGCAGACACTATATTAACGCAAATCAACAATAAAATTATAAATATAACGCATTTAACAATTATTTTATAATATCCCCAACCCTTTTTTCTTTTCTATCGTCTATACTATTAGATTTGATTAAATAATAAAAAAATATAATTATGAAACACTTAGCCTTTTTACCATCAATTATATCATTATTCAGTCTTGTGATTTTCTTACAATCCTGTAGTTTTGACGAATGTAAAGAAACTCGCAGATATGTGTATTACAGACCAGTTCACAAAACCGTAGAGCAAATAAGGGATATAAAAATCCTGGGTCCTGAAGCTCTTAAAAATCCGGGCAAAATCTATGTTTACGGCGATTATTTATTTGTGAATGAAATCAACAGAGGAATACATATCTTTGACAATAGCGATGTCAATAATCCTGTAAATCTTTCTTTCATTTCTATATACGGAAATGTTGATTTGGCTATAAAAGACAATATACTTTATGCAGACAATTTATTTGATCTGATAAGTATTGATATCACAGATCCTAAAAACCCGCGTTTTGTAAATTCGGTTAAAGAAATATTCAAAAAAGTATATAGTTCCAATAGGAAGTATGTAGTAGAATATATACCAACGGATACATCTGTAGTCATTGATTGCTCAAATCCGTATTGGGTATACCAATATTATGAAAGAGATGGAGGCGTTTACGTTTCTAATGATAAGTTGGGCGAAAGTGGTTCTTCTTGGAATCCTCCACCTAATCCAAACGGAGTTGGTGGTTCGATGGCAAGATTTACTATCTACAAAAATAGCCTATATACGATAAATAGAAGTAAAATAAATGTTTTTAATATCACTAATCCACAGGCTCCGTATTTGACCAATACCGTTAATGTCGGTTGGGGGATTGAGACTCTTTTCCCATACAAAGACAATCTGTTTATCGGTTCAAATACAGGCATGTATATTTACAATCTCCAAAACCCCAACACACCTACTTTCCAATTTCAATTCAGACACGGTAGAGCTTGTGATCCCGTATATGCTTTGGGGGATTATGCCTATGTGACTTTGCGTACGGGTACCAGATGTGGAGGTGATGCAAATCAATTGGACGTATTGGATATAAAAGACCTTAAAAATCCTAAACTTATCAAATCTTATCAAATGTCCAACCCTCACGGACTAGGAGTGATTGGAGATAAATTGATTCTATGTGAAGGTGCATTTGGACTAAAGGTTTTGGATATAAAAGACAAAAAAAATATAACAGTTCAATCAAAAATCGAATCAGGAGACTTCTTTGACGTCATTCCTCTTAGTGAAGATGATATTATAGTGGTAGGCAAGACAGGTTTGTACCAGTACAAATTGGATAATTATCAGTTGAAAGAATTAAGCTTGATACCAATTGCATTAGAATAGGGTTGGTGATTTTCTTAGAGCAACAAGGTTATTCCGGCTATCCGAAGTACAAAGTAATTTGATAGTGGATGGTGTAGAATTATTTTTACTTATAAAAAATTAAAAAAATGACATATATTAAAAATTTTATTGCAATAATTATTTTGATTTGTATCTCAGTACAAGTTAATGCACAAAACAATGAAGTAACCAAAGATAAATTAGTATTAAAAAACGGAAGTATAATTTATGGCAAATTACTGAACTACAATCCGGCAAAAACCATTGAATTCAAACTTGCGGACAACACCGTTTTGTCTATACCTGATTCAAATATTGTAAGTATTCAGACAAACTATATATCAGATCAAAACAATATGCAGGATAACAATACTAAAAGGTTTTATAGTTATGTCGCTTTCAATTTATCCCCGGGTAATAGTATTGTCAATAACAGATGGTACGGTAGTGGTATTTCGGGTACGGGTATTGGAGCGGAATATACGATGCAATTCCGCTTATCCAAGTATGTGTTTACAGGATTTGGGGCAGGGATACAGACATACAATACATTCGAAAAAGCTATTTTTTACCCTGTTTTTGTTGATTTGATGACATTGGTTAAAAGCTCCAAATCCTCACCTTTTTTCAGATTACAATTGGGTTATAGCGCTATATCATCATCAAACGAAGATTATCTTACCGGTTATAAGGGTGGATTGATGTTTAATCCGGCTTTTGGGATAAAATTCGGGACAAAAAACCTGGATTATACTCTGGATTTTAACTATAAATACCAAAAGGCATCTTTTGATTATAAATATGATAAAAGTTCCAGTACAAAAGATATTATTTACAGGAGATTTTCATTTAGATTTGGAGTTTTATTTTAGCAAAAGATTTTATGAGCAAATATTCCGACAAGGATTTGATTGAAGCTTGCAAGAAAAATTCAAGGAAGCATCAAGAGATTTTGTATCTAAAATATTTTGATACGATGTACGGAATGTGTTTGCGCCAGACATCAGATGAATCCGCATCTATGAGTATAGTGAATGACGGATTTCTAAAAGTCTTTAAAAATATAGAAAAATATCAATTCAAAGGCTCATTTGAAGGATGGATTAGAAAAATCATTTACAATAGTATGATAGACCATTTTAGAAATTCTTCAGGTAAGCAAAAATTTATTGAAATAGATAAGAAACTGAAATTTACGGAAATCGATACGAATATTGAGTACGAAGAACTATTGGAAATAGTGGACACCTTGCCGGAAAATAGTAAAAGCGTATTTATCATGTACGCTATCGAGGGTTATAATCACAGAGAAATAGCAACTATTAAAGGAATACCTGAGGGAACTTCCAAATGGTATCTGTCACAAGCCAAGAAAAAACTTAGGGAATTATTAAGCAAAAACAAACTGCAAAATATAATATAAAAACGATATGGGAAAAAGAGATTTTGACAATAATTTGAAATATCAAGGTTGGGACCAAATGAGTACTATCCTCGATAAAGAAATGCCTGAAAAAAGAAGAAGCAAGAAGCTATTTTTTCTTATTTTTCTAATTCCTTCTTTACTGTTTTTAATAGTATCAGGTATAAATATCCTTGAAAATAAGAAACAAAATTCAAGTAAATTTCAAGTAAAGGCTCAAGTCCAAAAAACAAAAAACAATACAAAAAGCATCAAATCATATAATACCTATACTGGTGATAATAGTCAAACTATCGAAGAAAAATCAAATACAAATATTTCTGAAAAATCTTCAACAAAATCGAATAGCAATACTCATATTAATAATACACAAAAATATATAAAAACAAAGCAGAAACAAAGCAGAAAAGCACAAACCGTTAAAAATGATTTCGCCCTGTCTGAATTCGATTCAAGTAGCTCAAATACCGCGACAAAACCGGTAAATACCAGATTGTCCAAGACATCGAAAAACGATTATATCACAAATGTATCAAAGCTAAATTCACTACCTGTCCCAGATCTACAAACAAAGCAAAATATTGTTTACAATCCAATAATAAAATTAAAAAAACGCAAAAATATAGACTTATTTAACCCCTTTGCAGGAACAAAAATGTACATTTATTCCATAAAAGAAGAACCAAAAACTAAATTTGGTTTGGAAATCGGAAATAGGTTCTCATACAGCACAAGATTTTTTACGGATATTTCATTGGCTTATACTCAATCACAAATCGTAAGGCAGCAAATAATACTGAGGACAAAATTTATTAGCTCTATGGAAAGTAGTAATTATCTTTCTGAAAAAGATAGTATAGTTCTGAATAATAGAAGTTCAGACTTAAAGTTCGGAACATTGCACTTAAGTTTGGATCAAGGCTATAGATTTAACAACAAACTCAGTACTGCTATCGGAATAAGTATAGACTATACTAAATTGGTAAACAAATACGATTTTTCAGATCCACCTTCTGATTCAATTGAAAAGTTGTCAGGCTCTACAGATATAACACTCGATAGAATCAGGTATTCATCTCAAATCAATATATCGTACCGGATATTGCAAAATTTATCATTCAATATCGGTTACAAGCATTATTTTAACACTATCTACAAGATAAAAAGCTCTAAAGATACCGGATACTCAACGACAATCAATAACAAAAACAAGGTCTATAAAACATATATCGGAATAAGGTTTTGGTTCTGATATATCCGAAAATAACAAAGGGCTTCAAGTCTTAACCTAAAGCCCTTATAAAAGCAGAGTTTTTATAACTTACACGTCAAAATTTCACTTTATTATCAAATAATTTCGGTGATTTGTCTTGTAAGACACGGATTAAATCAAAAAGGTTGGGTAAAAAGGTGTTTTTTTTTACGTTGACACCATTTGCATCAATAAAGTAGTGATGATAGCCCCTAATGTACCCACAGCATAGCCCAAAACAGCAAGTATTACTCCTACAGTGGCCAAAGAGGGGTGAAATGCCGCTGCGACTATTGGGGCAGATGCCGCTCCACCAACATTTGCCTGACTACCTACAGCCAAGAAAAAGTATGGTGCTTTTATCAATTTGGCAACTATAATCAAAAGTAAGGCGTGTACCGACATCCATACCAGACCGATAACGATAAGCCCTTTATTGGCAAATATCAATGTTAAATCCATTTTCATACCTATCGTCACTACTAAAATATAGATGAATACACTTCCAAACTTGCTCGCTCCTGCTCCTTCATAATTTCTTGCCGGAGTGAAGGAAAGGGTGATAGCTATAATAGTGGATATGCTTATCATCCAAAAGAATTCGGACTGTAAAAATGTGAACATATTTCTGGTGGTTTCCGAATCAATACCTTTGACAAAAGATTTAAAAACCTCACTTAAATATCCTCCTGCAAAATGAGCAAATCCAACAGTTGAAAATGCTATGGTTGCCAAAATAATTAGATCTGTCAATGAAGGATTTCTTTCAACTTTCTTTGAGAAAGTAGTTACTTTTTTCTTTAATGCTTCAATAGCCGAAAGGTCTGAATTCAACCAATTGTCAATCTTTTTTGAGCGACCTATCCCAAATAGCAAAACAGCCATCCATAAATTCGCAACTACAATATCCACAAATACCATACCTCCATATAATTTCTGATTATAGCCGTAAATCTCCAACATCGCAGTTTGATTGGCTCCTCCTCCAATCCAACTACCGGCTAATGTAGATAACCCACGCCAAACAGCATCCGGACCTGCACCACCAACAGTTTCAGGCGAAACCAAAGAAATCAGATAAACCGCTACCGGACCACCCAGAATGATACCCACAGTTCCCGTAAAAAACATAATCAATGCCTTAGGTCCAAGGTTAAATACCGCTTTTAAATCTATGCTCAATGTCATCAGTACTAGTGCTGCCGGCAATAAATACCTGCTGGATACATAATACAGACTGGTTTTGTGGTGTACCAAAACTTCAGCTCCATTTTTGATTTCAGTGGTATCCCATTCCGGAGCTATTAAGCCCAATGTAGTTAGCAAAGCCGGAATCATATATGCCATAAATAGTCCGGGAATAAACTTATAAAACTTTTCCCAAAATCCACCTTTTAGTGACTCTGTGTAAAATACAAACCCCAAACTCAACATCAATAATCCAAAGACAACGGTATCATTAGTAAACACAGGTGCAGACATACTTAATTTTTTTTTGAACCCAAATATAAAATAAAATTTCTAATTTCTATCAGATGTATTTCATTTTTTCGCTTCTCCCATTCTTCACCTCTGACTCCTAAAGGAAGAATCATCCCATAATGCGAAAAAATGAAATGTGTCCTTTCTATCCTTCTAAACTATGAATAATCAACCCACTTCTTAATTTAGGCTCAAACCATGTAGTCTTTGGTGGCATTATATTACCCGAATCAGCTATATCGATCAATTGCTTCATCGAAACAGGATAAAGTGCAAATGCTACCTTCCAATCTCCGGAATCAACTCTTTTT
The DNA here is from genome assembly GCA_027008645.1 of Saprospiraceae bacterium. Classification (GTDB taxonomy): domain Bacteria; phylum Bacteroidota; class Bacteroidia; order Chitinophagales; family Saprospiraceae; genus JADJGA01. The sequence continues at coordinate 8,920 of JALVEE010000219.1, forward strand.
GATAACTCGCCCAATCCTCTGATTCCTCCAATAAAATCAATCCTCTTCGATCTACGCAAATCCTTGATACCTAGAACAGGTTCCAATACATTTTCGGTAAGTACGGTCACGTCTAAAGTGCCTATGGGATCGCTATCGTCATAAGTTCCTTCTTTTGCAGTCAGTAAATACCATTTTCCATCCAGATACATACTAAACTCATGCAATTTTGAAGGCTTTAAGATATCATCCGATTCTTTGATTATATCAAATTTACTTTTTATTTTCTCCAGAAATTCAGAAGAAGACAAACCGTTCAAATCTTTAACTGTTCGGTTGTAGTCCATGATTGCCAATTGATCATCCGGGAAATGAACTACCAAAAAATAATTGTATTCCTCTTCACCGGTATGATTTGGGTTTTTGGCTTTTTGTTCGGCTCCTACCAATGCAGCAGCTGCAGTTCTGTGATGACCATCAGCTACATAAGTATAAGGTATTTTCTCTGCAAATATCTTGGTGATATTATCGATGACGGCTCTATCATCGATTACCCAAAAGTGATGACCGATACCATCTTCCGATACAAAATCGTATTCAGCAGCTTTATTCTTGATAATATCATTCATTATATCGTCTAATTCCTCAACTTTTGGAAAAGCAAAAAACACCGGTTCAATATTAGCATTATTTACACGAATATTTATCATCCTGTCTTCCTCTTTATCAGGTCTGGTCAATTCGTGTTTTTTGATAACTCCGGTAAGATAATCCTCAACTGAAGCACCGGCTACAATACCATATTGTGTTCTACCATCCATGGTCTGACCGTAGATGTAGTAATACTCCTGAGGGTCTTTTACCAATATACCTTCAGCCAGAAATCTGTCAAAATTCTCCCTTGATTTGTTATATACTTCATCGCTATGCTCATCAATACCCGGAGCAAAATCAATCTCTGCTCTGGTAATATGCAATAAAGAAAAAGGATTTCCCTCAGCCATTTTTCTGGCCTCTTCAGAGTTCATAACATCATACGGAAGACTTGCCACCTTCTCAACTAATTCCTTTGGTGGTCTGATTCCTTTGAACGGTTTTATTTTTGCCATAACGTATTATTTTTATTGTGTGGACAAAAATAATATAAAAAAGGAAAAGTCAAAGCACTTTAAAAAGAAATATAGTATATATTCTTTGTTTAGGTAGTTACCAGGAATCTTATTCATTTTAGTATTAAAAGGAGTTAATATACTTTTCCTTTTCTCATTTGTTTAACAAATTCCGATAAACTTTTCATTATATGCAATTAAATATAGATTTATGCAAATATAAAAATTTATATGCAATTAAATATAAATCATTGAAAATACTTTATTTTATATGCAAATACATATAGCTTAGGTAAGACACCTATTTTAGTAAAGATACTAATTAATCGTAGAATGCTCCATACAAAAAGCAGGTGCATTTCATTTTTTCGCATACAAGTTTAATTTTTTTATTTGCACAGACCGTCCCGCTTATGAAATCAATCCGTTTTACTTCTATATACTACCTCAATGTGCCGTTAGGCACAAAACATGGGTAAAAAAGGCTATTAACCAACTAAAATGCGTGCCGTAGGTACGCTATGTTGCCCACATCAACAAAATTTCTTGTAATAACGCAAAAAATTGAAATGCACCTCAAAAAGCCTGCTTACTGTCAGATTGTAAATAATGGCAATATCAAAAAAGCGCTCCGTGAAGAGCGCTTTTAATAACAAAACTAAAAATTATTGACAATTAATCTTATTTTACTTTATGGTATAGACGATCAACTTCTTCCCAATTTATTACATTGAAAAAATCACTGATATATCCACCTCTTTTATTTTGATGTTTTAGATAATATGCGTGTTCCCATACATCCATACCCAATATCGGGCTTCCTTTGATTTCAGCAAATTGCATCAAAGGATTGTCTTGATTCGCTGTAGATCCAATCCTAAGATTTCCACATTCAAAGGTCAACCAAGCCCATCCTGAACCAAATCTCCCCAGACCTGCTTTTGTGAATTTTTCCTTGAATTTGGCAAATGAGCCAAAGGTATCATCAATATGCTTTGCCAAATCACCTGAAGGTTGACCACCACCATTTGGTGACATTATTTTCCAATACATAACATGATTGAAATATCCTCCTCCATTATTTCTTACCGCTTTATTACAAGGATCAACAGTGGCCAATATCTCTTCAATAGTCATATTTTCCATATCGGTTCCTGCAATTGCTGCATTAAGACCATTAGTATATCCTTGATGATGTCCTGTATGATGAACTCTCATAGTAGCTTCATCAATATAAGGTTCTAATGCATTGTAATCATAAGGTAATTCAGGTAATTCAAAAGCCATATTTCTGTTTTTATTTTGCGAATAATACAAATTTAACACAAATACAAGCTATTTGTTGGTCTTATTTTAATTTAATCTTAATAAATGTAGTGGAGGCGACAAATTTTTTACATTAACATTACATGATTATCATAATTTTTTTTCTATTCATTTAATGCCCATTTCAAAGCCTTTTCTTTCGTTGCTCTAAATATAGTGTTGTGTTTTTCTTTAGGTTCATAAGAATATTCCCATTGTAATTTGCTTGGTGCATTATCTTTTAAAATTTTAGCCAATTGATTCGTATATTGCGCAATGGAGTATTTATGATTTTCCAGGCTTGAACCCGCAAACCAAAGTTTTATTTTTTTGTCCGGAAATTTTCTTAAAAGTTCATCCGCTTTTCTTACTAAGTAATGATCATTCCACCATATTGAAGGATCTATAGCAATACAAAAATCAAAGATTTCAGGATGTTGCATAAATGTTTCCATCACAAAAAGTCCTGCTAAAGATTCTCCAATAATTCCCTTTTTATCTGAAGTTCGGTATTTGCTATTTATATCCGGGATTAGTTCTTGAGTAATAAATGCTCGGAAATTTTTTGCTCCATCTGTCAAAGGACAATATTGCTCATCTTCCTTTGTTTCCGAATACCCCGTTAAATCTCTTCCTCTGACAGTATTTTCGATTCCAACAAGAATAATTGGTTGAATAGATTTTTCTTTAATAAGTTTTTCTAATGTGTTCGCAATATGAGGAAAATCTTCTTTTATTCCACCATCAGGCATATACAATACAGGAAATGAATCATTGCCTTTTTCATATGTTGGCGGAGTCCAAATGTTTATTATTCTTGTTTCTCCCACTTTTTTAGATTCTATCTTTATAGTGTCGTGTTTTGGAATCGGGTCATTATATTCAGGAGTATTATTACAAGCTATTATGAATAAAGACATCAATACTAAATAATTCAAATTTCTCATTTTATTCGGTTTTTTTAGTGAATGACAAACGACCCATTTTATACCGTAAAAGGGTGCTTCGCCAAGGGCAATTTTGCAAAAGGGTGATAATCTCCTTTCAATCCTACCGGAATTTGATGTCTTATATCATGGACAATATCGATTGCTTGTTTTGAATCTTCCAAACCAAATCCCTGTCCTGACAATATATGTTCATAACTCTTTGTGTGCAATTCTGTAAATCCTCCACTAAATTCAAATGTGTCATCACCTATAGTTATAGCTCTATAAGTTCTCAATCCCTTTGCACGAACATCTTCCGGTATAGTATTGTAGTTTATACTTAAAAAATATCTAACTCTTGCCCTGTCAAATTCAAGATACCCGGCAGCTCTATCATGAGTGTGAATATGGACGATATTCTTATTTATTTTTCCAAATATCCATCCCAACATATCAAAGAAATGCACTCCGATATTAGTAGCAATACCACCGGATTTTTTCACATCTCCTTTCCAACTGGTATAATACCAATGCCCTCTTGAAGTAAGATAAGCCAAATCTATATCATAGATCTTATCCTTAGGCCCGTTTTCAATTTTATTCTTCAATTCGATTACACTTTGATGCAATCGCAGCTGCAATATATTGTATATTCTTTTACCTGTTTCAGCCTCTTTATCTTGTAATGCTTCAAGATTCCAGGGATTGAGAACAATGGGTTTTTCACATATCACATCAGCCCCTCTATTAAGACCAAATCTCATATGTGCATCGTGAAGGTAATTTGGAGTGCATATACTCACATAATCCAATTTTATGCCGTTTCTTTTTATCTTTTCAATATGTCTGTCGAAACGTTCAAACTCGATAAAAAAATCAGAATCAGGGAAAAAGCTATCCATTATTCCCACCGAATCAAATGGATCCAGAGCTGCAACAAGATTATTTCCCGTATCTTTAATCGCCTTCAGATGCCTTGGAGCTATATAACCGGCTGCTCCTATTAGTGCAAAATTTTTCATAGTGATAATATTATAAATAGTGAGTTAAAATGTGAATGTTTTATTTATTTCCCTATTGCGTTGACCTCAAAACCAATCTCTCTTAATTTTTTATGATCGAGAATATTCCTTCCGTCAAAAATATATGCAGGCTTATTCATGTTATCATATATTTTTTGCCAATCATAATCTTTAAATTCATCCCATTCGGTAATAACAGCTATCGCAAAAGCTCCTTTCATAGCGTCATAAGGATTACCGGAATAATTTAGATATTTTCTATTTTCTTTCGGACTTCTTGTCTGTAGATAATCAATATCTTCAAACATTCTTTTTTTAGTGACTTTCGGATCAAAGACAAAAATATCAGCCTTATCTTCCATTAAAATATCCGCGACATAAATGGCTGCTGATTCTCTAGTATCATTGGTATCTTTTTTGAATGCCCAACCTAGAAATGCTATTTTCTTTCCTGACAATGTATTGTTCAATGAAGCGATTATACTATCTGCAAATCTGTTCTTTTGATAGTCATTTATTTTGATAACATTCTGCCAATAATCCGCCACTTCATCCAATCCGTATGACTTGGCGATATAGACCAAATTCAATATATCTTTTTGGAAGCAGGAGCCACCAAAACCTACAGATGCTTTTAAAAACTTAGGACCGATTCTAGAGTCCATACCAATGGCTTTTGCTACTTCATCTACATCAGCTCCCGTTTTATCGCATAGTGCGGATATCGCATTTATCGATGATATTCTCTGAGCAAGAAATGCATTTGCAACAAGTTTTGATAATTCCGATGACCAAATATTGGTTTGTAGAATCCTTTCATCCGGTATCCATTCCCTGTATATATCAGAAAGAGCCTCGATAGCTCTAAGACCATCCTCTGTTTGTTCCCCACCTATAAGTACCCTGTCAGGATTATTCAAATCCCTTATCGCTGTTCCTTCCGCTAAAAATTCGGGGTTTGACAACACCTGAAACTTCACACCATTACCGGTATTTGACAGAATTTTATTTACAGCTTGTGCTGTTTTAATCGGAATTGTAGATTTCTCAACAACTATCTTATCCGTTTTTGCTACTTTAGCTATAGTTCTGGCACTTGACTCAATATATTTAAGGTCTGCCGCCATCCCCTTTCCCTTACCATAAGTTTTTGTGGGGGTATTTACCGACATAAAAATCATTTCGGCATATTCCAATTCTTTTTCCACTTCTGTTGAAAAAAACAAATTTCTTCCTCTCGCTTCTGCTACTACTTCTTTCAATCCCGGTTCATAAACAGGCAAATCATCAAGATTATCACTGTTCCATCGTTTGATTTTTTCAGTATCCAAATCCACAACTGTTACTTTTATATGAGGACATTTTTGTGCTATTACAGCCATTGTCGGTCCACCTACATATCCGGCGCCAATACAACAAATTGATTTTATTTTTTCAGGAATATTCATTAGATTAATTATTATTTATTGGCTGGAAGAAAACAGGCACATACCTGATAATATGAACTAATATCAAGCCTGATGTATTTTCTTACAGTCACTGTTTTTCATTAGAGCACAAAGATATGCATTTGTTTTATCCAATATGAATTTTAATTATTTTTTTAACAAAAAAACATTTCCTCCAAACAAATTTAGGGTCTATTTTAATGATTGATGCCGTAAATTTTTTGCCCGAGCATAAGATTAGCCCCAAACTTCAGTTAGCCCAGAGTGCGCTTCAGCGTACTTACCCACTAAAAAAATAAAATTGAATAAATGTATCATTTTAGAATTTATTTGGTATAATTTGTATATTGCAGCCATAGTTGAGATTATGAGTTTAAAAAGATTTGTCAAGGATACTGCCGTTTACGGAATCGCCACGATATTGCCTCGAGTGATAAATGTCTTATTGCTCAGACTGTTTACCAATGAGATGAAAACAGATCAATTTTCTGATGCAACTTATTTCTGGATATTTGCTTCTCTATTCAATGTTTTGTTGACGTATGGGATGGAAACTTCTTTTTTCAGGTTTTTCACAAAGTTAAATAAAAACAAAAAGGTCTTAAATACAGCTTTTAGTTCTATATTAATTTCAAGTTTTATTTTTCTCGCGGTAATATTGTTCTTTAGATCTCAAATAGCCGGCATACTCGGATTTGATGTCAAGTACTTTACCATCTTGGTTTGGGTAACATTTCTCGATACTTTGGTTGTCATACCATATGCATATCTAAGAGTTACAAACCGTCCGCTAAGATTTGCATTCTACAAGATAACCAATATCTTATTTTATGTGATAGCAATTATTTTCTTTTTTAAATTTTTACCTTACTTGACTGATATCAATCCGGAATTAAGTTCCATATTTCAAAACAATAATAATGCTGTTTTCATTTTTTATTCCAGTTTTTTTGCAAGTGCAATGACTTTGGTTTTATTTGTTCCTATATTAATAAATTTCAAGTTTGAAATCGACAAAAAGCTTTGGAAACAAATGATGCGATACGGTATCCCTATAATGGTGGCAGGTTTGGCTTATATCATCAATGAAAATTTGGACAAATACTTAATCAGGAGGATGATCAGTCCTGAGATTATGGGGGCTTATGCAGCTACATACAAAATTGGGGTATTTATGTCCTTGTATATAACAGCTTTCAGGCTGGGAGCTGAACCGTTTTTTTTCAGCCAAAGCAAGGAGAGCGATGCTAAACAAAAATATGCTACGATTTTATTGTGGTTCACTATTGTGGGCTCGATTTTCTATGTATTTGTAGTGGCGTATATGGATATAATTTCCTCATTTTTTCTCAAAAAGCAAGAGTATTTGATTACTTTGGCTATTGTTCCTGTAATTTTATTAGCAAATCTATTGCTTGGTATATATTATAATCTTACTATTTGGTACAAACTAACTGACAAAACAAGATTTGGTATGTATTTATCTGTTTTTGGAGCTATAATTACCATATTAATCAATATCTTGTTAATTCCCGTTTTTGGTTTTATGGCAGCAGCGTGGGCTACTGTTGCAGCGTACGGCTCTATGGCTATTGTCTCTTATATTCTAAGTAAAAAATACTATCCTATTGATTATGATATAAAAAAAATAGCTTATTATTTATTAACATCAGCCTTATTATCTTATTTGATTTTCAAATACTTCTATGATGATCTAATAATAAAAACCTTGATTTTTACCGGATATGGACTAATGATTATCCTTTTAGAAAGGAAAAGTTTGGCGAATATGATACAAAAACAATAAATAAAATACACCAATCAATGCACATAAACCCTCTTCACTCTTGGAGCTATTCTCGACAAGATTTCATATGAAATGGTATTGACGGAACGAGCGCATTCTTGCAGGCTGATATTGCTGCCAAAAATCTCTACCTCATCACCTGTTTTGACACTATCCAAACCGCTTATATCAATATAACAAGTATCCATAGAAACATTTCCCACAAAAGGGACTTTAGTTCCATTGACCCAAGCCATATTATTGTTGTTTCCAAAGATTCTAAATAATCCATCGGCATATCCCAATGGAATAATGGCTATTTTTCTATTGTTATTTTTTTTGTATCTAATACCGTATCCTATCCCATCTCCGGGTTTTATCGTTTTTATCTGAATAATTTTGGTTTTTAAAGTATGTACTGCTTTGAGTTCTTTTGAAATAATACCTGAGATATCATCTCCGTGCATCCCGATTCCAAGGCGAACCATATCAAAATGAGCTTCCGGAAATCTTATTATGCCGGCACTATTCAATATATGCCGCATTGGACTATTGGAAAGAACCGGTTGAATTTTATCGTACATTTTTTCAAACAATCGTATTTGCTTATATGTAAAACTATCCATTTCTTTATCCTCACTTGCTGCAAGATGTGAAAAAACAGATACTACTTTTATATTATTATTCGATTTTAAATATTGGATTAATTCATTTATCCGGCTTTCTTCAAAACCAAGCCTGTGCATTCCCGTATCAAGTTTCAAATGAATCTTCAATTCGTCAATATCACATTTTTTAAACTTCTCAAATTGGCTAAAATCGTAAAACGCCGGTTCAAGATTATTTTCGAGCAATATTTTGAAAAAATCAATTTCAGGATTGAAAACCAATATAGGTTTTGTTATCCCGTTTTGCCTTAATTCCACCCCTTCATAAGTATATGCTACAGCGAGATAATCTACACCTATCTTTTCATAAAACTTAGCCAACTCTATCGCACTTGATCCATATCCCGATGCTTTTATTACCGCACAAAACTTCGTGCTCTGCCCTAAAAATGACTTGTAAATGTTTACATTATGTTCCAATGCATTGAAGTTAGTCTCTAATACTGTTCTTGACACCATTTGCCCCTTACTGTTTTTTGGTTATAATCAAACCCTTATGCTTATTTAAAAGTATATCTTTGACTCTATTTTGCCATATTTTTTTGAATTTTGACTGCTCGTCCTCCGTAGCTGTCCCACCAATACATTTTTGTAATAATGGAAGCATATCTTTATTTTGCTTTACTACTGATGGATTATAAATCATTTTTATAGAATCTCCATTATACTCAAACTCAATGTCGCAATCCAAATTATCATCGTAAAACAATTTATTTTTTCTACTCATCCTCCCCCCAATACCTCCAAAACCACTTTCATCATTCACACCGAAAATATAGGCAGCTACATTTGCAACTACTCCATTAGTGCCATTCTCCTTAGATCCTTTTGCAATAATCTTAATATTGCCTCTTTCGAGCAATTTACTTTCATTTGAAAAATAATCATTTGCCTTAAAACACATAAGATAAGCGCCGGCAACAGTTGGACACGAATGTCCTGCAAACTTTACCACATCACTGTAATTAATTTCAATTATTCCATCCTCTATAGCTCCTAAAATATCACTTAAAGGATCATAAAGTTTGATTACCGGTATTTCTTTAAAAAAATCTGGATATTTCATACTTCAATATATTAAAAAATTGTGAATATATGTTTCAAAGAACAAATATAATCAAAAACAATTAACCTGCATTTGGGTGGGTGTATTTAATTTTTTCGCATTGTGAGTTCTATCCATCGATTTTATGGAAAGATAATATTTCCCGCTGTACAGTGGGATAAATGTGAATAACCGTGGGTGAAACCCGCGGTATCCGAACAAGTAAAATACAACTCCAGATGAGTTGAATATCCATACAACATAATAATTGATAATTGAACACCTTTCGGCGTTCATATTCCTTCTCAAATTTACCCCGCATTTCATACGGGGCTAATCATATTAAACCACAGTCGTGGTTTTGCTCTCTCATATATAAACCAAAAATGCGTTTTACACATTAATCCCCCAAATAAGTTTTTTTAGGGCTAATCTAATATAGTCGGCATCCTGAAATCATTTACCGAAACATACAGAGTAGCTTTTAACTTCAGATAAGGGGTACGGGCAGTTGTGCCATAAAAAAAGACTCCCTTCAACGTTTTGAAGAGGAGCCCATCCCAAAAACAGTAAACAAATCTTTGGTCAAAGTTTGCCGGTCTCTGTTCAAGACCGGCAACTTCAACTATATCCTATTTGATTAAAATCATTTTCTTTGTAGCTGTATAATCTCCTGTCTCAAGTCTGTAGTACAATACTCCTGAAACATTCAAGTCAGATTTCTTGATTCTTACAGTATTCATTCCTTTCTCGAAGTCTTTTGAAATTACTTTCAATACTTTTCCTGATAGATCGTAGATACTCATTGTACCGGTTGAACTTTCAGGTAAGTTGAAACTAATGTCAGTATAAGTTGAGAATGGGTTTGGTGTATTTTGATACAACTCAAATGTATTCTCATCTGAACCTCTGAATTGCAACTTCACGTCCATTACTTCAAGATTGCTATTGTATGCTTCTTTCTTAGTAACACTAGAGTTAATACTCATGATATCACTCAAATTAGCATTTTTAACAGCATTGAACTTAAGTGTAAACAATGGCTCATCTGTACTTGAAATAATTTCACTATTTTTATCCCAACTCATTGTCAATTTACCATTTGTTACTCTACTTGTACCGATATTTGAATTATTAACTTCAATCAACCCTGACTCAACTCCTTCAAATTGCATTGCATTCACATCAAAATCAACAGTGTATTGGAATCCTTCAACATTATTGAAATCACTTGCATATACAGGTACTTCAACTTGTCCGGCTTGTACATTCATATCATCAACTGACAATACCAACTCATCAGCACTTCTCGCTTCAAGTACATTCAATGACATATTAACATCTCCCAATTTTATTCCATAGTAGTTTACAAACATATCATCAGTTGGCTTGATTTTCAAACCTTTTGGCAACTCGTCAGTCATTGGATGTGACGGATTAGCAAATGTGTAATCTTTTGGCAAGAATATCCATGATTCTCCAATATCATCTATACTTCCAAGTATCAATTTTCTGATTTTCAATATATCTGATGCTGTGATTTTTTTATCATTATTAACATTAGCAGCAATCATCTCATAAGGATTAGCAAATTTCTTGATTCCTAACAAATGCTTTTGAATCAACACTATATCCAAAGTAGTAATTCCACCTAAATCATCACCATCTTTACTCAATGCTAAATTGTAGTTTCTATTTGAATTTACATCAAATTCAAAAGTTCCGTTTGTGCTTGTATTCTGTGGGGCTTCTTCGCTTCCTTGTAATTCAACTTTGACATTGCTGATAGCCTCATCTTCTGTAGTTGTTACCATACCTGAAACACTTACCAGACCATCAGGAGCATCACATGCATGATTGTTGTCTTGGAAGTCTATGTTTGTGATACAATAATCTTGAGTAATAGTACCATCAGGCAATAATGCTGTAACCCACATTTCAACCGGCTCTAAATGTCCAACAGCAGGATCAACTGAATACCAACTTGGATCAGGATTATCATTTCCACAGTAATAAGTTCTTCTTACATCAGTTGTATCAGCGCTGAATGAGTACTTCAAATCATATCCACATGGGTGAGATGACTTAGCACAACAAACTTCTACTAACTGAGCACCAACTTCTATCATAGCCCAATCAGCTATACCATCTGTACCTGCATCCAAAGGCATCATTTCAATAACTATATGATCTATACATCTAGGTGTAGGTTTCTTGCAGTTCTTAATTGTGAAGAATTTATCACAAACAGCTTTGTTTCCGCATTGATCCCATACAGTCCATACTATTCTGTGTTTTCCTATCGGATATGTTCCACTTGCAGAAGCAGTAGCTCCTGAGATAATAGGATTAGCAAAAGTTTTTGAGTCCACGTCGAAAGAGCCATCATCGTTATAGTCTATTCTATATCTCCACCTTAGATTATCATCAGTAGTACATCCATCATGAGCAGACATTGACAATTCGATATATCCACCTTCACATTCTGAATCATAAGTACAAGTCTCTTTATCTTCACATGTAGTTGTAAATTCAGGTGGTGTATTTTCACTTATCATTATTACTTGATCCCAAGACCATGTATAGAATTTACCAGCTAATTCAGGATGTTTAGGATATGGATTAGGATATCTTTGACACCAATCCATTACGGTCCAATGTCTGATTACTTTGAAGCAAACTCCTTCTGCATCAAGTCTATCATCATTGAAATGGAATACATCATCTTTGTAGTTAGCTGCTACCATCGCACAGTTATCATCATTCATTATTGGATAACCGGTCACATCAGGTCCGTATGCAGCTTCGTTAGAACACGCTGTCATATTTTTATCTCTAGGCCATATGATATTATCATCTGTGAATGGATGAGGATTAAAGAAGTGAATAGTTTGTGTACAGCTTGCTGAACCATTAGGATCTGATACTGTGAAAGTTCTAACTATTTCTCCTGTATTACATTGTGTTCTATTATCAACAAAAACATCATTCATCTCAAGATTACAGTTATCTCTTGACCAACCATCTTTGAATTTGAAATTTGTCTCAGGCTTATCACAATCCCATGTGTCTGTAGAGATTTGTCTGTATTGAGAACCATAATTACCACTAATTGTGTGTACTTCTCTATTGTCATATCCTTGTACTACTGTACCAAATGCTTCAGCTAATCCTGCTTTGTCAAGTACAAATGGATAAGTACACTCAACACATATACTTGGAGGACAAGTTATTTGTGGAGGAAGTTTGTCTTGAACAGTTACTTGTACCATACAGTCATTATGTCTTCCTCCTTTGTCCCAAACTCTCATTATTACGGTAACAGGATCATCTGTTATATCATCGCAACAGAAAGTAACATAGTCAAAGAAGTTATTTACATCCGTATCTACATGACCTTCACAATCTATTTTATTATCCATTCTTCTTACTCCAAAATGATCAATAGAACAGTCATCATATGATCCGCTATCAAATGATGGAGCAAAAATTTGAGCTTCACCATCATATGTCAATGATACTGTAGTAAATTGTTGACAAACAGCAACCGGCGGTGTGTTGTCTTCAACAGTAACAGTCCATTCACACTCAGTCTTGTTTCCGCAATTATCGTAAGCAGTATAAGTAACAGTATTAACACCAAGAGGTAAATCTCTTGATACAGTGTGTTTTGTTTCATTTGTATCGGCAAACATCACAGGATGTCCCAAATCATTCATTACTGCAATAGTCCACACAGTGTGTTCATGACACTCGTCAGTAATGGTAGGAACAGGGAATGTATATCTTGCACCACAATCCAATGCACCTGCACTTGTAGGATCAAAATTACCTACTGTATTTGTTGTGATTGTTTCATTTTCCGGACAAACTATAACAGGAGGTATCGTATCAACCACCTCTATTGTTTGGAAATTTGGGAAAGTGAATAACCATGGATAATTACAAGTTTGTTCAGTTACTGACCAAGTTCTAAGTACTTTCTCAATACATGTTGGACAAGTATTAATAGTTACATCTATATATGTTGCGGCAACCTTACAAGCAAAATTACAATTATTATCTAAAACAACTGTATCTGTTGCATCATGCTGTGCCTTTTCAAAATCAGTTGGAAAATTATCCGGATATACCAAGTAAGGCCAACCTGTCTTGTTTGGGTCAAAATCTCCATTTGTGTCTTTGTAAGAATCAGCATCCTTACAAGAAATAGCAGTACCGTGAGCTTGTACCAAATCTTTTGGCCATTTTACCATAGCACCTAACTCCAATTGAGTTAATCCGGTAACTCTAATAACAATACTACATGTATCGGACTGATTTCCTGATTCATCTATTGCTATAAAGCTTCTGTCTATTATTCTATTTACTAAAGGATCTACAGTAGGATCTGAACAATCATTGTCCCAAATCTTATCATCTATCTTTACTATATTAAGCTTATTATCAGGAGTACAGTTATCTGCAACTACCGGAGTATAAACTTCTTGATCGTAGCATTTGATATCAATAGTATCAGTAGGGCATGTAAATACAGGAGGCATTTTATCCGCAACATCAAAAGTTAACATCGCTGAATTCAATACATTGTGTGCTGCATCATGAGCTTCTATCATCAACATATACGGCCCACCAATAAATGTATTATCCAAGACAGCATTTTCTGTCATCGGAATAAGTACGGTTGAACCATCCGCGCTTCTTACTTCAAATTCATAGTGGTCAGCAACGGCGCATTTTGCTCCGTCATCTGTCAGGAACATATTCTCCATAAGCATAGCATCGCAATTGTCATCGCTTAGTATCACATGAACGTGATCTTCAGCGTTCAATTGGCATTGTGCATTCAGCTGTGTGACACTGAAAGAAGTGAACAAAAAGGCTACTATCATCAGCCAGTTTTTCACTGTTTTAGTTTTTGTAAAATTCGTTTTCTTCATGAGAACCATTGTTTTAAGTTAAAAAATACTGTTTATAGGGATGCCACATCACCAATGACAATTGGTACATCTATCCCAAACAAATCAATTAATTTTTTGAGTTAATAAAATAAATCCGAGCAATGGCAAACCATCGCTTATACTATTATCATACTACATCCCAATCAAAGGAATCTTTAAGGTTGGCTGCGTTGAACAATATGCCCTCACATAGATAATCCATATTTCCCGCTGTACATCAGGAAAGTGAAACCCTAAGCTATAAACAAATCAAGGCCGTCGCCAATCAAAGTCTATTAACCTAACATAATACCCAATAAATCATCTACGCTCTGCACACACCCTTCAACACAAATATGTAGTTTTCTTAGTTTGCAATTCTATATGCCGGACACATTCCATACATCAAATCAAATTGATGCAAGCAGCCGGCTTATATCAAACAGATAGTATATGTTTTTTAATAAAAATTTATCAAATCGTAAATAAAAATACTATTGATAAATCTTATCTATAAAAACTATTAAATACTATTACAAATTTGATATAACAATATCTCATTATCATTAAATCACACAGGTTGGAATAATTGGCCTAAAATACAAATCGAATTAATCTTCTCAGTTATCAATTCAAATATTTTTTCCAATAATGTATAGTTTTCTTATTATCACATTGCAAATATATAACTAATAATCATATGTGAGTAGAAAAGATATGCGGTATATTTTAGATTAATACATTTCGCTATTTATATTATATTGTGATACAGGGTTATATAAAATATATTTTTTTATAATTTATAGGAAATTTATAAAAAATTAATTTTTATGATAAACTAAAAGAGGGATAGATGAGTTCAATGCCAATTTTTTTGTTAAACTTTTGTGAAATAATTTATCCCAAAATTTCCTGTGCTTTGTTGCCATTATCAATACATCTATATTCTTGTCTTCTATACACTTATTTATACCTTTAATAAAAGAGTTTGACTTAATAGTATTTATTGTAAAGTTGAGGTTTTCTATTTCAGAGATTTCCGAAAATTCTTCTTTCACAATACCGGAGTTAGAGATATACACAAAATGTAAAGTTGATTTATTTCTTTTGGCAAAATCTACAGCGCTCTTCAAAATATCTTTTTCCAATTTTTCAAGATGAAAAGCATAAAGTATATTTTTTATAGGTCTAAAGCTTGTGTTTCCCGGAATCAAGAACACCGGACATTTAGCCTTAGAAGCCACACCTGTTGAAATTCCTCCAAAGAACTTATTGATAATATTATTTGACCCGGTGGAACCCATAACAATAAGATCATAATCTCCTGAAACTTTAACAATAGTCTCAACCGTGAAACCTATTTCCAATAAATTATCAATTTCCAAATTATAATCTTCAGCTATACTTGAAATTGAGGACAGCAGGTTTTGCATATTCTCTTTCTTCACTTCTTGCATTCCCAGTGAAGCATCTACAATCTCATGTTGTGCAGGGTCAAATGAGGGTTGATAAACATGCAGAATAGTAAAAACCGTATCTGTATTCTTATAAAGGTTCAAAGCATAAACTATTGCATTCTTTGACACAGTAGAAAAATCTGTTGGAATTAATACTTTTCGCATGGTTTATTTTTTAATCCTTAAGAATATCTTCACCCAAAAAACTTTTAAAAGATAATTTCTGAATTCAAATCTATAAAAAAAATAAGATTTTAACTATTATTACAGCATAAATATAAAAAAATATTTTTTTTGGCATACATTTATAGAAATATTTCGTTGTATCTAGGTGTAGCTATTAATTTGTTTTAATGGCATGTTTTTTATGTTTGTATAATCAGAATTAACTATTTTATAAATCCTAAAAGTATTTGTGTATTATGAGAAAAATCTTACCCGTATTTTTTATTCTATTTGTTATCAATCTTTCAGCTCAAAATTTTTGGAGAGTTGTTGATGAGAGTTCTATTATCTTGGATAGAGATGCAGAGAGAGGAGTTATTCCTATTGACTACTCAAGCTATCATTTGGATATGAAAGCATTAGTGAATTATCTAAAAAAAGCCCCTATACAGTTTAACAAGGAACACAAGTCAATTCCTGTCTATATTCCCATGCCTGATGGTAGCAATATGCTCTTTGATGTTGTGAAATCTCCTGTAATGATGAGCAAGTTAGCCCAAAAATTCCCAAATATTTCTTCCTACAAGGGAATAGCGCGCGATGATAAAAAAATAAATATCAGATTTAATATTGGTTCAAAAGGATTTTTTGCTTCAATTTACAATAAGAAAGGAAATATCTATATCGATCCTTATGCAAGTGGCGTCAAGGACTACTATATAAGTTATTATACCTACAATTACAAAGTTGATATAAGTGATATCAATCTAAGCTGTGGACTTGATTCTGATGATGTGATTTTTGATAAAAGTACAAATCTAAACGAAATAAATTTTCCCGATGAACTCTTGGATTTCAGAGATGCTTCTGCTTGTGACTCGGTAAAACAATACAATTATAGACTTGCTTTGGCGTGTACGGGCGAATGGGGACAAAAACATGGAGGCACCAAGGAAGCAGCATTGTCAGATATGATCACTTCAGTCAATAGAATCAATCAGATATATGAAAACGAATTTGCTATTCACCTCAATCTTATAGATGACAATGACAAATTGATATGGCTTGACCCGGATAATGATCCTTATAAGAATCCAACTATTGGAGGGGCTTTATTGGGCGAAAATTTTGATGCCATCAATAATACTATAAGCATGAAATCTTACGACATCGGTCATGTTTTTACCAATCGTTGTCAAGATGTTGGAGGTATTGCCAGGCTTGCAGCAGTATGCCAGACATATAAAGCTATGGGAGTAACTTGTCACTATTCCGATGATCTGAATTATATTGTCACCAATGTCACCTGTCATGAAATGGGACATCAATTTAGCGCTAACCACACATTTAACAATTGTAGTGGAAACGAATCATTAGGTTCAGGGTTTGAACCGGGGGGTGGTACTACTATAATGGCATATTGTGGACTTTGCGGTCCCAATGATGTTGATTACAAATGCCTTGAAACATTTCATTCGTATTCTATTCAGCAAGTAAAATATTATTCCAGAGAGGGCGGTGGTAGAAAATGTGCAGAAAAAATATCCTCTGATAACACAGCTCCGGAGGTCAGCATAGATTATGACAACGGCTTTTATATACCAATACAGACGCCATTTGTTCTTAAAGGTAGTGCATATGATTGTGACGGAGATGATTTGGTATATTCATGGGAGGAAATAGACGCAGGTCCTCAATCAGATATTGGTCATCCGGAGGGTAATGCCCCTATTTTTACTGTTAGAGAGGTCTCTGACAACCCGGTAAGATATTTTCCTAATTTATACGATCTATTGTACAATCGAAGCAATAATTCTGAATTATTACCAACGTATGAAAGAGATCTCAAATTTAGATTTATAGCCAGAGATAATCACGAAGTTGCAGGTGGTACGGATTGGGTAGATATGAGTTTTAAAGCTGATTCCGGTTCAGGTCCTTTTTTAGTACGTTACCCAAACAATTTTTTAAAATTTAGAACAGGTGATTCTCTTAGAGTAAAATGGGATGTTGCAAATACCGACAACGACAAAGTCAATTGTCAAAATGTAGATATTCTACTATCTGTGGACAAGGGTTATACTTATCCATACACTTTGAAATACAAAACGGCAAATGACGGAGAAGAATTGGTCTATATGCCTGATACTATCACATCAAATGCCAGAATAATGGTAAAAGCATCCAACAATATATTCTTAGATGTCTGCAATTACAATTTAAAAATCAGGGAAAGGGAAGATACAAACTTCTTGTTTGATTTGGACGAAATTTCAGGTAGATTATGCTTGCCTTATTCAGTCAATTCCAAGATTTCCACAAGGGGGTTCAATGGTTATGAAGATTCCATTAAGTTCAAAGTAATAGGATTGCCTGAAAATGCGGAATACAAAATCACTCCGGAAATAATTAAGACAGGAGAAACCGCAAATATTGAATTCAATTTTGATAATGTCCAAAAAGACAGTTATTCAGAGGTATATGTACTCGGAATATCCACTAAGGGAGATACGGTCATAAGACCGATTACTTGGGATATCTATTCCAATTATTATAAAGATATTAATGTTATTAGTCCGGAAGTCGGTAGTACCGGTCAAGCTCAAAATCCTGTTTTCAAATGGGAAAAAGATGTTGCATACGATTATGTAAACCTATATGTTTCTTCAGACCCCTCATTTCCTGAAGAAAAGACTTTTGTTCGCAACTATATTACTGATACATTTTATCAACCGACAGAACTATTGGAATATTCCACTTTGTATTATTGGAAGCTAGAGTATGGAAATCCCTGTGGTACTGTAAGCCCTGACACACTCTATACTTTCTCTACTTTTGCAACGGATTGTAAAGACTACGTAGCAAATCTTACAGGAAAAGCACAAGATATAAAATCATCAGTAGTATTGCGTGATACGATAATCATTGAAGAAGATATTACTATAACCGATGTAAATGTAAAATTATCAGGAAGTCATACCAGATTCAGGGAAATATCAGCTTCATTAATTGCACCAAGTAATGATACGATTCTATTGTTTAGACCCAGACCTTTCAATTATCAAGGTCCTTTCAATATGGCATTTGACGATCAAGCGTATTACAAGCTCAAATCTCCACCTAAGGGTACCTTTAAACCTGACTCTCCTCTTTCAGTACTGATTGGTAAAAGTGGAAAGGGACCATGGACGCTTTTGATATCGGACAATAAGTATCAACAAAGTGGTACTTTAAAAAAATTCGCATTAAATATCTGTGCTAAAATTGAATTGATAAATCCGGTTTTGGTAAACAATAATTTACTTAAAATTCCTTATAACAAACTTTGGACTATAACTTCTGATTACCTTAAAGCTACAGATGCCAATAATTCTGCAAGTGAATTGATATTTACCGTCGTAAAGACACCTTTGTTGTGTTCAATGTATATTGGCAACACCCAACTGTTTGTCGGGGACAGATTTACTCAAAAAGATATTGACAATGGTTTAATATCCGTGTTGTATCCGGGAGATGAAAAGGTTTTTGATAAATTCTATTTTACGGTGATAGACGGTGTAGGTGGAGCGATTGGAATTACAGCATTCAATTTAGAGAGCGATTATAAGGTTAAAATTGATGAATCATTTGCAAATAAAATTCAATTATTTCCAAATCCGGCATCTAACTTTGTAAATATCAATATTGATCAAACCGGAACCTTTGATTTTGAAATTTTCAACTTAAACGGACAAAAATTAGTATCAAAAAATATAAAGGGTGGATTCAGCTCTGTTGATTTAACAAAATTCAACGACGGTATTTACATTATAAAAATTCACAATAATCAATACAACTATGTAGGAAAAATCGTAAAACAGAGATAATCCAAATGTAACTACTCAGGTCAAATATTTAGTGAAATCGAAATATAATACGTTGAATTATTATGCTTTCATCTAGATAATCTATGAATTATACCACCTGGGTAGTTACATCCAAATTTTAAAACTTTGTTACAGTAAAACCAAATGGGCGCATTTCATTTTTTCAATAGGCAAGTACGCTAAAGCGCACTCTACTCGTAATTTATGTTACTCCTATAACCCCTAACTGAAGTTAGGGGCTATTCTTATGCTTCAAAGCATATAATTTTCAGCATAGCCGTAGCTATGGTGGAAATTATTAATGCAGTTATCGGCAAAAAGAACGAATACTTGGCCTGAAAGAGTATGCTTGACTTGACACTAGGGGTTGCAACTTCCTCCCTTGTAAGGGAGGATTGAGCTGGGTTCTAACATCAGCATATTTTATCTCACTACTCTTGATTTCCACTTGTATTTGCTTACAAACAAGCTCAAAACACCTATAAATACGATATAAAAGGGATACCTCAATAAAGAGATTACCAAATTGAGGTAATTGATTTTTTCTTTAAAAAAACCGGCTACCGATTTGATGAATAATATGTCTATTATTAATTTGGAAATAAGCAAGAAAAGTGTAAAATAGATTTGCCTGTAATCCAAAAACAAAATTAAAAATATATTGGATAATATGATAAAATTCATGAGGAAAACCAATGCAATCACAGACTTCATTGCCAAACTATCGTATCCTTTTGTTTTAGTAGCCCAACGCAATCTTTGCCTGATAAAACCGGATAATGTTTTCTCCGGAAAGGTATAAACTATAGCCTCTGTATTTTTCAAAAAACTAATGGAATCCGGATATTTTTTCGCAATAGCTTGTACTAAAAACATATCATCACCGGAAGCAAAATCAGAAGCTGATGAAGAATAAACTCCTTTTCTATAACTCATATTTGCTCCGTTTGCCATATAATGCAATCCCGATTTTATACCCGCGCAGGTTACACCCATAGTCGTCAACAATTCATATTTTTGAAATTGCTGCAAGGAGGAATTACCGGATTTATAAAACACTGGAGCGGTCACAAATTTGATTTTATCCTCACTGTATTTCATCGCATGAGATAATATCCAATTTTCCCCTGCGAATGTATCTGCATCCGTTTGCAAAATAATATCGCCTTGAGCTTTGGAAATAGCGATTTCGATTGCTTTTTTCTTATAGTTATTTATATCTTCATTATCCAAATAGTTTTTCAGCTCGTAAAAACTAAAGTTTTTGTACTTAATATCCCTCAAAATTTCCAAGGATTTATCAGTAGAATAATCGTCAATATATATGATTTCAAACAAAGAATCAGGATAATTATTATTAGCGATGCTATTGATACATTTCTGTATATTATCTTCCTCATTCCGGCCGATAATTATAACTGAGACAAAAGGCTTGTCTATAAACTCAAAATTTCTATCCGGCTCGGGTTTATTCCAATAATACCAATAATAAAGCAATAGAAGAATATAGAAAAGTAAAATAAAAAGTGAAATCAAGTGAAATAATTGTAAGGTCATATCATTAGAATTCATTCAAAAAGGTCTTCATAATTATTGACTTTAACTTTCTTGAATTCATCGAGATCCAAAACTTCGGCATCTTTTTCTTCAACTTCTTCATACTCGATATACTTTTTCTTGTCTTTTCTTTTAGTTTTAAAATTCATAAAAGCATTAAAGAATAAGGCAGCCGATACAAATGGAAAACCCAAAACAGTAAAAATAACGGCAAGAATGCCTAAGAGTGTCCTGTACCGGAGTAACTCATAGATTACAATTCCAAATTTCATCAATACTCTATAATCCAAAATTGCAGCGAGAATAATAAATACAGGAGCGAGAACCAAAAACAATTTGTAAATACTTTGTATGACTATATAAATAAGGAAAACCACTACAAACACCAGTATCAATCCCAGCCAACTATTAGTTTTGTTATATGATTTGAATTGAAAATTATTCATCCTGCTTTTAATATTTGTAACAAAATTATAAATTTAACTCAAATAAATCAATTTTAAATATACAAATTCTCAAAAACAATCGATAAAAGTGCCAAAATAAGAAAAAGCCCCTCTTCTTTGCAGAAGAGAGGCTATCCCAAAAACCGATTTTATTCGGCTACGATGAATGATTATTTAATCATAATCATCTTTCTAGTAGCAGTATAATCTCCGGATTCTAATCTATAGTACAATACTCCTGCTACATTGAGCTCCTTATTGGAAATCTCAAGTTTATTGTATCCGGCATTTCCATATGCGTTATATACTTTTACGACTTTTCCTGTAACATCGTAAATTGTCATTGTGTAATCTGAAGCTTTAGGAAGATCAAATCCAATTACTGTTTTATTTGCAAATGGGTTTGGTTCATTTTGATACAATGTATATACATTATCTTCATTTCTAAATTCAAGCGAGATAGAATTAACTTCAAGACTTGAACCCGTGTAAGCTTCTGCTCTTGCAATTTTATCACTTATACTCAAGACACCTTTAAGACTATTATCGGTACTTGCTTTAATAGTGATAGTAAACAAGACTTCACCGTCTTTTACATTTACTCCTTGTGCATTGTCCCAACTTAATACTAATTGGTTATTTACCAAATTGGCATTGGAATTATCTATGTTTATAGCTCCCGGAACAATATCTTCGATATCGGAATTGGAGATATCCATAGTAAATTGAATACCATATACATCATTGAAGTTTTTGGCATAGAATGGTATTTCCACCATTTCATTCTCTGTTGTTTTCACATTGTCAACTAATAGTTTGACAGTATTTGCATTTCTGCTTTCAAGTTTGTCTGCGCTACCGTTTATATCTCCGATTTTTACGGCTTTAAAGTCTAAATTATTGATACTTGTGTTATTCACGGTAACAATCCTTTTACTTGCTTGATCCAACTCAGCATAAGCTTTCTTAGGATTTGCAAATTGATAATCTGAGGATATAGCAACCCAAGAGTCATTTTTAAACTCAGTTGTTTTTCCTAAAATCAATTTTCTCAATTGTAATATATCTGAAGCAGTTACGGAACCACTCTTATTAACATCAGCTGCAATCAAGCGATAAGGATCATCAATAGACTTGATTCCTAACAAATGTTTTTGAATCAATACTATATCCAAAGTCGTAATTCCATTTAGATATTCGATATCTCTTGCTCCTGTTATAGTGTAATTGTCGTCTTCCAAGCTAAATGTAAATACACCATTTTCATTTGTCATTACATCACTCTTGTTTTCAGTACTCGCCGCAGTCATTTTCATTCCTTTGAATAATTCTCCGTCCATTGTAACCGTACCTGATACTAAAGGATGAGGATCTGTTGCACAGTGATTGAAATTAATCTCCACACTTGCAAAATCATAATTTCCATCATCACATGAATTATTGTTAGCAAATTTATCCCAAACATATACTTGGATTGTCTTTGTATAATTTGCATTTTGAACATAATCACACAAGTATCTTCTCTGTGAAGTATGACTTGCAGCTATCCAAGCATCAGCATCACCATTTGCATATGCTGCAAAAGTGCTAATTAAACCGGTTGCAGGGTCAAAGAAATTCATACCGTATTGATTCAATTGATGTTCCCATTTCAATGGCTCAACCTCAAACTTAGGTAAGAATGGTGAGAATGTGAAATACAAACCGGTCTTGGGCGTACAATTGTCATAAGAAGATAAACAACCGTTATCACAACCTCCTTTATCAAAAGATCTTGCTGTTAATTCAACCATACCATTTGTCATAACCGCTGTTGCCAAATCAACAAATAACGGTGTAGGTGGCTTCTTGTCAGCAACTGTAAAGAATTGATTCTTGCTTGTTGCATTACCACAACCATCACCTACTGTCCATGTAACTCTGTAATTACCAACCGGTAGAGGCTCCAACAATATCAGGTATGCATCTGCTGTATTGTCGATATTATCTCTGTTTTTGTTTCCTTTTACTCCTTGAGCAGGTTTTGGTGTATAATTGTATGAATACTGAATAGTTTCCCATGTATCCATATTTGTCACAATGTATTTCCAATTAAATTTCTGTGAGACATTGCAAGAATCTGTTGCATGAGCAGGTATTTTAAGATCATAAGCATAGCAATCTGTTGATGCAAAACATTGATCTTCCACTTGAATCTCAGGTGTCTGAGAGTCTGTTACCATTAATACTTGTGTATATCTGTAATATCCGTCTTCAACAAGATTATAACAATCAAGTCTTCTTCCTTTTATCTGATCCACATTGAATTCTGCTCCGGTATTTGCTTCATATACACACCAATCTACAACAGCCCATTCTCTTACAATTTTGTAACAAGCACCATCTACAAATCTAAATGTGTCTTCTTTAACTATTTCCGCTGTAACTACATTACATGGATTTTCATCCCAAGTTGGTTCTTTTCCATCACCCAATTCATTAGAACAATCTGCTTTCACATCCTTTGGAAATACTATTGTACAAGGATCAAAAGGCTCTGCTGATTCAACTGTAATTTTCTGCCTGCATGTAGTTGATTTACTACACCCTGTAGCTGTCCAAGTTCTTATTATCTTAGCTCCACATACACCCAAATCTCTCTTGTCTGAATACTCCAATTCATAACCACAAACACTTATTACATTTGGCTTAAGCCTTGTGTTTACGTCAGGATCCAAACTTTCTTCACAAGTAACTGAAACCGGTGGACAGTCCAATACAGGTGGAATCTTACATTCAAGATTGACTATACTCCAGCAGTCATTGTAGTGACCGAATAAATCACCGTTTGCACTCATTCTGTACGGATCAACAGGACCGTTACCCGGATCTTTATCAAATACTCTTAAAGATACCATCACACCATTATCGACATCTTCACAACAAAAGAATACTTCATCATCATACCATACATCATTCGCTTGTGTTGCCGGCTTATCATCTCCATTAAGATCTGAGCAACCTCCATCATAATTCAAATCGTCATTTACTCTCAATACTTTGAAGTAAACAGGATTACAATTGTCAAATGATCCTGAATCAAAGCTATGTGCAAACACTTTTGCATTTCCCATAGCAGTGATACTCACTTGCTTGTGTTGCTCACATACTGGAATCGGTGGCACTCCGTCAAATACCGTCACATTCACACAACTCACATCTTCGTTTCCACAATCATCAGACACATGGTAACATATTTTGTATTCTCCCAATGGCAAATTGTTAACAAACCAATTTTCGCCTGCATCTACCACACCATTGTGGTTAGCATCACCAACTACTATACCTTCAGCTGAAGTAACCCACCAAACAGGATTAGAATCACAGTTGTCATTCAAATGATGTAAAGGAGGTACCGGTACATTAGCATTACATTCATATGCTTTAGTCTTAGCCGTAATATCATCAGGATCTAAGAAAGTAGGCGCAGTAGTGTCAGTAATCCTTATAATCTGTGTATGTTCATATATCAGACCAGTACAGTCATCAACCAAAGTCCAATATCTCAATATTTTTGTTCCACAAGGCACTCCGTCTGCCTTTGTATATACTCTATCTGTATAAAATACCTCTATCGTTCCGCAAGCATTGCTATATCCGCTTGGGTAACCTGTATATGCAGGACTTGGGTTTCCTGCTCCATCAACTGCATAATTTGTACTACATTCTATCATGTCGTGATCTCCGGGAAGACCATCCCAGTTCTTAGGCCATTCGAGGTTGTTGATGTCCACTCCCTTAAAGAAGTAGTCTGATGTACAAGTTGCTGTCATACCGGAATTATCCGTTGCTGTATATACCCTTTTCACGATGTATGTACCACAATCAGGTCCATCCACAACAGTCTGAGTCCACGTTAGTTTTGCGTTACAATTATCACTTGCTGTTGCAAGAGGAAAATTGTAGTTTACTCCTTCCTCATAGCATCCGTCATATACACATTCGGAATTGTAAAATGCTTCCGCCATTGTCACATCTGCTCCTTGAGGTGTAGCTATACTAAATTCATAGTTTCCTTCATAATCAGCATCCAAGTCAGACAATACCACATAATAGGTAGTAGCTGTAGTCAAAGCTACGCTTCCGTCATATGCTCCTTGATTATCTTCATCAAATTGACCGATTATATGCGGTACTAAATCTGCACAAGAACTGTTTGCATCAAATTCTTGATCCAAGACCCCTATTAATAACTTATGGTTATCATCACTTCCGGTAAATGTATAAATACCCGGGGATGTCACGGTAATTGCATAAACATCATAGTAGTGATTTCCGTTTTCCAATCCCAATGCTGCTGCCAATGCAGCGCAATCTGCAGGTACCTCTGCTGATTCATCGGTGGCAGAAAATGATTCGGTAAATGGACTGGCAAACACAGATCCCGCCGGTAATGCTCCTCCTTCAGGACACTCGCACTCTATGGTTGGAGGCATTTTGTCCATTACGACAATCCTTCCCCAACAGTTGTTTCCTGTTGCTGTTTCAAATACGCCAACAATGTAGTTCCCCGGTTTTACGGGATTTGCTACTGTCCCCGGAGAATTTATCGGGTTTGGCATTGTGTTGTAAATTCTGACTTCGTAAGCACTATAGTCAGCATACGTTCCTTCCAAGATCATATCAGGATCTATCAATGCTGCACATTGATCATCAACTGAAACTTGGACATTCTTATTACAAGCCATTGAACCCTGCCCTACAGCAAAGTTTATGGTCAATGCAAAAGAAAATAATAATAATAATTTTTTCATAAAACTGAGTTTTTGGGTTAAAAAAAATTCTAAATTTTTAAATTCATTTTTGTTCATTAAATAAAAGGAATTTTTCGTTTTCCTTTTTGTATCACACATAAGTCCGGTATTACGGTAAAGTCCTTTGACCTACCCGATCTTTCGCTAAGTATCCAAAAAAGTGAATCCATCCATCAACACTACCTCCAATACAAGATTATAGTGCTATATAATATCTAAATGTAGTATTTGCGCTTTCAATCACATAAGTAATAAACACAAACTCGGATTTGACTAATTGCCCTGTTTGTAAATATACATACACAGACAACCCGATTAAAAATTAATTGGTCTTAATCTTTATCAGGTAAATTTTATCTTTAATATTTTCATATTTTCGAGTTTTTGGTTAATAAATTATGTCATCGGTTACTAAAATCAAAAGCCTCTAATACATCTATATTGTAAAAATTGAGTAAAACAATAAAGTGTATTTTCTGCGCTTCTGTTTTACAAATGTATGCAAACCATAATTACCAACAAAATCAAAAATTCGGTATTTATTAATTATAAAAAAAATTGAATGTCTATAGATTTTTTAGCCCAATATATTATATAATTAAATTTTTCGTATGAATTATTAAAAAATGCGAGTTATACCGATAAATCCTTGTATAGCTCTGAATTTTAACATTTTAAAGGCAATAAAATAGCACTAAAAAAACTATTTCTGAAACTGATATTTGAAACCAAATCCAAGACTCGGAAGCTCAAAGAGATTCCGAAGCTGATTTAATTTTAGCTAACTTTTTTAAATCCGGCTTCACAATCTTCAGCTGGCTCAGGATTTCTCTTCGTTCAATCCTTCGGCTTCAGCTTGCGAGTCCTACCTCTCTCATTTGAATGAGATCCCGAAGCTGAATTTGAAACCGAATCCAAGACTCGGAAGCTCGAAGAGATTCCGAAGCTGACTTTGAAACCAAATCCAAGACTCGGAAGCTCGAAGAGATTCCGAAGCTGACTTAATTTTAGCTAACTTTTTTTCTAATCCGGCTTCACAATCCTTCGGCTGGCTCAGGATTTCTCTTCGTTCAATCTTCCTACGTCAGCTTGCGAGTCCTACCTCTCTCATTTGAATGAGATTCCGAAGCTGACTTTTGAAACCGAATCCAAGACTCGGAAGCTCGAAGAGATTCCGAAGCTGACTTAATTTTAGCTAACTTTTTTTCTAATCCGGCTTCACAATCTTCAGCTAGCTCAGGATTTCTCTTCGTTCAATCCTTCGGCTTCAGCTTGCGAGTCCTACCTCTCTCATTTGAATGAGATTCCGAAGCTGATTTTTGAAACCAAATCCAAGACTCGGAAGCTCGAAGAGATTCCGAAGCTGACTTAATCTTAGCTAACTTTTCTTCTAATCCGGCTTCACAATCTTCAGCTAGCTCAGGATTTCTCTTCGTTCAATCCTTCGGCTTCAGCTTGCGAGTCCTACCTCTCTCATTTGAAAGAGGTTCCGAAGCTAAATTTGAAACCAAATCCAAGACTCGGAAGCTCGAAGAGATTCCGAAGCTGACTTAATTTTAGCTAACTTTTTTTCTAATCCGGCTTATAAAAATTATTTAATATTCTTTTGTACAGCAAAAGGTATAACTCTAACACTGTATTTTTGAGTAGAAATCTTAGCAAAATAAATTCCTGATTTGAATTTTGAAACATCCAATGATATCGTATTTATCCCCGGGATAAATTTGTGATTAATCGAATAGAGCAATTGTCCGGCTGTATTATAAACCACAATTCTTGCTTCTGAAGACAATTTGCTCTTTATTCTGATATTCATTTTATCAGAAGCCGGATTTGGGTAATATTTCAAAATTTCCAAGTCATATTTACCGGACAATAAATCATCAGTAGCATCATAATTTTTGAAACTAAAATCAACTATTACCGGAAAGTGATCTGAAGCATTGTCCGAATCTTGAGAATTGAGCTGAAAATCATCAAGCATCTCAGCTTGCATTTTTCTTGTAAATAGTATATATGAATTTTCTTTTTGAAGCACAGAACCTGTATAAATCATATAATCTAATCTGCCTTTTGGATAAGAAGAATAATCACTATTCCAAGTAAAACTTGCAGGATAACCAATGGTTAAAGGTCTTGCATCTTCTAAAAACGAGGAATCCCAATCAGGTAAAAAATCTGAGCCGTACCTTGAATTATTGCTTATATCCCCCTCGATAAGAGTCTGCCTTTGTCGATTGCTCCCTACAAAGTTCATATCACCCATAATTATAATAGGAGTATTTTTTTTCAAGGGTATCGAACCCTTTTGATCTTTAGCCTCTCTGATAAACTGCGCAATAGCATCAACTTCTTTTTGCCTCTTACTGTCCTTATCACAACAATAGAGGTGAGCGTTTATTATCAATATATCTTTATTAGCTTTTTTAACCAAAAAAGCAGCGTTTCCCTCAATTGGTTGTGATTTTGTAATAGGATATTTACTTATTATAATCAAATCAGAACCGATTTTAGCATGATACCAGTTACCTCCGAAATATGATTTTATTTTAGTTCTCATATCAGCTGAACTATGATTATACACTTCTTGAAAACACAAAATATCCGGACTTGCAGCCTGTATCAGTCTTCTATATGGAGGTTCGTTGAAGAAAAAATTATCTTTCTCTACATTATAGGACAAAATCCTAAGGTGTTCTTCATTAATCTTATTGATATTCACTGTTGGTGCATTAAAATCAGCATCTTTCATCGTATAAGCAAAGCCTCCTGTTTCATCTGGGATTTTATCTCCTCCCGCAACATCTTGAAATAAGAATACTTTTATTTTATTGTTGATATTTACAAGATATGATCCTGCTTTGAATTTTCTCTTTATTGCCAATTCAAAAGTAGTGGAAGATACAGTCGGGAGAGGTATCAATCCAATGTCAGAATGTTTTAATGTAATTCTGTTTCCATTGCGGTAGAAAAAACCATAACGTTCACCGAAAAAATATGATATATCGGCACCCATACCATTAATTTTATATCCGGTATCAGAATTATTATCAATATCGATAAATAAAACAAAATCATTGTCATTTTGCAGGTTTACAAGTTTTCCTGTAGTAAAATTGATATACAAATATTCAGAATCATTGTCAATTGCAAATTTACCAAAATCAATTCCGTATTTTCCATCATTATTACTGTCAATATATCCGGCACTTACACTACTCCAGTCGTCATAAATACCATCAATAATTATTTGACTTTTTACAGAAAAAGGAAGTAGTAAAATGAATAAAAACCATTTATATAGCATAAACTAATTGTTAATTTTTATAAAAGAACACCAAAGTTATAATCTTATTTTGCATTTATATAACAAATATGCATCAAATTGAGTTATTAAAATCAGAAAACAAAAATACTATATGAAGTTTTTTTCTGCAATGACTATGTTTTTATTGGTTCAAATATTGGGATTTGGACAAGGGCATGTTATTCATTTAAGGAATCCGTCTTTCGAAAGTTTTCCGGCTCAAGGTACTGACAAACCTTTCTTTTTACCCGGCTGGGGTGATTGTGCTCCATATTATTTTAGAAATGAAACCCCACCTGATATTCATTCCGGGGAATCGGATTTCTTTGGAGTTCACAAATTACCGATTGACGGAAATACTTTTGTAGGAATGGTCACCCGTGGAGGAAATGAGACCTGGGAAATGATTTCACAGAGATTAAGTTCCGCTCTCTTACCTGATAAATGTTATGAGTTCAAGATAATGCTTGCCAGGGCAGACCAATATTTGAGCAAGGAAAAAAGAGACACTTCACGTTTTTACAATTTCAATAAACCGGTGAAATTGAGAATTTGGGGCGGTGTATCTGCTTGCAGGAAAACACAACTATTGGCTGAATCGGATCCGGTAATGAATACAGATTGGAAAGAATACACCTTTAGATTTAAACCAAAGGAACTATACACATATATATTATTTGAAGTTTTTTATAAAACACCGGTTTTGATTCCTTACAATGGAAATATATTGTTGGATAATGCCGGCGATATTGTGGAAATACCTTGTCCTAACGATGACTTGTTAGCTTCGGTAGATATAGCAGTACCATCAACCAAAATAAAAAAGGAATTGCCTGAAACAAGGAAACCATCTATTACAAAACCTGTAAAAAACAGACCCAAAAAAGAAAATACAGCAATCGTAAGCAAACCTGCTGAAAATGCCATTGTTACCAACACACATAAAAACAAGCCGAAAATATTGAAAAAGTTGAATAAAAATTCAATATCTATCGGACAAACCATCAAAATTAATAAATTGTATTTTGAAGCAGATAGTGCCAACTTGAAAGAAGATTCTTATGAGGTATTGGATGAGATATACGATTTTCTTAAGGAGAATCCTAATGTCATAATAGAAATTGGGGGACATACAAATGGATTACCCTCCAATGATTTCTGCAACAGACTATCAACAGCCAGAGCCAAAACCGTAGCTGATTACCTAAAGGCTAAAGGAATACCTGACTATAGAATTAAGTACAAGGGCTATGGCAAATCAAAACCCTTATATTCCAACAAAACCCTTTTCGGTCGTAGAAAAAACCAAAGAGTAGAAATCAAAATATTAAGGATTAATTGATTTATTTCAAATCCAACAAAAATCCTATTGTAAAGTTAGCATCCCAATCAAAAACATACTGGTCACAACCGGTAGCATCTTGAATCGCTTTGTAGATATTGATTCCTGCTTCCATTTTAGCACCTTCGACCTTATAATCTTTTGGTGCTTTTAGAACCGTGTATCTTTCCTTGCCATTTCTTACTTCTTTTGCCAATTTGAAAGGTACACCTCCTATCATAAAACACACATCGGTTCTTTTACTTGGAATCATCTTGGCCTTATTATAAACATCCCGGTAAGCGGTTTTGGCATTTACATTATTCTTGTAGTACTTTGCACCATAAGTCTCCAATCCCTTTATTGAGCCATCATTTTGAACCCAAGATATTTTGGTATTACCCGAACCTATATCCACTACAAATGCAGTAGCTTTATATCTTGTTGGCAATACCGATTTGAGGGCATATCTCGCTTCTTGCTCCGGAGTGACCGTATTGACAACATAATTCATGTTTTTTAACTCTTGGATGATTTTTTTTGTGGAATTGACTTTCATCGCACCTGAACTCACCACAAAATGTATATCCCTGCCGTTCACACCATAATCTAATATATTGGTAATATATTTTTTTAGTCCTCCTCTTATATCGGCTGCGGAAGCCATATTGTCATACACAAGGCTATTACCCCATTCCGCTTTTTTCAACTCCCAGTTTTTGTTTTTATCAATATTCACAATAAAACTATTAAAACCTGATGCTCCTAATTCGACCACTCCCTTAAGTTTTCCGTTTTTTGGTTTTGTAGGAGTATAAGTAAAAGCTTTTCTGCTTGAAGAGTGCGAAATAGTAGTGGTATGTGATGTATTATCATTTGTCTTATGCTCTACCTTTTGTTCCGTAGTAGTCGAATCAGGGCTATTATCCGAAAATTTTGGTAAAAACTTTTGGAATAAAAAGAAAAGCGCTACCATTACTACCAATACTATCAATAGTTTTGAGAAAGTTGTTAATCTTGTGGACATAATATTATTATTTTAATTATTTGAGTAATATTTTCATACGTTTTTCTGACTTTTTCACATAATGTAAGTCACTTGAATACTAATACATTTAGGCGTATTTCATTTTTTCGCTTTACCCATTGCTTTCCCCTCTGACTCCTAAAGGAGAATCAACCCACAACGCGAACAAATGAAATGCACTTTAAGGTAATCGAACAAATGTACGATATTTGGAAATAAAAATATAAGTATTTGGTTGAAATTTTTATTAGAACCTATTCATTTCAGGTTTAGAGTTATTTATTTTCAGTTTATTCATTGCCAATAAGGAAGCCTTTTGTTCTGCGGATTTCTTATTATATGCTTCGGATTCACAGATTTTTTTATTGTCAATCATCAAGGCTATCTTAAAAAAGTCTCTACCGTTTATTTTCTCCTTTTCATGAAGCGAGTAGTCTATGCTTTTCCCGTTTTTTTGTGCCCATTCGAGTAATTGACTTTTGTAATTGTCGTCGTGATTCTCCAGAGCTTTGATGTCTATTTGATTCCGGAGAATATTCCTGACAATAAATCTTTGGGTTTTTTTATATCCTATATCCAAATAAATCGCACCCACCAAGGCTTCAAGAGCATTGCCCGCCATTGACCTACTCACTTTTCCAACTGCATATTCGGCCAATATTTTATCAAGTCCCATTTTTTGTGAGACTTCATTTAGCGTTTTTCTCTTGACTATTTTGGATCTCATCTTTGTGAGAAATCCCTCATCTCTCAGAGGATATTTTTTAAATAAATACTCACCTACGACGACGCTTAAGACAGCATCTCCCAGATACTCCAACCTTTCATTTGTAAATTTGTATTTGCTGTTGCTTTCCTGATAAGATTTATGCAGAAAAGCCAATTCGTATAAATACAACTTCTTCGGTATAAACCCGAGAATATCGTATAGTTTATACGCCAATTGTTTATTTTTTGAAAAATAAAGATTATACCTTTTCCTAATATATCCAACCACTATTTACTCACTATATTTTTTTAAAACAATAGAAGAATTATGCCCACCAAAACCAAATGTATTACTCAAAGCAATCTCTACATTTCTTTCCTGAGGCACATTGAATGTCAAATTCAATTTTGAATCTATCTTTGGGTCATCCTCAAAATGATTTATCGTTGGTGGAATCAAGGAATCATTGATAGCAAAGATAGAAGCGATTGCCTCAACAGCTCCTGCCGCACCCAATAGATGCCCCGTCATAGATTTAGTAGAACTAATGTTCATTTTATATGCGTACTCTTTGAATAGCTTTTTTATAGCCAGAGTCTCAGCTATATCTCCTAAGGGAGTCGATGTACCGTGGACATTGATATAATCTACATCCGTAACATCTATATTTGCATCTTCAATAGCTGTTTTCATCACCTGCATAGCACCGTTGCCCTCAGGATGTGGAGCAGTGATATGATATGCATCGGCAGACATTGCTGCGCCAATGATTTCAGCATGTATTTTTGCGCCTCTCTTTATAGCGTGTTCGTATTCTTCCAATACCAAGACACCGGAACCTTCTCCCAATACAAAACCATCCCTACCGAGGTCAAAAGGTCTAGACGCGATTTTGGGATCATCATTTCTTTGAGATAAAGCTTTCATTGAGCTAAAACCACCAATCGCAGTACGTGTAACCGCTGCTTCCGACCCGCCCGAAATCATAATATCCGCTTTACCAAACCGTATATAATCAAACGAATTGGCTATAGCCATAGATGCTGATGCACACGCGGCAACCGTAGCATAATTGATTCCGGTAAATCCGTATTTTATAGATATATGACCGGGTACTATATCGGGGATTAATTTTGGAATAAGAAAGGGACTGAACTTTGGTCCCGCACCTCTAAGAACATCTTTAGTGACCTCTTTTTCGAATGTATCAAAACCACCAATACCACTTCCCATAATCACTCCCGCTCTTGTCAAGTCAATCTTATCCAAATCAAGTCCGGAATCCTGCATTGCTTCTTCAGCTGCAACAAGCGCATACTGTGAAAACGGATCCAGTTTTCTCCAAACTTTGCGGTCTAAATAATCATCCGGATTGAAGTTTTTTAGCTCACAAGCAAACTTTGTTTTAAATTCAGATATATCAAAATAAGTAATGAAATCGGCTCCCGAAACACCATTAAAAAGGCTTTCCTTATATTCCTTTATATTGTTACCAATGGGTGTCAAGGCTCCTATTCCTGTAACTACTACTCTTCTCATACTTTTTGTTTTGAGGAACAAAAATAGTATTTTTTCTATTTTTAGCCGAGTTTTTTTAAGTTTATTTGAGATATTAAAATTTCTTTTGTACCTTGCTGAACGATTTTTTTAGAAAATTTTTAAAAAGACTGAAATGGAAAACAATAACGACATTTACGAAAAAAGAATTTGGTTAAATGAATATTCACCGGGAATTCCTGCTAATATTGATACAAATGAATATCCGACTGTACTTGGATTTATCAATGAGCAATTAAAAAAATATGCAGACTCCCCCGGATATTACAATATGGGGAAATGGCTAACATTTAAGCAGGTAGATACTTATTCCGACAATCTTGCAGCATATCTTCATTATAGGGGACTTAAACCCGGAGATAAAGTTGCGATTATGATGCCCAATATTTTGCAATCCGTTATTTCAATTTTCGGTGTAATTAAAGCAGGTTTGGTCGTGGTAAATACCAATCCGCTATATACGCCAAGAGAGATGAAACATCAGTTTACCGATTCCGGAGCAAAAGCCATTATTATAGCAGATATGTTTGCTGCTAATCTCGAAAAAATAATCGCAGAGACAGATATCGATGTTGTCATCACAACAAGCCTTGGAGATATGCTTGGAGGTTTGAAAGGCGGAATGGTGAATTTTGTTGTTAAGAATATCAAGAAAATGGTGCCAAAATACAATTTACCAAATTCAGTGAAATTCAAAACAGCCTTGAAAGAGGGGAAGAATAAATCTATAAAAGAGTTTTCTCAAGGCCCTGATGATTTCATCTTTCTTCAATATACGGGAGGTACAACCGGCGTATCAAAAGGAGCGATGCTCACGAATAAAAATATCGTTGCAAATATGCTCCAGATTAAATATATAATGCAAGGCACTTTGAAAGAAGAAGAAGAAATAATTTTAACCGCACTTCCACTTTATCACATATTTGCATTGACAGTTAATCTTATGGCTATGTTAGCCCTTGGAGTAAAAAATGTTTTGGTCACAAACGCCAGAGATTTGGATTCCGTTGTTAAGGAATTCAAAACTCATAAGATATCGGTTTTTTCAGGCGTAAACACACTTTTCAATGCATTATTACACAATAAAGGATTCCAAGAACTCGATTTCTCTCCATTCAAAATAGTAGTGGCAGGCGGAATGGCTTTGCAAGATACAGTTGCCAATAAATGGAAAGACCTGACAGGATTGGTAATCGCTGAGGGATACGGATTGACAGAAAGCTCTCCGGTAGCATCTGTAAATCCTGTGGACGGCAATGCGAAAATAGGAACAATAGGTATCCCCGTACCATCCACATATATGAAGATAGTCAATGATAAAGGCGAAGCCGTACCTGTGGGTGAATCCGGAGAAATTTTGATAAAAGGCCCTCAGGTAATGAAAGGCTATTACAATAGACAAGATGAAACAGATAAAGTCCTAAAGGACGGTTGGCTTTATACCGGTGATATCGGTAAAATGTTTGAAAATGGATATTTCAAAATCGTTGACAGGATGAAAGATATGATTTTGGTTTCAGGATTCAATGTATATCCCAATGAAATAGAAGAGGTAGTAGCATCCCATCCAAAAGTATTGGAGGCAGCCGCAATCGGCATACCAAATGAAAAATCAGGAGAGGTCGTGAAAATATTTGTTGTAAAAAAGGACAAATCTCTTAAAGAAAAAGAACTAATCGACTATTGTAGAAAAAACCTTACTGCATACAAAGTACCTAAAGAAGTAGAATTCAGAAAAGAACTTCCTAAATCTAATGTCGGTAAGATTCTGAGAAGATTGCTACGAGAGGACAAGTAGGGGTTTTGTCTCATACGGTTACTATGTGGATATGGTTGATAGAGGGGTACATAATGCGGGTTAAAAGCCAGCAAGTACACTATATGATATATAAGTAGTGATAGGAAAAATGCTAATATTTTCGAAATTAAAAATACCAATGCTATGAGACTATCAATAATTTTCTTGATTTTTATTTCTACCTATACTTTTTCTCAACCTGACCTTGATATTTTCAAGGACTATGAACCCAAATGGATACGTGCTACATTTGACACCTCTGCCTTAGACATAGTTGGGTATGACGACCACTCTAGAATGCATTTTGTTCAGAGCATTCAAAAAGATGGTTATATATATGTATTGTATAAATATAACCTTCAGGACAGGTTTAATGATGGAGGTTATATGGAAAAAATAGATGAATCAACCGGAGAAGAATCCTGGCATATCGTCTATGATCTTAGAACGATAGAAATAGGTGAAAGACCTGATCGTTTTAGGATTAACGATAACGGAACTGTGGAAATAATCGGAGGGAGGGTTGCTGGACAGACAAGTGAAGGTTATTGGCAAAATACTTTTGTTAGGAGAATGTATTCAAATAAATCAGGAGAATTCATTAGTTGGAATGGGGTTGATAAAACAGATAGCCTAAAAGCCTTGTTTTATAATAGTTGGGGTCCTATTGTATATTTCAAAGATAGTATTTATATGGAGAGTGATATTTTTGTATCGGCAGACCGTGATTCTATAAATTACATATTCTTGGATTCAACGGGTTATGAGATATCCAGAGGTGCAACATATTTTGAAGCATCATCAGATTCTGTAAATACGATTCAGTCAATGTTATACAAGGACGATACAACTTTAGTCACAAGTTGGTTTTCCGAGTCAACATATTTTCAACTTCATTCTGACTATAAGTTCCATTATTATATTAATTTATATAATAATAAGGATATGCAAATGTTAAAAAGTATCGACCTGACCAATGATTTCAAAAACTCAAAAAACAGAATTAGGTTTGAATTAGAATATGTAGATGAAGATATAATGGCGATATATCATCTAAATGAACCAGAACCCTTGCATTACGAACCATACCTGTACTTTTACGATTATGACGGTAATCGTGTGGATAGTGTGGATTTGAAAAAGTATAATCTATTAGTTAATAAAATAAAAAAAATATCAAAAAATGAGTACTTGATAGTTGGCACATATCCTGTCGGAAGTTACGGTGACTATAATCTTTATTTTTATAAAAAAACCATTGGTAATGATTTAGTATTATTGAGAAGATTTGAAATGGAAAAAGAAAATGAAGGCTATCATATATATCCACAAAATATATTTATTAATGCCGGTAATGCCATAATTGTGGGAAAATATAGGAAGAAAGTAGATTTCGGCAATGATTTTCTTTATCCAATTACTATATGCTTTAAAAATGATGACATTTTTACAGCGACTAAAGAAATTACAGACTTACCTCAAGTGCCAGTATCCCCAAATCCAACAAAAGATTATCTCCATATTTCCTGTGAAGCTACTGCCGATGTTCTGGAAATAATAGATCAAATGGGAAGAATCATTATGGAAAAAGAAAATATAAATTGTAAAGAAGAGATAGATGTTTCAAAATTAAATTCCGGTATGTATTTTATACGAGTATCTGATAAAAAGGGAAAGCTTATAGGAATAAGCAAGTTTGGTAAAATATAGGATAATATAAAATAATTGTCAAGTTGTATATACAAATAGAATTGGATTTAAAAATATAGAACAACTGAGAAATTAAAAATTATAGATTTCGTCCCTATGATTTTATTATAAATTAATATTTTCGAAATTAAAAATATCAATGCTATGAGACTATCAATATTTTTCTTAATTTTTATTTCTACCTATACTTTTTCCCAACCTGACCTTGATATTTTCAAGGATTATAAACCCAAATGGATACGCGCTACATTTGACACTACTGCTTTAGACATTATTGGGTATGACGACTACTCTAGAATGGATTATGTTCAGAGCATTCAGAAAGATGGTTATATTTATGTATTATATCAATATAACCTTCAGAACAGTGTTAATGATGGAGGTTATATGGAAAAAATAGATGAATCAACCGGAGAAGAATCCTGGCATATCGTCTATGATCTTAGAACTATAGATGTTGGTGAAAGACCTGATCGTTTCAGAATTAACGATAACGGAACTGTGGAAATAATTGGAGGCAGGACTGCTGAACGGACGAACGAAGGTTATTTACAAAATACTTTTGTTAGGCGAATGTATTCAGATAATTCAGGAGAATTCATTAGTTGGAATTGGGAGGATAAGACAGATAGCCTAAAAGCCTTGTTTTATAATAGTTTTCCTCCTATTATATATTTCAAAGATAGTATTTATATGCAGAGTGGTTTTTTTATTGGAGGAGACCGTGATTCTATAAATTACATATTCTTGGATTCAATGGGTTATGAGATATCCAGAGGGGCAACATATTTTGAAGCATCATCAGATTCTGTAAATACGATTCAACCAATGTTATACAAGGATGACACGACTTTAGTCACAAGTTGGCTTTCCGAATCTACATATTTTC
Organism: Saprospiraceae bacterium; assembly: GCA_027008645.1. GTDB lineage: Bacteria > Bacteroidota > Bacteroidia > Chitinophagales > Saprospiraceae > JADJGA01. The sequence continues at coordinate 47,753 of JALVEE010000219.1, forward strand.
AACTTCACTCTGACTATAAGTTCCATTATTATATTAATTTATATAATAATAAGGATATGCAAATGCTAAAAAGTATTGACTTGACCAATGATTTTAAAAACTCAAAAAACAGGATTAAGTTTGAATTAAAATATGTAGATGAAGACATAATGGCAATATATCATCTAAATGAACCGGAACCCTTGCATTACGAGCCATATCTGTACTTTTATGATTACGATGGTAATCGTGTAGATAGTGTGGATTTGAAAAAGTATAGTATTATGCATAACCAAATCAAAAGGCTTTCTAAAGATGAATTTCTTTTAATCGGGAAATATACAGTAAAGAACGAAGATGATCTTAGTCTATATTTTTATAAGAAAACTTTGGGTAAAGAAATTGAGTTATTAAAAAAAATAGAGTTTAAAAATAGAGCACATTTCATTTCACCTAGAAATATTTTTCTAACACAAGATAATAACATAGTAGTTGTGGGGTATTTTGGAGTTAACGAAATTCATCAATATTTAAATAATCCAATCACCATATGTTTTAAAAACGAAGATATTTTTACAGCCACTGAAGAAATTACAGACTTACCTCAAGTATCAGTATCCCCAAACCCAACAAAAGATTATCTCCATATTTCCTGTGAATCTAATGCCAATATTCTGGAGATAATAGATCAAATGGGAAGAGTCGTAATGAAAAAAGAAAATATAAATTGTAAAGAAGAGATAGATGTTTCAAAATTAAATTCCGGTATGTATTTCATTCGAGTGTATGATAAAAAGGGAAAGCTTGTAGGATTAAGTAAGTTTGGTAAAATTTAGGATAATAGAAAATATTGAAGTTAGCACAACAATTAAAATCAGGTTGAAAATCGATGAAATATGATTAAACCCCGGCATTTTTATAATATGTTAGAAAAAAAATCTATTTTTACGTGCTGTACTACAAAATCTCCATCTCTTTTGTAGTATTGATTTTTGTATTATTTATTAACTAAATCACTTTTATGAAGCGATTACTAACTTCTTTAGCTATATTATTTGTTCCGTATTTATCATTTGCAACAGGAATAGCCGAAAAAATAGAAAATAGATTTAAGCCTGTATCTGATGCAGTGTTTAATTTTGTTTTTACACCTGTAAATATTGCAGGGATGGATGTTCCGGTTGTATTAATAGTATTGTTACTTGGAGCTTTGTTTTTTACCCTTTATTTTAATTTTGCAAATATCAGATATCTTGGAGTTGCAATCAATGCTGCCAAAGGAAAATACGATGAAATGGATCATCATGTCGGGGAAACACTATATGGTGACCCAACTCCAAATGATGATGGTGATGTGTTTGAGACTCCAATGAAAGAAGGTGTAGTTGGGGAGGTTACACATTTTCAGGCTTTAACCGCTGCATTATCGGCAACTGTAGGATTGGGTAATATCGCCGGAGTAGCGGTAGCGATTGCCTTGGGAGGTCCGGGGGCTACCGTTTGGATGATATTAGCCGGATTTTTGGGAATGTCAACGAAATTGGTGGAAGCTACTCTTGGGGTAAAATACAGGGAAGTAGATGATAAGGGAAAGGTTTATGGTGGACCGATGTATTATTTGAACAAAGGATTTAAAGAGAAAAATCTCACTATAATCGGTAAAATATTGGCTGCACTATTTGCGATTATGGTTATAGGGGGCTCTTTTGGTGGAGGAAATATGTTTCAAGCGAATCAAGCAGCAGCTCAATTCAAATTGCTTTTTGGTATTGATTCTTTTTTTGACATTGATTCCGGTTTTGTTTTTGGTGTATTTATGGCATTTTTAGTAGGAATAGTAATCATTGGCGGTATTAAAAGAATCGGTAAAGTTACAGAAAAGATAGTTCCTTTTATGGGTATCATGTACGTAGGTGCAGCAATTGTTATTTTGGGATTAAACTTTCAACATATTCCTGAAGCATTTAAAATAATTTTTAGAGGTGCATTTTCTCCTGACGCTGCACTTGGGGGTGTAATCGGTGTTGTAATAGTGGGATTTCAGCGAGCGGCCTTTTCCAATGAAGCCGGAGTTGGTTCTGCTTCAATCGCTCATTCAGCGGTAAAAACGAGGTTTCCGGCCAGTGAAGGTATAGTCGCATCGATTGGCCCATTCGTGGATACCGTGATTATTTGTACTATGACAGCGTTGGTGATTATCATTACAAATATAGACGCCAATCTTTTTGACTATGCCAATTTGGATAGCGCAAATAACGTAATAATGAACAATGGGCAGCATTTGGGTGGAGTTGATTTGACTTCGGTAGCATTTGATTCTGCGATTCCCCATTTCTCAATTTTATTGACCTTTGCTGTAATTTTATTTGCGTTTTCTACAATGTTATCATGGTCTTATTACGGCCTGCAAGGATGGAAATACTTATTTGGAAAAGGAACTAAAACCGATCTTACATATAAAGTTTTGTTTTTATTTTTTGTAGTAGTTGGTGCATCATCAAGTCTTGATTCAGTAATCAATTTTTCTGATGCTATGATTTTTGCAATGGTATTTCCAAATATGATTGGACTTATATTCTTTGCTCCAACTGTCAAAAAGGAAATAAAGATATACTTGGATTCTATTAAGAATTTTTATCATCAAAAATCATTACAATAATTTTATTTGCTTGTGATCGAGGTTTATTTATCATTGGGGAGTAATATCGGAAATAGTTACCTGAATATTAACAAAGCTATTGAAAAAATTAGTAAAAGTGACGGGATTGAAGTCAGAGTAATATCACCCTATTATATCACAGAGCCTTGGGGGAAAACCGATCAAAATGATTTTTTGAATTGTGTGGTTAAGATTGAAACCGATTATTCACCTTGGTACTTATTGAGATTATTTCAGGAAATAGAAAAGGATTTGGGTAAAGATATAAAGGTTAGGTGGGGAGAAAGAACTATTGATATAGATATGATTTTATACGGTCAAAAGATCATATATGAAAAAAAATTAATAATTCCTCACCCAAGATATCATAAACGTAATTTTGTTTTAATACCTTTGTGTGATATTTCTGATAAGATTTTGGATCCATACAGAAAAGCATTGTCAGGCGAATTATTGCAAGGAGTAAAAGATAAAAATAAAGTAAAACTTTTTGATGAAAATTGATTTTCCATATAGGTATATAGCTGTAGAGGGTAATATAGGAGCGGGTAAGACTTCTTTTACCAAGATGGTAAGAGATGAATACAATTGCCGTTTGATATTGGAAGAATTTGCAGACAATCCATTTTTACCTCTATTTTACGAAAATCCCAAAAGATATGCTTTTACGGTAGAGTTGTTTTTTATGACCGAGAGGTACAAGCAAATGGAAGATAGTCTTGTGGCTCAACAAAGTTTGTTTAGTGATTTTACTATTTCTGATTATGTTTTTATCAAAACCTTGATTTTTGCCAGAAAGAATCTCAATGAAAAAGAATTCCGGCTTTTTCAACAGTTGTTCACCACACTTCAACAAAATTTCCCTAATCCTGATTTGCTGGTTTATCTACATCGCAATGTCGATATCTTATTAAAAAATATCAGTAAAAGGGGAAGAGATTATGAGCAAAATATCCAAAGAGAATACCTCTATAATATCCAAGACTCCTATTTTGAATATTTCAGAAATATTGTTTCATTTCCTGTTCTTATTATTGATCTCGGAGATATTGACTTTATAGCCGAAAAACAATATTACGATATACTCAAATCGGTAATTGCCAAGGAATACACACCGGGAGTACACAGAGTTAGTTTGAGTGTGTAAGATAATTCTAATGGATTACTGCCATTAACCAATTTTTCTTTTTGGCACATTTTCAAATAACTTTCGTTTATAATGGTACATATAGTGACTGCAAGAAAACATATCAAATTTTAAATTGATTCTTATCGTACAGTCACTATCTACAATTTTGTAGCAAAATTTTAAAGTTTATTGCCATGAAAACGAAATTATTCTTTTTTTCTGTTTTGTCTATTTTTTTATTATCCGGATTTTTAATAAATACTACTTCAACAACTCTTGAAGGCATTGTTGTAGATAAAGATGGAAACCAACCTTTGGAATTCGCATATGTCAAATTATTTAAGAAAGGAAGTTTAATAACCGGAATCCAAACAGATATAGATGGAAAATATTTATTTTCAAATATCCAACCCGGAGTTTATGATATTGAGGCAAGTTATTTAGGCTACGAGTCAAAAAAAATATCAGGGTTTATTATTGAAGATAACAAAAAAAATATTCTAAATTTCGCACTCTCTCCAGCAAATGTACAATTGGAAGATCTTGCAGTAAAAGCGTATAAAGCTCCTTTGATAAATATCGATAATACTACAACAAGTGGTATTGTAACATCAGAAGCTATCTCTAATCTACCAACTAAAAGTGTTGGCGCCATGACTACTACTACAGCGGGAGTTTCAACAAATAAAAATTTTAGAAGAAGCAAAACAAAATCATCTGCTATTTTAATAGATGGAATTAGAGTCGGAAATGAAAGAAGTTATATCGAGCCTAAATATGATATCGAAATAGAACCCTATGCAAAACCCAATACTGAATCATATGAACTTCCAAAAGAAAATTCATTTATTTCAGTTAAAAAAGAAGCGCTTTCGACTTTTTCAATCGATGTCGATAGAGCCGCTTATAGCAATATCAGAAGATATCTGAATATGGGAAGTATGCCACCAAAAAAGGCGGTAAGAATAGAAGAAATGGTTAATTATTTTGATTACAACTACGATGTGCCTGATGATGGAAAAACTTTTCATGTATATTCTAATGTTGTGACCTGTCCATGGAATGAAAAACACCGGATTTTGCATCTTGCATTAAATACTAAAAAGGTAAAAAAAGAAGATCTTGCACCTTCTAATTTTGTTTTCCTAATCGATGTGTCAGGAAGCATGAACAGCCACAACAAATTACCATTGGTTATTTCTTCTTTCAAATTGTTGCTGAACCAACTAAGAGATGATGACAAAGTTGCTATCGTCGTATATGCCGGATCAGCCGGTTGCCCACTTGAATCAACCAAGGTCTCTGAAAAAGAAAAAATATTGGCTGCTCTTGATAAACTAAGGGCAGGAGGATCTACTGCCGGAGGTCAAGGTATTAAGCTCGCTTACAAAATAGCTAAAGATAATTTCATCAAAAATGGTAATAATAGGGTTATACTTGCAACAGACGGTGATTTTAATGTTGGTATTAGCAGCAATAGCGGATTGGAGGAATTGATAAGTGAAAAGAGAAAAGAAAATATTTTTCTTTCAGTCTTGGGCTTTGGAATGGGTAATTACAAAAGTGATAAAATGGAAATCCTTGCAGATAAAGGAAATGGAAATCACGCATACATAGATAATATGAATGAAGCTAGAAAAGTTTTTTTGAAAGAATTGACAGGCACATTATATACATTGGCTAAAGATGTAAAAGTTCAGATTGAATTCAATCCTGCATTTGTTCAAGCATATCGCTTAATAGGCTATGAAAATAGAATGTTGCAAAAAGAAGATTTTAATAATGACAAAATCGATGCGGGTGAAATAGGTATCGGACATAGCGTAACCGCATTGTATGAAATAATCCCGGTAGGAGTTGAAAGCGATTTTTCAGGTAAAATAGATGATTTGGTCTTTCAGGAAGAAGAAAAAAAGGAGTTTACCAATAATAAAGATCTGGGACTCTTCAAAATCAGGTACAAAAATCCTGAAAGTGATGTAAGCAAAAAAATTCAGTTTATGATTAGTCCTAAAGTTACGCCATTAGAAAAAGCAGAAAACTCTTCACAATTCGCAATTGCCGTAGCAGAATTCGGATTGCTACTCAAAAATTCCGATTATAAAAAAGATGCCAGCTATAAAAGCGTACTCAGATATGCAGTCTTAAGTAAAGGACAAGATAATGACGGATACAGATCCGAATTTATAAATTTAGTGAAAACAGCAAAAGCCTTGGATAACAGTTTAGTCCAAAAATAATGTTCCCAAAATTGGAATTTTTAGTGTTTTGTTTTATCATTGCGTTGTATGCGAATCATTACAAGAGAAACACTTAAATCATTTTGGGAAGAATATCCGGATTGTGAGCAAAGTTTACTGGCTTGGTATAAGGTAGCAAAAAAAGCAAAATGGCTTAATTTTAACGAAATGAAATCTCAGTTTGGTAGTTGTAAAATTGTTGGTTCTGATAGAGTGGTATTTAAAATAAAGAGAAATAAATACCGGTTAATAGTGAAAATCACATTTGTTAATCAAATTATATGGATTAGATTTATAGGAACTCATCAGAGATCTAATAAAATTGATGCTAAAACGATCTAAATGGAAATAAAATTAATTAGAACAGAAAAAGATTATACGGAAGCTTCTGAGAGGTTAGAAGAAATATTTCATTCAAAACCCGGAACTCAAGAAAATGAGGAATTGCAAATCCTTGTTATGTTAATGGAGAAATATGAAGATGAATTAATTGGAGAATTCCCCTACCCTGACCCAATTGAGGCTATTAAATTTAAAATGGAGCAAATGGGAATAGATCAAAAGGAACTGGCGAAAATAATAGGATTGCGTAGTAGAGCATCGGAAATATTGTCAAAGAAAAGACCTATGAGTATAAACATTATTAGAAAAATAAGTAGGGCATTAGCTATTCCCGCCGATATATTAATTCAACCGTACGAAACAATATAATACAAGAGAGAACAAGCATGAAATATCATATTTCCTATAGATCGTACGAAGCATAATCGAGACCGATACCAGTTAAAAAGGGTACTCCGATGTGCAAATTAAACCAAACCATCTGCCTCCCTTAGGCTTCAGTTTAAAAAATGATTAACAGCGTCTCTGACACTTCCGTATTTTTGCAGAAGTTTTTTGGCTTCTGCATAATCGGAAATTCCGGTTTTTTTCATAATCATTTTGGTGCCTCTGTCCCTTAGTTTCTCATTGGTTATTTGCATATCCACCATCTTATTGTCTTCGACATGCCCGAGTTTAACCATAACAGAGGTGGTAATCATATTCAAAACCATCTTTTGCGCTGTACCGGCTTTCATCCTGCTACTTCCAGTGACAAATTCAGGTCCGACTATAACTTCAATTGGGAAATCAGCCTTTTTTGCTACCGGTGAATCGGGACTACAAGTAATACTTCCTGTACTAACACCATTTTTTTGGGCATAAGCAAGTCCGCCTTCTACATAAGGAGTAGTTCCCGATGCAGCAATTCCAACCACAAAATCATTTTCATCAATATTGTATTCCAGCATATCTTTCCAAGCTTGATCAGGGTCATCTTCCGCCCATTCAACCGCACGGCGAATAGCAGTATCACCTCCGGCTATAATACCTATCACAAGATCATACTCTGCTCCAAAAGTAGGAGGAATTTCCGATGCATCCAATATTCCTAATCGACCGCTTGTTCCTGCCCCTATATAAAATAGCCTGCCTCCATCTTTCATTTTATCATATACTGCATCTACTAACTTTTCAATTTGAGGAATTTCTTTCTCAACAGCATTTGCCACTTTTTTATCCTCTTTATTAATATTTGTCAATAGTTCTCTTGTGGACATCTTTTCGAGATGTCTATACAATGAATCTTTTTCTGTCTCTCTCACCATTTGATCCGTTTTATGTATATTATAGCAAATTTACTGCCAAAAATGAAATGCACCCAAATGACTTAACCCTTCACCCATTCTTTAAATTCCTTTACCTTAGCCCTGCTAATAACGGTATTCAAATTTACGGCTTCCGGATTGAGTTCTAAAATCAATTTGTAATTGAAAAAATTACTGATTTTGCTTATTGAATCGATAAAAACAATCATTTGCCGGTTTATACGATAAAATCTCTTGGGATTCAATTTTTCAGCCAAAGTATCAAGGGACTCATCAATCATATACCTTTTTTTATCCTTTGTCCTGATAAAAGTCACTTTGTCTTCTGAATAAAAATAGGCGATATCATCAATTTTCACTATTTCCAATGAATCTCCCTTATTTATCAAAAAACGGGACTTATAAGATTTTTGAGAGCCGGAAATTGAACCAAGCAACTTATCAATATCAATATTTGTACTTTTAGAAGAATAGGCGCTTTTAAGCCTATTGAATTTATCAATACTCGCTTTAAGTTTGGTAGCGTCTATTGGTTTCAACAAATAATCGATACTGTTTATTTCGAATGCTTTGAGTGCATATTCATCATATGCCGTAGTGAAAATAATCGCAGTATCGATTTGTACTTGCTGAAAAATATTGAAACTCAATCCATCTGAAAGATGTATATCCAAAAAGATCAAGTCGGGTTGAGGATTGTTTTTTAACCAATTCACAGTACTGTCAATGCTGTCCAAAATAGCCAAAACCTCAATACCTGAATCGATCTCCAATATCATACTTTTAAGTCTCTCTGCAGCTCTATTTTCATCCTCAATTATTATTACATTCATTTTTTCTGACTCTGATTTTTATTGATAAACTTATCTGAAATTAAAAAAATTGTCTGTTTCCTTGCAGACACTATCCAATACCAATTTAACTCTAAAATGTCGAACATAATCCATTTTAATTCTCCAATATTTATAAAAGACCATATAGTTAATTTGGTATAAAATGTAAAAATAACCCATTTGGGTGGGTTTTAAGGATTAGTTTATGTATAATTTTGTATTAAAATAAAAAACTTATGGAAATAGCAAATCTAAACCAAATCAACAACAGTCCTGATATCTGGGAAAAAAGAACAAATACTTTTCAATCATTTTTAAATAATAGACTGATTGTATCTGTATCAAAATCAATTCACTTGCTCCCACTTGATTCTATAGTATATCTTAGTGCTGAAAGCAATTATTGCAATATCACAATGAGTGACGGTAAGTCAATCCTGAGTTCAAAAACATTAAAGTTCTATGAGACGCTACTTATTGATAAAGGATTTTTAAGAGTTCATTCCGGTTTTTTGATAAATCTAAACAGAGTTTCAAAAATTTGCAAAAAAAATGGCTTCAATATACAAATGGATACAGGAAAAATTATTCCAGTCTCTCTAAGTTATAAAAATAACTTGTTCAAGTTTTCTTCCATAAATAGCTTATGCGAGAAAACACATCAAATTAAAAATTAATTATTGTATCAACTCACAATTTTATATCGATATCCTTCAATGTGAGATGCGTACCGTTATCTTTGACCTCCTTGGCAAAATCAAGTATAGTCATTTTTTGAAACTTGTCTTGAAGTTGTTCTTTGAATGGAGCTACGATATGATGAATAGGACAAGGATTCTCATCACTACATACCGGAAGTCCTAAAAAACATCCTTCAAAAATATCTTTATTATCGATAGCGATTATAATATCATCGATATGTTTATTGAGATTTTTTTCACTCATATAAAAACCTCCTTTTGGACCTTTTGCGGAAGAAACAATATTGTACTTAGCTAATTTTTGCAATAATTTTGCAATAAAAGCATCAGGCATATCCAAATTTTTTGAAATGTCTTTTCCGTTGAGTTTTTCTCCTGTGTTGACCTTTTCGGTTAGATACAACACAGCTCTAATTGCGTATTTGGCAGCGTTTGTAAGCATAATAATTATTTCCACAAATCTTTTAAAGCATCTTTTACTTTATTCTTCACTTTCTTTTTTTGTTTCTCCAATTCTTTTTTAGCTTTTTCTTTTAGCTCTTTCTCCTTATCCTTTGCTTTTTTCTTAATTTTATTCTTAGTTGAATCAATTACTTCATTGGCTTTTTTCTCCAGCTCTTTTTTCTTATCATTCACTTCCTTTTTTATTTCTTTTTTAGTCTCGTCGATTTTATTCTTGACTACTTCTTTGCCGGATTTGCCCGAAGTCCCCACAAACTTAATACCAATTTTCGGCTTATTGTATTTCCCGGTCAAAGTAATATCCAAATTTAGAATTGTTCCAACTTCTAAGTCAATTCCTTTTGACTTTGCTTGTGATGTGATGAAATCTATACCTTTGTTCAAGTTATTTCCACCGGGCAATTTACCAATTTTGGATTTTGGTATTTTTGCGTGAATGATATAGTCTATGGTTTTGTCGAGTTTACTGCTTCCGGCTATATTGAATTTCATATCATCATATTCATAATCAAACGGATTAATTTTTACTGTTCCATCAACTATTTCAAAACTATTTTTTGTATCCTTGATTTCCATATTGTCCAATGAATTTATCCGGAGTTTTGAAGCCAAATTGTTAAGTCCCGGGTAATTCTTGATATATGCATTGATAGTATGGATAAGTCCTTTGGCTGTTATGCTTGAAAAATCAGGCAAAAAACCGTCTGAAAGCTTGCCTTTGAAACTGAAATCAGCATTAAAAACACCCCTGATAAACTCAGATAACGGAGCGAGGGTTTTGAAACTCACAACCGACTTGTACATCTCTTCATATCTCATTTTTGACATTCTATATCTGATGTCAAACTCCGGTTTTTTATCGGGTGGTGTGGAGAAAATACCGTCAACTATCATAGTGCCTCCCATGCCTTGTGCCTTGAAATTATCAAAGCTAATCGCTTGGTTTTTTACACTTAATTTACCTTGAAGATTTTTTAGATTTTTACCCGTATAATCAACTTGAGAAACATCGGTATTAATAGTCAAATCCATTTTATCAGGCACGGTAAAATTTTCTTCAGAAGAATTTTGCTGATTTGATGTATCTTCACCCATAAATTTATCCATATCAAAATAAGGGGAATTGATACTCAATGTGCCATTAAGAGTTTTGTCCTGCAATACCCAAGACAAAACATTATCTAATCTACCTTTGATATTAAGTTTACTATCAGACAATATAAGATTCTGATTATTTATCCTGAGAGTATTATGGGAGTACTCTCCGTTTAGCTTCATATCCCTTATATCATAGTCATCATATTTCAATTTACCTATTTTATAGTCAAATATTGCATTTAGTCTGTCTTTTAGAAAGATAAAAGTACTCTCATCTTCTTTTGAATTATCATTTTGGTTTGTATTATCATCACTTATCCATTCATTTGCATCGAAGACTTGGCTTTCTCCGGATAAATTTATACTTATGGATTTATTTTTAGAAAAATAGTTCAATGGCTCTTGTATCGTTATTTTGCCGTTGACATCCGACTTTCCTGCCATCATTATTAGATTGTTGATATCTATTTTGTGGTTTGTAAAATCGAGCTTAGCATCATTTATTTTGATTAAAGGGAATTCCGCATAAGTCATAGATAAATTATCAACATCAGCTTTCCCATTAAGCTTTTGATATGACAAGGACTTGTTGAATTCAAAGACCAAATCCGTAGTTATCTTTCCATCCAAATCACTGATATCTTCCACAGGAAAAGCCTTGGATAAAGCTCCTAGATTTAATACCCCCTTGAATTTACCTTTACTCATTGGATCATCAAGAATATTTTTTATTTCCATTGCTATTTCCATTTTCTCTTTGCCTGCTCTGAAAGTCATTGGGGAGATAGAAATAAGGGTATTATTCAATGATTCTCCTGTTTTTTTGATACTGATATTTGCATTTATATCTTGGATAGGCAGGGGCATATCCGGATATTTTATATAGCCGTTTTTAGCATTGATATCCAGATTAAAATCAGGATATATTTCTTTATCAAAAAAGTATTTTCCCTTGATATTTCCCTTAAAACTAAAGTCACCTTTTGCATCGACAGAATTATAATCTTTAGTAAAAGCATTTGGTATGATAGAAAATATTTCTTTGAAATTATTTCCGGGAGCTTTTATATTGAGGTCTATATCAGCATATTCATCATCAATGTGAAATTGTCCTCTTGATATAAGTTTCAGATCATTTAGTTTTAGCGTATTCTCTTTGATTTTGAACAGCATTTTATTCAAATCCGTATCAAAATCGATATCCCATTTTATTTTAGCATTTTTAAGATAATGCATATTGCCTGATTTGAAACTAAATCCGTCAATTTCGGTCTTTGTATCCAAATCAAAAACCACATCTTTAAAATCACCTTTTCCCCTATGATTAAGATTCTCTATTTCGACTGTTTTACCGGATTGTAAATCTCGATATCTGATTTTGGCATTCACAATGGAATAGCTCTCTAATCCAATATCCTTAATCTTTGATTTTTCCTCGTTTGAACTACCGGAATCTTTCTTGATAATATCGTAATTTGCTTTTCCATCCGGCAAAACAATTATATTCACAACGGGAGATACCACCGAAAAGTCCGTTATCTTTATTTTGTCCGAAAAAATCGAGAGTATATCCATTTCCAGATTTACCTCTTTTGCATAAAAAAAGCTGTCATTTTCAAATTCTCCAATTCCTTTAATATTTATATCTTTTATGCTTGTATTCAGATTGGGAAAGCTCTTCAATAAAGAAAGTTCTATATCCTCAAAATCCACTTTAGCCTCTACGTTTTCGTTGATTTCTTTATTGACAAAATCTTTTATGTCGTCCTTAAAAAAATAGGGCAAAGCCAAAGCAGCGACAAATAGCAGTAAGATGAATATCCCAATACCTATGAATATTTTTTTAATCAATGATTTTTTCTTTGGCTCTTTGATATCTTTGTTCATCGGTAACATATTGTTTATTTATCTTTGAAAAAAGGTATTTCCCGTATTTTTCCAATAAAATATTCTTTCTCGATTATATCCGAATTCAATAGATTCCGGAATGATTTACGGGCGTCTTTCAAATAACCGATTTTTTCGTAAATAACCGGAATAATATACATTGAATAAGCATAATGTTTGCTTTTTTTGAAATTGGATTTGTTCACTATATCAAGGAAAAACGGCAATGCGTGTTGAATATTTCCACTTCGGTAATAATTGGTGCCAATATCAAAATTATGCACTTCTTCATTGTATTTTTTATCCAAATGAATTCCCCTGATCGAAAAACAATTGTCAGTACAATTCTCCACCAAATCCAGGGTTTTTATCGTATCGCTAATTGTGGGAAAAACCAATTGAAAATTGACAACCTGACCCGGGATATTGAATTTGTGCATATCAGGACAATTTTCAATTCCCTCGGATTTTATCATATCAAATTTGATTCTCTTCCCGGGAATGGATATAAAAACATCCTTATTTACACAGAAAAATCCTTTTTTTACTTCATTTTTTAGCGTCAAATAGAAAATTGTAGATTCAGGAGTTTTTTCGATTTTGGTGATATTCAATGTAGGGTGGCTTTTGATATCCACTACAGGATTATCGATTGTCTGTGCATTGATTATTGAGTTCATCACAAAAAACAAAAGTATAATAGAGTAATATTTAAGCATAGATCAATAGTTTGATAATAAAACCGCTTAAATATCCAATTTGGTATAAATGAGCTGTAAAATTGCAGTTTATTAACAAAACTTACTTTTTGGGGCAAACCTACCCCCTCATCCAATCTCCATAAGCCTTACGCTCCCCCTTATGTTTATCTTCCATTTCATTCCAGAAAAAAAATAGGGGAAAGTAGCAACAAAACGCTAAAAATTACCAGCTTTCTTCAAAAGATTTTCCGTTAGCTAAATCCTTTGTCAGTTCTATCAAACCTGCGTGTTTGATGATGCTTTTGACTTTTCTAACCCAGCTTTTTCTATAATTGTATGAATTCCTTTTTCCTCCTATTCCATTTATAAAAATATATGCGGTTTCTTTTGTCAACAAAGTTTTTTTACCATTTTTTTTGACGAGTTTATTCATTAGGTCAATAGTCTCTTTATAGGCTTTAATATTTTTTTCTTTATCAATAATTAATTGTATGAAGTCATCTATATTTTGAGTGTAGGCGATACTTCTTTCTCTCGGGTGATACTTGAAATAAGCCAAATTGTACTTAGAGCCTGCTAATTTTCCCGGACGATAATCTTTTTTTTTGCTTCTCGGTCTGTTTTCCCAGAGCAATTTATCATCATCGTATTTGATTATTTCCAAAGAATCGTATAGTATCTCTCCGGTCGATTTTAGTTTCGGCAATCGCAATGCAGGTAATGTGGTATCCGCTTTCCCCGCTCCTAATGCTAAAACATTGCCTGTTATCTGACTAACATAGCTTCTATTCCATCCCGATTCCAGACCTGCGATTGCGAGCAATGCTGCCGGAGGAATATTGTGGTTTAGACATATTTCGGTTGCCTTTTTAGCCATCATTTGGTACAGAGCGGTAACGTGAGGATATTTTCTGAGTTTGTACTGAGCTATTTTTTTACTCTTGATAATTTCCTCCTTGGGTATATGAACAAAATCATATGTACCGGTAAAATGCTTATACAAAAAATATGAACCGGTAGCTAATACCAACAAAGCAATTAAAAGCTTCAATTTCACAGACAACTATTTGGGGTTAATAAATATATTGTTTTCTAGAAAATAGCATATTTGAATCTCATACTAAGGTCGTAATTGAAGCCTTTTGAAATAAAAGGTGTTAATAACCTTACACCTCCCCACTCATATCTCTGTAAATAAAATCCGTTATACCTGTATTGTACATTATTGTATAATAGTAAAAGATTGATATCAAATCGTGCCCGAGGTGAAATATAATATGAAAATTTGTTTGTCCATGCCATAGTATAAGTTGGGGAGTCTGTATCTATTTCGATTTTAGATTTTAATAATTGGAAAAGAGCAAAATCAAAATTAGAATAATATGTGCTTCTTGAAGTGATATAATATGAATAGTTAACAAATACTTGTGGAATAATACTTAGTAAACTATTATTTTTACTTTTATTATTTATAGCTGAGATTTTTGAATAGTCCAAGTTTATAGAATAGCCAAAATCAATTTGCTTGAAAATATTCAGGGGTATATAATATTGATCTCTGAACTCAATTCCCAATCCATAAGAATAATAGTTTTGATGAGATAAAATACTTTCACCATCAATCAAGCTGTAATGTGGGCGCAAATCTAATGCAATAATTTTCCCGGCAAATCTCCTCGGATGCAAAAATCTGCTATATTCAAATACATCTGACATTGTTGTGAAATATGATATATCATCATTTGTAATCAAGCCTTTTTCCTGCATTATTTTATCGATTGCCTTTAGCTTTTCGATTCTTTTTATTCTGGAATCGAAGAATCGCGCATTTTTTATTTTTGAAACTGTCTCTGCGATAGATACAATATCGATGTCATCAGGGACTTTTTTGAGTCTATTTATTCTCGAAAACTCTTTGAGCATCCTTATGGTAGTCCAAGCATCGGTCACATCTTCCAATCTTCCATATCCCATTCCTAAACCTATAGTCGTTCCCCAAAAAGTACCGTTAAAAATTCTATGATTTAAATAATATCCAAATTGGTCTCCGTTGTTTATACTTAAATCACTTTTAACGTCAATTTCAAAAAATCTTTTAGAACCATTGTAAAACTTAAAATTATCATTTATGTTATAAGAAATATTTAAACCGGTGTCATTTATTTTTTTATTATTATCTTTATTTCTATAATTTTCCCATGCAACTCCAAGCTGGATCGTATTATTCCCTTTCATCTGAAGACGCGGACTATTCTTAAAAATTTTGTTATTTATAAAAAACATAAAAGTCAAATCTTTGTAATCTTCTTTTGATCGTATATCCCAGGTATTGCTTGTGGAATTAAGAATAAAATTCATATCAAGGCTTTTGTAATCTATCACCGGAAGAGCATATTTTTTTAAATCAAATTTGTCCAATTCAGGGTGAAACCTCAATTCAATATCACTTGATTGGCTAATAATAGTACTATGAGTAAAAAATGATAACAAAATGACTAATAACAGGGTAATTTTTTTCATGTCTTTAATTTTTTGTTTTATAATTGTCATATTAGTTTTTTCTTGCAAACACTATTTAGGACATAAATTTAGAAAAAAAACTGAAAATACAGATAAAAAAGCTTGTTTTATTTTTTAAAAATTAATAAAAAAATCAAATAAAGCACATGGGAATACTGTTAATTAGAAAAACAAAAAACTAAATCAATGAACACTACTAAATTTAATAAATACTTAAAAAAAATAAAAGCATTTGATAGTCTTGTAGATGATTTGTCCGATCTGTCATTTGTAGAACGTGATTTATTAAAAGACTATATAAAAAAATTGTACGAGTCTGTATCAGAATTGGACGATAGTGATAAAATTGAAAAAAAACAAAAAAAGCATAAAAAGAGTATTGTAGCTGAAAAATCAGAAAAACACGAAGAAATAAAAGAGGAAGTTCAAGAAGAAATTAAATTTGTTAAACCTGAAGCTGAAGAAAAAAACAATCAAGTTTCAACTGACGATAACACTATTGATGTAAAAGAACAAAATGCTGAAAATACCAATTCGACTGCTAAAGAGGATGAGTCAATAAATGTCTCTCCTGAATTTCTCGAACTATTTGAAGTAAATTACGGAAATGAACTATCCCAAAAATTGAGTCAAATACCGATAAAGGACTTGACAAAAGCATTTAGTATCAATGAAAGAATCTTTACTGTCAAAGAATTATTTAAGGGTGATAAGGATTCCTTTGAAAAAGTAATCGGAGACCTTGACAAGCTTACGAGTTTGGAGGAAGCAAAAGATTATCTGATAAAAAATATAATAGAAAAACACGGTTGGGACAATCCTAAAATGCTTAAAAAAGTAAAAGGATTTGTAGCAACGATAAAAAGGAGGTATCTATAAAAATGATATCGGGCAATAAACATACTACCCTAAAACAAGCTATAAAATATCCTTTGTTTTTTGTTTTTCTTATGTGGTCTTTACACATAATAAAAGTCCTCGGAGGATTCAATTGGAATATATACGGAATTCATCCGAGAGAAGCAGACGGTCTTACGGGAATACTGATGTCACCTCTTCTACACAGTGGGTTCAAGCATCTTTTGTCCAATACTATTCCCTTGTTTTTGATGTTCACACTTATTTCATTGTTTTACTCCAAGGTCGCGAAACTTAGTTTTATTGCCATATATCTGCTCACAGGAATTTCCGTTTGGTTTTTTGGTCGTCATGTATATCATATCGGAGCAAGCGGAGTTGTATATGGATTGATCTCCTTTGTTTTTTGGAGCGGTATATTTCGAAAAAATTTCAAATCAGTAATATTGACCATCATCATCATTTTCCTGTACAGCGGATACATCGCCGGAGTATTTCCGGGGCAAGAGGGCATATCGTGGGAGAGCCATTTACTTGGAGCTGTTGTAGGTATGTTGGTGGCGTTTATCGTAAGAAATGTCCGCGAACAGCATGAAATTGACGATATCAGAAGGGAAAAAATGCGTGTTGATGACTATGAAGAAAACTATTTTTTTGACAGGGATGTTTTTGAGGACAAATCGTAGTGCCTTTGAATATTATCCTAAATAAACCAACCTATTAAAAATGGCAATCTACTCTACGACATACGACCCAAAAGAAGAGCTTTGGAATGTAATTACACATGGCTTAGGTTTATTGTTAAGTATAGTGGGTCTGATAGTTTTGATTATTGTATCCAGTATAAATCTATCGACAATGCATATTATCGCATATAGTATATATGGGGTAAGTTTAGTGATTTTGTATGCTGCTTCTACAGCTTATCATATGGCAAAAAAGGAAAAGATAAGATTGAGACTAAATGTTTTTGATCACTCTGCTATATATGTGTTGATTGCAGGAACTTATACACCGATTGCTCTGATAACATTACATGGTATTGTAGGCTGGAGTTTACTCGCAGTGATATGGGTATTAGCTATTGTAGGGATAGTATTAAAATTATTTTATACGGGGAGATTTGATCGTCTTTCAACCCTTATTTATGTATTTATGGGCTGGTTAGCTGTAGTTGCTATAAAATCTCTAATCGAAAATATGTCAATGCCCGGTCTAATCTGGTTATTGATTGGTGGTCTATTTTATACAATCGGAGCTGTATTTTACCTCAGAAACAGTCTGAAATTTAATCATGTAATATTTCATATTTTTGTATTACTTGGAAGTATTAGCCATTTTATATGTATTTTGTTTTTTGTTTAGCTATATATTCTCTTTATATTTCTTTGTTAAAGTGCTTTAACTTTTCCTTTTTTATTTAATTTTCGTCCACACAATAAAAATAATACGTTATGGCAAAAATAAAACCATTCAAAGGAATCAGACCACCAAATTAATAATTTATTATTTTTTTCGAAAAACAATAGATTAAAATTCTTTAAACTTCGTACTTTTACCGTTCGGATATTAACAATTGTGAGAAACGAGTGTCAAGTCAAGTGTAATGTTTCGTGTAAGTTGAATTCGCTAAGAGGTTAAAAACCTTTAGCTCAGTATGTGCTTTACCTTGAGCCAAAGTGTCTTTGACCTCTTGGCGACTTCCATAAACATCAACCCGAAACTTGAAACTTGACTTGACACTAGCATAAATTTAAAACACGTGAAAGCAAGCATTTTAAAAGGAACCAGAGATTTTTTACCAAAACAAGTAATTCAAAGAAAATATATCTTTGATACTATCAAGTCAGTATTTGAAATATATGGGTATCTTCCAATAGAAACACCAAGTTTTGAATCATTGGCTACTTTGACGGGTAAATACGGTGAAGATGGGGATAAACTACTATTTAAAATTCTAAATAATGGAGATTTTTTAAGCAAAGTTGACCAAAATGTATTAGATGAAAAAGACTCCAGAAAATTGTTGCCACAGATTACCAAAAGGGGTTTGCGATATGATCTTACCGTTCCCTTTGCGAGATTTGTTGTAATGCATGAAAATGAACTAAACTTTCCTTTCAAAAGATACCAAATTCAGCCTGTGTGGCGAGCTGATAGACCACAAAAAGGAAGATACCAGGAATTCTATCAATGTGATGTAGATGCTATTGGTTCGGAATCCTTGATGTACGAAGCTGAACTTGTAAAAATATACGATGATGTTTTTACAAAGCTGGATATTCCTGTTGAAATAAGGATAAATAATAGAAAGGTTCTCGAAGAAATGACGAGAGCTATAGGTGCAAGCGAATTTTTCACAGAAATCACAGTAGCAATAGACAAATTGGATAAAATCGAATGGGAAGGAGTTGAAAAAACCCTCCTCAATAACGGTATTAGCCCAAATGCAGTTAAAGGGATTAAAAATTATCTTGAAATCGAAGGAATAGGTGAATTGACAGATTGGTTTGAGCATCACAATATAAATTCTAAAGGATTAAAGGAAATAAAAGATGTATTTGAATATCTCTACCTTACACCTCTGAACAATAAAATTAAGTTTGATCCGACATTAGCAAGAGGACTCAATTATTATACAGGTTGCATATTTGAAGTCGCGGCAGAAGATGCAGATATGGGTAGCCTCGGTGGAGGTGGAAGGTATGATGAATTAACAGAGGTTTTTGATAAAAAAGGCATGTCCGGCGTGGGAATAAGTTTTGGGGCAGAAAGAATATTTGATGTGATGAACGAAAAAGAAATGTTCCCAAAAGACCTTGTTAACCCGCTTGATGTACTATTTATTGCTTTTGATGAATCTACACATAGAGAGGCTTTTAAGCTGACATCCAATCTAAGAAGAAGAGGAATAAAAGCGGATCTATACCCTAGTCCCGCAAAAATGAAAAAACAAATGAAATACGCAAATTCCATAGAAGTACCTTTCGTGGCGCTATTGGGAGGAAATGAGATGGAAAAGAGAGTAGTCTCCATTAAAGATATGCAATCAGGAGAACAAAATGAAATTGCTTATGATGATTTAGTAGCTTTTTTTAAAAAATGATTAAAACTTTTTGATATGAAAAATTTATTCTTGAAAATATTTATTCTATTGCTATTCGCATCCGTTTATTCTTGTGCGGATAAGCCGGCTAAAACTGTCAATAAGACAAAAATCGAAAATAGACAAGCGGAAAATAAAATGATTTCTCTATTGGATAAGGGATTTTTCAAAGCGAAATTTGTCCCCACTGGAGATAAACTAATAGTTAGCTCTGAAAATGACAAAGGGCTTGCCGTATATGATTTTAAAAACGATGTTGTAGAGCATTTGACTTCAAAACAAGGTGCAGGAATGTATCCAAAAATTACTCCCGATGGCAAGTATGTCGCTTATCAAACACATGAATTTAAGAACAGAAGGAGATTGACAAGCTTGTTTTTGCAGGATATCGCTGAGAAAATAATAGTTCCCCTTGTAACAGACAAAAGGGATATTAAGTTATTAAGTGTCGATAATTCCAATGTTTATTATTTGGAAGGTGATGTTGTTAAGGCTTTTGATATTTCCGGCAAAAAAACAATAACAAACCCTAAGAACATAACAATTGCATTTACCGACAACAACCTCAATCTATCTTTGTATTCCGGTGGTAAAAAATCCAATATCAATCCTCAAGGAGAAGGTAATTATATATGGGTTTCATTATCTCCTGACAAAAAAAGGATTCTGTACAATTATCCTAAAAAAGGAGCAATTATAGCTGATTTGACTGGAAAAACCGTTAAAGAATTGGGGAAATTGGATGCTGCTCAATGGAGCAATGATGGCAAATGGATTATAGGAATGGAAGATTATGACGATGGACATAAATACACAAAATCTGATATCTTATTGGTTTCTCCGGATGGGAAAATCAAGAAAAACCTCACTGAAAATTCGGATTTAATCGCCCTTTATCCCAATCTCTCTAAAGACAATAAAAAAGTGGTGTATAACACGGAGGAAGGAAGAGTGTATTTGATGAATATAAAATAGTATTATTATGAAAGCAAAATATCTTATTCCTATCCTGATTTTAATACTTACGAGCATTAGTTCTTTTGGTCAATTGCAAGGAATAAAAATATGTATTGACCCGGGTCATGGCGGTCATGATGCAGCCAATGATAGACGTATAGAATTGCCTCACGGACTGATATTTTGGGAATCCGAAGGTAATTTTATGACTGCCCAAAATGAAAAAGAGTTATTGATATCCCTTGGAGCAAATGTAAAAATGACTAGAACCGGAAATGATGATGCAGATGATATCTCTCTTTCAGCAAGGGTAGCTATAGCCAATGCATTTGGAGCGGATTATTTTCATTCTAATCATACCAATGCAGCTTATGGAGGAACAAACTATTCGCTTGTATTATTCAGAGGAGAAGATAATAGCCCTGCATTTGCTGATGCCAAAGCAATGGGTGCTTTGATGGGGCCGAATTTGGTTGATTTGCTTGAGACAACAAGAAGTTACAATAGAGGTGATAAATCATTTTTGGGCTTTAACTTAGGTGTTCTCAGAAATACCAATATGCCGGCTACCCTATCGGAAGGCTCTTTTCACGATTTTCCGGAAGAGGCTTTAAGATTAAAAAACCAACAATATTCACGAAATTATGCTTGGGCTTTGGCAAAATCCTTTTGTAAATATTTCATGGTTGCCGGATTCAAAACCGGAAGAGTAGGTGGTATAGTCAAAGACAGACAAACAGGTAATGTGATTAACAATGTGAAGGTAACAATCAATCCGGGAAATATTACATACGTTGGAGATGATTTTTACAATGGATTTTATGGCATTGGCAATCTGCAACCCGGTACTTATACTATCAGTTTTTCAAGAAGTGGATATTTTGATTTAAATGAAACTGTTATTATTCAGGCCAATAAATATACGAATTTGGATGTGAGTTTGGCTGTCAATAACAATGGAGCTCCTTTTGCTTCTTTCGATATTACCGGAACTCCAGCAGGAGCAGGAGACGAATTGACATTCGATGCATCCAAGTCAGTAGATGATGGACAGATAGTCGAATACAAATGGGACTTTGGAGATGGATCACCGGTAGATACCGGAAAAATAGTGAAACACACATATGCTTCAGATGGAAATTATACTGTCACCCTAACTATAAAAGATAATGACGATAAACAATCATCTTTAAGCAAAACGGTTGAAATAAAAACAGCAGCTCCAAAAACACCTGTTTTGTTGTCGGTTGAACCTATAAATGATAGCAAAGGAGTAAGAATCAAATGGAAAAAACTTAGTCAAGGTTCTCTTGCCGGATATAGAATATACTACAATGTGAGTCCTTATCTAGAAAATCTAAAGATACTTGCTGATACCAATATATTGAAACCAGATATTACCGAATTTGAATTGGATAGCATCGATGAAAGATCCGAAACATATTATTTCTGGATTACTGCTGTCAACAAAGCTGGAGTGCAAAGTGAGGATAGTGATATGTATGGTACCTTTAATTATAGATTTGGAGGAAATAAAAAATTGCTTATAGTTGATGGATTTCACAGGCGTTCGTCCTATACCAAACCGACTCACGATTTTGCTTCTACCACATACCTGCTTGGATTGTACGATGCCGTTGGGCATGTAACCGTAAGCACATGTATGAATGATCAGATAATCTCAGGCAAGATAAAACTGAACGACTATGATATAGTTTTTTGGTTTCTGGGGGATGAATCCACAGTGGATGAAACTTTCAATTCCTATGAACAGAATAAAGTAAAAGATTATTTGAGTCAAGGAGGAAAATTGTTTGTGACAGGAGCTGAAATAGCTTGGGACTTGGATCACAAAGGAAGTGCAACCGATAAAGCATTTTATCACGATTATCTCAAAGCAGAATATGTTTCCGATGGGGCAAAAGGCAGATCTCCTGCAAAAGGAATCAATTCTACGGATTTCTCAGGAGTGAATTTGAATTTTAGTGTAAGATACGAAGAAGATTATCCGGATGTACTAGCGGGTTTAGGCGGTGCTAAACCCATACTCAAATACAATGAAGGATCTGTTGCAGGTATCGCTTATAAGGGTAAAATCGGAGGTGGCTCATCAAATGCAGCTGTTGTCAATCTGGGTTTTGCATTGGAAACCGTAAAGAACAGGCAACAACTAAAAACATTCTTTGAAAAATTGCTACTGTATTTTGATACAAAAGTTTCTACTAAAGAATTGACCGGTGATTTTAATTCAAAAATAAAGGTATATCCGACTTTAGTCAAAGATATCGTGAAGATTGAATCCAAATTGGATGATAATCCACAAGTCGTTATTAGTATTTTTAATATCCAGGGACAAAGAGTTTTTAAGACGGAACAACAACTCATTACGCAAAAGATATTGCAAATTGATTTGTCCGGATTGTCAAAAGGTTTATATTTCTTAAATATCAATAATGGTAAAAAAATAGTAAGTAAAAAAATTATTAAAGAATAGATAAGATATCTGATATACTTTAAGTACGCTAAAGCGCACTCTACTCATTATTTATGTTACTTCCATAACCCCTAACTGGTGTTAGGAGCTATTCTTATGCTTCGATTGTCTAAACCTTATAGACCGTGAATGCACCATAAGATTATCCCCTTAATTTATTTAAGGGTGAAATTTACCTGCGGCAATATAATCTTCACTTCTTCTTTATTTTCCGCAGACCAAAAAAGAATAAAATTTATCTTTGAAGAGCCAAGAGAATAACCATTGCTTTGTATCGTTTGGAGTGTTTCCTTAAAACTATTTGAGAACTTCACTAATGTATTTCCATTTTTATCAGACAATCCAAATTCGGATTTGGTCAGTTTATCCCCTGCTTTTAGGCTGTTTATTTCTTTTTGTACATAATAAAAATGACTTAGATGCACATCTCTATGGCTAAGATTTATCAATAATTGATGTGGTTTGGGGTAGTTCTTGCCATCATAGTATTTAGCCATATCGTCAACAAAAATATTATCAAAATTAATACCCCTGTGATGAATAATCAAAGAATGCTTTGCTCTGGTCATCGCTACATACAACTTTCTTTTCTCATCATCCGTTTCAGCATTAACACCTTTGAGCATTATAAATACATTGTCAAATTCTTTTCCCTTTGCCTTGTGAATGGTAGATACAAAAACCGTTTCCCCTTTCACCTCAGTAAAATCTTCAATTCCGGATTCTCTGACAAATGTTTCAAAATCTGTTTTGTATTTTATCTTGGGATTGGTTGTTTGAAAATCCTTTATTATTTGCTTAGCTAATTCATAATTATCACTTGTTTTGTGCTTTGCGGCAAACTGCTTTTTTGCATTGTTCCATATATCTTTACTTATGATTGGAGAGGAATCATCAATACTTATATCATCGATAAATGTCCGTATTTCTATCAGATTGTATAAATTAAAGTCGGTATTGGATTGAATCAATTTTGCCGGAATACCGGTATTGTTCAATAGACCTGTTATTTGCAATGCCTCATCATTGGTTTGCGTTAAAACAGCTGTAGATCCCGCTATACCGGTAGAATATATATTTTCAGTCAATGCATAATAGAGCATATTGCTTTTGTATTGGTATAGTTCAATAATTCCATTTTCATTACTCACCGGTGATATACTGCTCTTTTTCAGTCTGTTTTTGATTTTTTCAACAAATTGATTGGTAAACTCAATAAGATTTTTTTTACTTCTGTAATTTTCTATGAGTTCATATTTTTTAGATTTCTCACTATTCAAAAACATCTCGAAATACTTCGAGTCGGACCCGCGAAAAGTATAAATATTCTGGTCGTCATCTCCAACCGCAATAACCCTCATCTCAGTGTTCTTTTTCATCAAAGCATATACAAGGTCAAATTCTTCTTGGGTCATATCCTGCGCTTCATCAATTACCAATACGAGTTTTGTTATTTTGCTTTGTTCGACTTCTGCCGCTTCTATTTTCTCTACGGTTTCTTTGATAATATCGGCAGATTTCTCAATACTTCCTACCTTACCCAACAAATCAAAACAATACGAATGAAAGGTTTTAATCTCTACATAATTTGCTGCATTCCCAATCAATTTGAGTAATCTTTTTTTGAATTCCGTAGCGGC